>CAZCFM010000273.1:0-1552 GCA_964497855.1 uncultured Verrucomicrobiota bacterium | reverse complement strand
AGCCGGATTCAAGCCCCAAAGGGGCGAAGGCATCCCGGCGCATCGCGCCGGGTTCGCGGTTGTCACAAACGAGGTGCGGTCTGTAGGACCGCCGCATCTCGCGTTGCCCAAGCCTGCCTGCAAAGCCGCCGTTTATGCGGCGGTCCTTCAGACCGCATCCCGAATTCTTGTCCGCAGACCCCGCGCGTTGCGCGGGTCTGGGATGCGGCCACCCCTTCGGGGTTTCAGATGCCAAAGCAAATTTTGCCGGGATCAGGAAGCCTGAACTGAGATTGGCGCTCCTGTGAGGGATCGGACGCGGTGTGAGCCTCAGAATTCGATCGCGTCGAGGCCCGGAGCGGGCGGGGGAATTTGAGGGTTCATCTCCTCGAGGCCGCGGCGGGTGACTTCCGAAATGATCCAGTTGCGGTACCACTTCCGGTTGGCCGGAATGACGTACCAGGGGGCCTGCGGGGTCGAGCACTTCACCAGCGCCTCCTGGAAGGCGTCGAGGTAGGCGTCCCAGTGTTCGCGTTCCGCCAGGTCCTCGGGATTGAATTTCCATTGTTTTTCGGGGTTCTGGAGGCGTTCGCGAAAACGCTGCTCCTGTTCCTCCTTCGAAATGTAGAGGAAAAATTTCAGCACGTGTGTGCCTGAACTCGCCAGCAGGTTTTCGAACTGGTTGATCTGCGCGTAGCGGGCCCGCCAGGTTTTTTCGGGCACGAGGGAACGCACCCGGGCGATCAACACGTCCTCGTAGTGGGAGCGGTTGAAAATTCCGACCTCGCCGTGGCGCGGGGCTGCGGAATGAATGCGCCAGAGGTAGTCGTGCGCCAGCTCCTCTTTCGTGGGCGCCTTGAAAGAATGCACGTGGCAGCCCTGCGGGTTCAGAATCGAAAACACCTTGCGGATGGTGCCGTCTTTGCCCGCCGCGTCGATGCCCTGCAGCACGACCAACAAAGCCTGTTTGTCCTCGGCGTAAAGCTTGTATTGCAGGTGTGCGATTTCTTTCAGATTGGCCTCGGTGGCTTTTTCTGCGATCTTTTTCTCATCCATTCCCGGATGGGCGTCCGCCTTGACTTTGCGCAACTGGAAGGTCTTGGGGTTCACGCGACAGGCGGCGACGGGATCGGGGGTGTTCATGGCTTTTCGAGCTCCAGGGTTTCGGGTTCAAACGACAGTCCTTTCAAGGACAACAGCAGGCCCACCGGACGGGCGGCCTGCCCCGCTTCGGGCTGCGTGCGGAAAAATCGGGGGTAAAACGTGTGGCCCGACAGGGCCAGTGGCAGGTCCAGGTAGTTCTCGGACGAAAGAACTACGTCCATGCTCAGTTCGTCAAACACAACCACTTCATAGGGATGATCCCGGCCAAAAACCACGGCGGGAGTGACCCTCAGGCGCGCGGTGGCGGGATTTTCCCGCAGCAGGGCCGTGTGGAACTGCAGCGAGGCTCCGGCGACGGGGAGCGATTCCTTGCCCGCGCCCAGCCGTTCCCGCGCTTCTTTGACGATGTCTTCTGGCGGCGTGGTGCTGATGAGAAAGGAACCCGGTGCGCCGTCCGTGACCGTCACGT
>CAZCFM010000272.1:0-1583 GCA_964497855.1 uncultured Verrucomicrobiota bacterium | reverse complement strand
TGAAACTGCGGATGCCCGTTTTTGGCCAACTGATCAAAAAAGTTTCCCTCGCCCGGCTAACATCCACCTTTGCGGAGCTGACTCGCGCCGGGGTGCCGGTCATCAAAGCGATGGACATTGTCGCCGCCGCCGCCAACAACGCCGTACTCACGAAGGCCATCCTGGACGCTTGTCCCATGGTGGAGGCCGGGCGCCCCATCTCGGAATCCATCGGTTCCAGCCCCGAGTTTCCCAGACTTCTGATCCAAATGATGAGTGCCGGAGAAAAGTCCGGCAAAATGGACGATATGCTCCAGCGCATCTCGGAAATCTACAAACAGGAGGTGGACGCCACGGTTGAAGGCCTCACCTCCCTGATCGAACCCCTGCTCATCTCCTTCCTCGGTGTGACCATCGGCGGCATCGTCGTCGCGATGTTTATGCCGATCTTCAAACTCAGTGAGATTGTCACTCAGTAACCGAGTTGATCCATGTATGGTCCTGTGGGGCCCCTCTAATCTGCTCGGGCATCAGCAACGGCCATAAGCTGTAAACATCGCCTCCCCATTCTTGCGAAATATTCGAGCTGATATCTCAAATACGACAAACAGGAAGCCCCTATGACGAAATGGGTTTATAAATTATCTTCCAGTAAATTCAGTTTTAGCCTTTTTTTTACTCTCAAAGAAATAAACGCGGGACAACCCCAACGCGTTATAGTTTCTGGCACGACAAATGCTTAATATGATCTACTCTGTTTAGCTTGGTGGTTTCCGTTTCAAGCGGAAAGGGTTGCAAGATAAAGAGGGTATCAAAAACAAGAAAAAAACAAAAACAAAACTGGAGTACAAGACAATGAAGAACCTCAAACAAGGTTTCACCTTGGTCGAAATCATGATCGTGGTCATGATCATCGGCCTGCTCGCCGCGATCGCCCTCCCCGGCTTCGCCAAAGCCCGTGCCTCCTCCCAGAAGAACGCATGCATCAACAACATGCGCCAGATCGAGTCCGCCAAAGACCAATACGCGGTCGAAGCCGGTCTTGCTACGGGTGATGCTACTGCTGATGCAACCGCATTGGGCCCCTTCGTCAAAGGCACTTGGCCAGTGTGCCCCGTAGGTGATGCCGCATACACCATCAACGCTATCGGAACCAACCCAGCCTGTGGCAACGTGGGAACGTTGGCTGACCACATTCTTCCCTGAGAACGCTGGGTTATAACCTAACCTAGGAAACCGGAGCTTCGGCTCCGGTTTTTCTTTGTAGGGATTTCTGCAAGCCTGCGAGACCCGGGGCTAAAGGTGTAGGATGTTTACGGTCTCAAGAAACGTTCGCCGAGGACGTGGATCTGGGGTGCCATTCTGGGGATGGGAAGGCTGCGGGGGTTGAGGCGGCGTGTTCGGAGAGGGGATTGGGTGGGGCAAAGAAGATTGGAGGCAAAGAAGATTCAGACCTACGGTTCAATGGATGGGAAAGTCTGCTCGATCTTGCCCGAAATTTTCAAGCACGCACGAGCATTTCCGGGATAGGGGGCGGATAGGGGATCACCGAGACAGATTCCCCCCAAGAGTGGCGGAGGAAATGTCCTGGAGCGGTAGGGCGC
>CAZCFM010000271.1:0-1672 GCA_964497855.1 uncultured Verrucomicrobiota bacterium | reverse complement strand
TTCGCGGCGGCGATGGCGGCTTTTTTGGCTTCCAACGTGGCGTTGATTTTGTCGATCAGCTCCTGCTGCATGGGGAGGTTGCCGCGGAGCATGTCGCGGACGGTGTCGCGTCCCTGGCCGAGTTGTTTGCCATCGAGGGCGAGCCAGGAGCCGCGTTTTTCGAGCAGGTTCATTTCCATGGCGGCGTCGAGGATGGAGCCTTCCCAGCTGATGCCCTCGGCGTACAGGATGTCGAATTCCGCTTCGGTGAAGGGGGGGGCGACTTTGTTTTTGACGACCTTGACCTTGGTGCGGCTGCCGATGGTGGCGCCGGCGCTGTCCTTGATGTTGTTGAGGCGGCGGATATCGAGGCGAACAGACGCATAGAACTTGAGGGCACGTCCGCCGGGGGTGGTTTCCGGACTGCCGAACATGACGCCGACCTTTTCGCGGATCTGGTTGGTGAAGAGCACGCAGGTTTTGGATTTGTTGATGGAGCCCGTGAGTTTGCGCAGGGCCTGGGACATCAGACGGGCCTGAAGGCCGACGTGGCTCTGTCCCATTTCACCTTCCAGCTCGGCTTTGGGGGCGAGGGCCGCGACCGAGTCGAGCACCACGACATCCAGTTCGCCGGATTTGACGAGCGCCTCGCAAATGTTCAGGGCTTCTTCGCCGGAATCGGGCTGGGAAACCAGCAGGTTGTCGAGGTCCACGCCGATCTTGGCGGCGTAGCCCGGGTCGAGCGCGTGTTCGGTGTCGATGAAGGCGCAGGTCCCGCCCGCTTTCTGGGCGTTGGCGACGATGTGCAGCATGAGGGTGGTTTTGCCGGAGGATTCCGGACCGAAAATTTCGACCACGCGACCGCGGGGGACGCCGCCGATGCCGAGGGCCAGGTTCAACGTGAAGGCTCCGGTGGAAATGCTCGGCACCTTGCGCGCCAGTTGCTCTTCCTCGCCCAGACGCATGATCGCCCCGTCACCAAACTGCTTGGTGATCTGCGCAATCAGGGTTTCCAGGTTGCTTTTATCGTTTTTTTCGCTGTCTTCTTTTTTTGCTTTCGACGCCATATGACTTGCTCCAATGGGGGTGTGCTGTACGCCCGTATAGAGAACCCGGGCAAATGCAAGATATTTTTTGACAAGACCGGAGGCAACAGGCGAGACGAAAGCGCGGAAAAATCCGTCGATTCTTAAGATTGACCCCCGCGATCTCTCTGCATATATTCCATGCCCCTTACACGTAACCCCTCCTCAGGAACCCCTCCCATGGCAAAAATCAATTTCGGCGGCGTTGAAGAAGACGTCATCACCCGCAAAGAATTCACTCTGGCCAAAGCCCAGCGCGTGCTGAAAAACGAGACCATTGCGGTCATCGGTTACGGTGTGCAGGCCCCCGCCCAGGCGCTGAACCTCAAAGACAACGGCTTCAACGTGATCATCGGCGCCCGCAGCCACGACCGCGCCAAGAAGGACGGCTGGAAAGTCGGCAAAGACCTTTTCAGCATCGAAGAAGCCGCCGAAAAGGGCAGCATCATTCTGTTCCTCGTGTCCGACGCCGGCCAAAAACAAATCTGGCCCACGCTCAAAAAATTCCTGACCCCCGGCAAGGCGCTCGTCTTCTCGCACGGCTTCGGTCTGGTGTACAACAAGATCACCAAAGTGCAGCCTCCCAAGGACATTGACGTTCTGCTGGT
>CAZCFM010000270.1:0-1835 GCA_964497855.1 uncultured Verrucomicrobiota bacterium | reverse complement strand
GCCGACGGCGGCACGCGCACCGCCTCCATCACCGGCGCCTGGGTCGCCCTCGCCCTCGCCCTGCGCAAACTGAACAAGGACGGCGTGCTCAAACAGGACCCGCTGGTCCAGCAAATCGCCGCCATCAGCGTGGGACTCGTCAACGGCGTCCCCATGCTCGATCTATGTTACGAAGAGGATTTCGCGGCGTCGACGGATGCCAACACGGTGATGAACGCCGGGGGCCGCTTCATCGAAGTTCAGGGAACGGCCGAGTCCGGGGATTACAGTCGCGAGGAGCTGAACGCCCTTCTGGATTTGGCCGAAAAAGGATGCCGCGAACTGATGGAGCTGCAAAAGAAGGCCCTGGCCGGCGCGTAACGGTAAAGGAGCTTGGGCTTTTAGCCCGACGCGTTCGGGATGTAACGTGACAGACGAAAAGTCCCACCTTCCTTTTAGCACCAACGGTGCGTTGCATCCCGGCGCATCGCGCCGGGAATCAGTAATAAAAGAGAGACGTGCGGTCTGAAGGACCGCCGCAGTACGCGTTTCCCATGCACGTGCGCCATGTCGCCGAATATGCGGCGGTCCTTCAGACCGCGCCCGGTATTTTCGCACCGAACCCGGTGCTTCGCGCCGGGATGCATCGCACCTTTGGTGCTGAACGCCTCTCCCCAGTCGGGACCCAAGAATTTCACATTTCAATTGTCGTGCGGCTGCGTTTCCGGAAGGCAAAGGGGGTAATTCCGTGGTAGGCGCGAAAACGTTCCCCGAGGGAGCGGGCGTTGGCAAAACCGGAGCGTTGGGCAATCTCTTCGATAGACATCTCTCCGCCGCCCAACAAATCCTCGGCCCGTTTCAGGCGGAGGCGGGTGAGCAGTTCGTAGGGCGCGGGCAGTTTGGCGGCCTTCAATTTCATTTCCAGGGAACGGCGGGAGTGCCCCAGCGTGCGCGCGACGTTTTCCACCTGGATCTCCTCGTCGAGATGCGCCTGAAAAAAGTGGAGGAGTTGCTGGTGCAGCAAAACGCCTTCGCCCTGCCGCAGGGATTGTCCGAAGCGGATGCCGAGCGGAGGAACGGCGACACAGGAGCCGGGTGGGCGGGGAGTGCCGCCCTGCACCTGTTGGTGAAGCGCCCGCAAGGCCTGTCGGCCGATTTCGCGTCCGTTCAACTCAATACAGGCCATCCGGGTTTCATCGGGAGGAGTGGAGTCCATGGTCAGAAGACCGATATCCTCCGGAACGCGCAAGCGGGATAACTCGTGGACAACCTCTAAAAATTCCGGGCCCACATTGCTTTGCACGTCCAAAACACCGGTGCCCGGGAGGAGAGGCCTCACCACGTCCGCCAGAGCATGGCGATAGTCCCGCAGCACATCCCCGAAGGTTTCCCCGGGCAGGGGTCTGCGAAGAGAAATCTCTTCAATGTGCAAGGGAAGCGCATGTTGTTTCGCAACTTCGGCGACGCCTTGGCAGCGCTGTTGCACATGGTGATGATTCAGGGATTTCAGGACGAGCAGCCGCTCGTAGCCCGCGTCCATCAGCGCCTCCGCCGACATGCGCCCCACCGCGAGGTCGTCGTTGATGATGCGTGGGAAATCCGATTCCGCTTTGGCGTTGCTGATGCCGATGACAGGAGTGCTCCGCGGCAACTGCGGAAGTCCTTCCCACTCCCAGTTTGTGGTCACCACCGCGTCCACCGTCAGGTATTGCAGCGCTGCGGGGGCGATCACATGACTGCCCATCCACGCCTGCAAATGAAAAAGAGGATTCTCCGCCAGCCCCTCCACGATCCCCTGCAACACGTCCTGATAGTAACGGTTTTGTCCTTGGCAAACAAAGGCGAGGCGGGGAATC
>CAZCFM010000269.1:0-1863 GCA_964497855.1 uncultured Verrucomicrobiota bacterium | reverse complement strand
CCTTCCAAACCCTCCAGGACCGCCTACACGAAGCCATCGCCGACAAATTCGGGACCTGACTCTCAGGACGGAGTGCTTTTATCCTGGTCGTTTGACAATGGACCGGTGGCGCCCCCGCCGCCCCGTGAAGCGATTTATTCGATCTCATTCCCAGGCCGTTTATTCTTCTGGGAGAATTTCAATCTCCCCTACTTCAGACAGATCGAAGGGAAGTAAATTGAGATCGGTCATGCCAGCGGAATAGGCCGCACCCAGAACTTCCATTAGATCCGCAAGGGTGGCATTGTCGTCGACCATGATGAGCAATTCTGTGGAGGGATTCAAATCCCCGTAAATCGTCATAGTCTTCTGTAGTTGGTCGGGGGTCATCCGGTTGTCATCCAATGTGAAGAATCCATGGTAAACCTGAAAGTAGGATAGACAATACTCAGCGTATTTTTCCCTCCAAATTTCCTTCGTCACATAGCCGACTTCGATCAAATACAGGTCTTCGCGCGGAAGCTTATCCATCGCCCACAATCCAAAATGCAGTCCGTTTTTGGTTAAGGTTTCCATCAAGGGCCGCAGGTCAGCGAAACGGATGTCACGATCTGCGGCAATCCGAATAAAAAAATCTCCCGGCGTGGCAGGACGCACCTTCAACAGGGCATCAAGTTTTTCCAGAGAGATGCGTTTTTTATTAAGGTATAGTTTGCCATGGGTCTGGATGGCGATGTCCTCGGAATACATCGAATAATCCCGGAACCCCCCCGGTGCGTTTTTCAGGTGTGGCAGTTGGATATGCCGGGGAATGGAGACGTTGGGGTTGGGACTGCGGCAGGACGTCAGGAGTCCAATGAAAAACAGGGCAAGAAGCATTCGGTGGGGCGTAGCGGTGTGCATCGTGCGTTACTCCGAAAAATCGCTGGGGTGGGAAAAAGCTTTGTGTAAAACCATATCTCAAACCGTCAGAAAGGTTCTGTGCCTTCGTTGAGGATGGCGAGGTAGTCGGAGACTATTACAACAACAATATTCCTCACAGGCCGGACTATGATCAGCCGGGCCTTTGGCCCTGAATACGACCCTAAGGAACAAAGCCTTCATTTTATCCCAGGCTCCCACAGCTCGAAACGGAGCCCATGCGGCACAAAACGCTTAAAATCTGCATCCCGGGAGACCCAGATGCAGGCATGCTCGATTGCGGTCGCGGCATGATGTGCATCCGCCGCCAGCTTTCCGCAGCAGCCCGTTTTCCGGCACAGATCGGAAAAAAGTTCCCACTGGGCACGGCCAGGATACACCCAATGGGTCTGCGCGTGAGCCATCAGACTGTCCACAAAGGCCAGGGCTATCGGCAGGGGCGTGGGACCGTTCGGAAATTTCGCGTGGGTACACACCCTGACAAAACCCGCCGCAACGGAGGGGGTGAGCCCGAAAAATTGCTGCTCCCGACAAAGGCTTTCCAGCTTTTCCCGGTAGAAGACGTGATATTCCTGATCCTCCCGGTGGGCATAGATCAGGATATTGACATCCAGCAACCTCACGGCGCATCCCCCCGACCGTAAAGAGCCATGTCCTCCGCGACCATCAGCTCATGGAGTTCCGCAGGCAGCGTGTCCGTGCTCGTTGCTTTCGACGGTGCATAGGTGGGCAACTGAAGCTCCGTTGCATCCCCGGAACGCGCTGGGTTCAACGACCTCATGAGCGCTTCGTCCACAATCGCACTCAACGTGGTCTTGCGTTCCGCCGCTTTTTTCTTGGCCACTTCGACCAAATCATCCCGTAGAATCAAGGTAGTTCTCATAAGTATGCAGCATACATATGTAATTGGAAAAAGCAAGTGGAAAAGGGTTGGAACAGGAAGGCTAGAGCAGATATTGCAAC
>CAZCFM010000268.1:0-1957 GCA_964497855.1 uncultured Verrucomicrobiota bacterium | reverse complement strand
AAAAAAGAAGAAAAACGCTTGATGTTATTGCGTGATTATATACTCACATACTCATGATACCCAAACAGGTTCGAAACCGTTACCGCATGCAGGCGGAACTGATCGCGTCGATTGCCCATCCCATCCGCGTGGCGATTATTGATTTGCTGAAAGACGGCGAAGTCTGCGTCTGCGAGATTGCGGAGCGGATCGGGGCGGAGCGGTCGAACACGTCGCGTCATCTGGCCCTGATGCTGCGGAGCGGCGTGCTCAAGACCCGCAAAGAGGGGTTGCAGGTGTTCTATTCGCTGCGCACCCGCTGCGTGGTCAACTTTCTGAAATGCGCCTGCCAGGCCCTCGAAGAAAACCTCCAGGAGCAGTCGGAGGCCTTGAACGTTTGATTTTTTACGGATTATAACGTGATTAAATTATCACATAAGGAAATAAATGAACAGCACCCGCGAACCTTCTGAAATCGTCGGCGACCGAAACAAGCTTTTGGGCGGGATCGTCGTTTTCCTGCTGTTGTTCGCCCTGCCTCTGGGCTGGGGACGTTTTGACAAAGCCGTTTTCGAGGCGTTGTATCTGGCGCGGGATTACGCGCAGGCCCACGTTTTGCTGTGTCTGGTGCCCGCGTTTTTCATTGCCGGCGGGATCGCCGTGTTCGTGTCGCAGGGATCGGTCATGAAGTATCTCGGACCCAAAGCGAACAAGGTAGTGGCCTACGCAGTGGCGTCGGTGAGCGGCACGATTCTCGCGGTCTGTTCCTGCACGGTGTTGCCGCTTTTCGCGGGCATCTGGCGCATGGGCGCGGGGCTGGGTCCCGCCACGGCCTTTCTGTATTCCGGACCGGCAATCAATGTGCTGGCCATTGTCATGACCTCCGCCGTGCTGGGTACCTCTTTGGGCATCGCCCGCGCGGTGGGGGCCATTTCTTTCAGTGTGATCATCGGCCTCGCCATGCATTTCATCTACCGGAAGGAAGAGGCGGAACGCGCCACGGCGATTGCGGAGATGCCCGAGGAAGAAACGCGGCCCGTCTATCAGACCGGTTTGCAGTTTTTCGCCCTGGTCGGCATCCTCGTCTTTGCCAACTGGGGACGTCCCCGCGAAGCCTCGGGTCTCTGGCACTTCCTCTTCGCCAACAAATGGGTGATCACTTCCGGATTCGGCCTTTTGCTGGCGGCGGTGCTCACAAAATGGTTCGGATTAAAGGTCTGGAAAACGGCGGTCATCGCCGGGGCCACCGCCCTCGTCTGGGCGCTGACGCGCTGGGTGATCCTGCCGCGCTGGGGCGACATTCTGCCCGGAGCCGCCGAAGGGCTTCCCTACGGAGCCCTGCTGCCCTTCGTCACGGCGACGATTGGGTTTACGCTCGTTCTGGCCAAGGGAGAACGTCCGGAAGAAGCGAAGAACTGGATGGACCAGAGCTGGGGCTTCGCGAAACAGATCATTCCCCTGCTGTTCATGGGCGTGCTGGTTGCGGGTTTCCTGCTGGGACGTCCCAACGAGGAAGGCATGATTCCCTCGCGCTGGATTTCCGCGCTGGTGGGAGACAACAACCTCGCCTCGAATTTCTTCGCGGCGCTCATCGGGGCCTTCATGTATTTCGCCACCCTCACGGAGGTTCCCATTTTGCAGGGACTCATGGGCAGCGGCATGAACAAAGGTCCCGCCCTCGCGCTGCTGCTCGCCGGACCCGCCCTCAGCCTGCCCAACATGATCGTCATCCGCAGTGTGATGGGCACGCAGAAAACCGTTGTCTTCGTCTCCCTCGTCGTCGGCATGAGCACGATCGCCGGGTGGGGATATGGGACGTGGTTTTAGGTTGAAAGTTGAAAGGTTGAAAAGTTGAAAGGTTTCGTTTTGCTCGATCTGCGCCCCGCCTCTTCCCCACTCGTCATTCGTCACTCACTCCCCCCTGCTCCTTCGCCCCTGCCGATACGGAGATCGGCGCTCCCGTCCCGCCCATTCCGCA
>CAZCFM010000267.1:0-1961 GCA_964497855.1 uncultured Verrucomicrobiota bacterium | reverse complement strand
AAGGAAAAACCTTGGACGAGGTGCGGGCCAATCTGGAGGAGGTTCTTTCGATGCTGCTTGAAGAGGGGGAACCCGATTCGGATGTTGAATATATCGGCACCCAAACGGTGGCTGTTTGACGTCATGGGCCATATACCTGTTCTTAAGCCAAGGGAGGTGAAGGCGATGTTGGAATCGTTGGGGTTCTACCTTGTGCGCCAAAAAGGTTCCCATTGTCAGTTCAAGCATCCGGATGGACGCCAAACCACCGTTCCCGACCACCGTGGAAGGGATCTGTCCCCGATCCTGCTTCGTCAGATTGCCAAAGATATCAACATGTCGATTGAGGATCTGATTGGCAACGGTTGATGCGGCGGGTGCGCACGTAGAAATCGTCACGCCGAGAGAAGCAACTCCAAGTAGGCGTTGGCGGTTTCGTCGAGGGTGGGAATGCGGATCTGGTCCTGATAGTGGGGCAGCTCTTGGGCGAGCGTGTGGAGGAGGGCGGGGATTTCGTCGGGGCGGTCGAAGGGGAGGCCGGCGCGGGCGGCGAGTTCGGGATGTCCGCCGCTGTTGAGGAAGAGGGCGGGAAGGCCGCAGGCGAGGGCTTCGAGGAGGGAGTTGGAGCAGGGGTCGTTGCGGCTGGCGGTGAGGTAGAGGTCCTGCTGGCGGAGGAGGTCGGCGAGGGGACCGGAGGGCATGGGGTCGAGGTGGCGGATGTTGCGGAAGCTGGTCTGGATACGTCCGACAAAGGTGTACTCGAAGCGGGAGAAGTCGAGGTGGGTGTCGAGCCATTGGTAGGTGTCGAGGCCCTTGTTGGGGTTGTCGGACCAGGAAACGGAGACGAGGCGGAGCTTGCGGGCGGGGTCGTGGGGGCTGCGACCGCGGGGATGGAAGATGTCGGGGTCGGGCGTGTTGGGGATGAGCGTCGGCGCGGCGAGTTTGAAGCCGAGGGCGAGGTGCTGGTCGAGGCTGAAGCGCGACTGGCAGACCGTGGTCTGGGCGAGGGCGCGGTTGATGTCGACGATGCGGCGGTCGGTGCCGTCGTCAAAACCGCGGTAGGTTTGCAGGGGGCCGTCGATGCGGTGGACGCGGCGGACGTGGGGGAAACGGGCGCAGGCGCGGCGGAGGGCGTCGAAATCGAAGTTGTAGGAGTTGAAGAGCACGGCGCGGGTGCCGCGGCGGAGGCGGTTGAGTTCGAGGCGGAGGCCTTTGGATTCGAAGGCGCGGCAGAGGGCGCGCATAAACTGGTGACCGCCGCCGGTGGGAGGCGGTGCGAATTCGTGGAAGATGGCGATGTCCGCGGGCGGGGGGCGGAACCAGCTCATCCGGCGGCCTCGGTTTCGTCGCAGAGGTAGGCGGCGACGGTTTCGGGGTTGAGGGCGCGTTTACGGTAACGGAGGACTTCCTGTTGGAGATGTTCGAGGCAGCAGGGGTCGTTCAATTTGCCGGCGAGAGCGAGGGCCCCGTGCTCGAAGTCGGCGAGGCTGTAGCGGTGGAGGACGCGGCCAGGGCTTGTGGGATCGAAGTCGGAGGCGGGCAGCAGCGAGAGGTAATGGTCGCCTTCACGGAGGGCGAAAGGTTTGGGGAATTCAGTGAGCGGGGGAATATCGACAACGAAGGGGCGGCCGAGGGCGAGGGCTTCGGTGGCTTTCCAGGGGAGGATTGCGTGGGGAAGGGTGTTGATCACCAGCAGCTTTGCGCGCAGGATGGCGCGTCGGTACGCGTGTTGGCTGAGATTGGGGAAAATCAGTTCGCCGTCTTCGATTTTTTTGTTGTAGCGGGAGGTGAGGCGGAGGGTGCCGCGGAGGTTGGCCGCGCTCAGGGCTTCGAGGGTGTGCACGCGGGCCCAATAGTGCGCGCGGTTGGGTGTGATCGCCGGGCCTTTGGCGTCGTAGACGGAGAGTTCTCCGTCGCGGCGCAGATGTTCGTAGACGCCGACGACATCGCAGACGTCTTCGCTGTTGCCCCTGATGCGCGAG
>CAZCFM010000266.1:0-1991 GCA_964497855.1 uncultured Verrucomicrobiota bacterium | reverse complement strand
GAAAGAAAACGCCGATGTGCAGTTCAGCCACGGGCTCTGCCCGGACTGCGCCAAAAAACTCTATCCCGGCATGACCGACGCCGGGTGAGTGCGCTCAGCCGCGGGCCATGGCCCGGCGGGCTTCCATGTCCGCGTCTTTTTTCTTGAGGGTCTCGCGTTTGTCGGACACGTTTTTGCCTTTGGCGAGTCCGATCTGAACTTTGATTTTCCCCTTGCGGAGGTGGACATCGAGCGGAACAATCGTCAATCCCTGTTTCGATGCCGCCGCCGCCAGTTTGCGGATTTCCCGTTTGTGCAGCAGCAGCTTCCGGATGCGGATCGGCTCGTGGTTGAACAGATTGCCGTGGCTGTAGGCCCGCACATGCATGTTGTGCAGGTAGATTTCGCCGTTTTTCTCCTGGGCAAACGCCTCATCGAGACTCAGCTCGCGGTTGCGGATGGATTTCACCTCGGTGCCACCAAGGCAGATGCCTGCCTCCAGCGATTCCAGGATATGGTAGTTGTGCCGGGCTTTACGGTTGGTCGCAAGGACCGGATCATCGGCTTTGGTGCTCATGGTCGTAAAAACGTATGGCACAGACGACGAGGTCTGTGCCGAAAGTGGGTTTGGATACAAACGAAGCTCCAGGAGGAGCCTATTCCCGAACCTTACAGCGTCAGCAGATCCGCAGAGCTTCCAGTTTCGGCAACGGCGCTGATCATTTCCGCATCGAGCAGACCCTCGGAAACCTCTTTCAAGGCAATGTCCAGGTTTTCCTGGTGCGGGTGATCGGGCTTTACCAGCGGGCGCATGCCACGGTTCAACTGGCGTACCCGGCGGGAGACCAGATTGATCAGCAGGGGTTTGTTGGGGATGCGGGCGGCAGCGGCTTCAAGATAGTGAAAATTCATATGGGGCTCCTAGTGGAAAGGGTCGCGTATTGTCCACGTCCAGAATGCTTTGTCAACTCCAATCCCGATTTTTCGTCTCATCTTCTCATGGACTGTCATCTCGATCTGGTCGCCCCCGCACTCGAGGCCCACGGCTTCCGGGCAACCTTCTACACACCTGTGAATGAGACGCTCTTGCAGCGCATGGACGAATGGGCGGCCCTGTCCCGGCGCGGCCACGAACTGGGCAATCACACACTTTTTCATCCCTGCCGCTCCTATGGTGGAGCCACCTGGAATCAACCCTGGCGCGATTTGAAATTGTATGACCTGGCCCGCTGGGAGGCAGAAGTCGATCTTGCCAACCTTATCCTTAACCGTATCGAAGGTCGAACGGACCGCAGTTTCGGCAACACCTGCCACAACAACAGCCTCGGACCTGACGAGAACCCTGTCCGCCTGGATGAACACATGTTTCCCCGCTTCGTCGCCGCCCGCGGAACAATATTGCAACAGTGCAACATCTGAAAATAAAAAACCCCGGCCGTTGGAACGGTCGGGGTTTAAGGAAAAAGATCCGGCAGTGTGCTACTCTTCCACAACATGAGGTTGCAGTACCATCGCCGCTGAGAGGCTTAACGGCCGTGTTCGGAATGGGAACGGGTGTTTCTCTCTCGCTATGACCACCGGAAAGTGGGCTCTCCCGGAAGGGAGAAAAAGAAGAGAAAATTGCATAGAATGGGTATACCACCGATTAGATCGAGATTCAGAAAAAAATAAGGTCAAGTCTCACGGCTAATTAGTATTGGTTAGCTGAACACATCGCTGTGCTTACACATCCAACCTATCGAGGTCGTAGTCTTCAACCTGCCTTTAGAGAGCCGAAGCTCTAGGGAGATCTTATCTTGAAGACGGCTTGGCGCTTAGATGCTTTCAGCGCTTATCCATTCCGAACATAGCTACCCAGCGATGCCGTTAGCACGACAACTGGAACACCAGAGGTTCGTCATTCCCGGTCCTCTCGTACTGAGGAATGCTCTTCTCAAATCTCCTGCGCCCACGACGGATAAGGACCAAACTGTCTCACGACGTTCTGAACCCAGCTCGCGTACCACTTTAAT
>CAZCFM010000265.1:0-2027 GCA_964497855.1 uncultured Verrucomicrobiota bacterium | reverse complement strand
GAATAGAACAAAACCAACGCATATCAGTGCGAGGTACGCCTTGAAAATTACGATAAACCAATCTCTAAAACTCAAATTTATCCCCACAACCTCCACCCGCGATGCCGTTTCGGACTGTCTCGTGTTGGTTTGAACGGGTCTATGCTCTGGCGGCTGGCGTCGTTTTTTCTCTTCTATTGCAATCCGCACAATTCGTTTATTGGGTTCGTTAGCAATGATGTCATCCAGATGCTCATCAGACACATCAGGCCAATCACGCGGTTCTTGTTTATTCATATGGTTTATGGATTATGGGATTTATTTCTCGAGGCAGGATTCGATTCCCTGCTGATTCACCACCTGCAACCCAGAGGCATTGCATGAATTGTCCGGGTTGTGGAGTTCTCACTCGCCCTCAAAATAATCCGAATCAATGCGTTTGAGGGTGATGGTGCGAATGGCGGAGACGCCAATCTGGTACTCGATCATCAGGTCGGCCAGACGTTTTCCGTCGATCAGGATTACTTTCTGGGAGAGCATGCCCGCATATTCCACCGCGTTTTGGTTGAAGTCGCTGGTGGTGATGAACACCCCTTTGGAGGCCTGTTTGCCCGCAAGAGCCCCGACAAAACTCTGAATCTCCTTCCGGCCAACCGTGTTCTGCCACCTCTTGGCCTGAACGTAGATCACGTCCAACCCCAAGCGGTCCTCGTTGATGACCCCGTCGATCCCCTCGTCGTTCGATTTTCGGGTGACTTGCGCGGCCTCCTGACGCGAGCCCCCGTAACCCATCGCGAACAGAACATCCAGCACCACTTGCTCGAAACGGTAGGGTCGATCTCGCGCAACTGGGCCATCAATTCCGATCTCAGCGATGTGGTGATGGTATTTAGCGCGCGGTCGATGGTCTCCTCGGGAGTCGAGGTGGATTCGCCCTCCGCCACCTCCGGCTCGCCAGTGTCATCGGCCCTTTGTTCCGCCTTCTGTTCCATAGCTTCCTGCCAGGCCTGTTGATACTCTGGTACATCGTCCTTCAGCGTCTGATACGTGATGGAACCTGGATGCGTTTTCAGGAACTCCCGCCCCCGTTCCGTGATCCGATAGGTTCCCCGTTTCACCTTCGACACCAATCCTCCCTTGGACAGGTGGGTGAGAGCCCAGCCCGCCCGATTGGCTACCCGCAGCCCCCCGCTGGGAAGCCTTTCCTGGCGCTGCGAATCGTTCAAATCGAAGAAGTCGCAGACCCGGCTGTACGCCTCCATGCGGGTAACGTCCCCCACATTCAATTCTTCCAAAATTGGCCGGATCATTTCATCCCATGTAGGTACGGCCATTAGCTTTCTCCTTTAAGTAACGCTTCTTCCACCGCCCGGAATTCCTCCAGGGCGGCTTCGAGGCTGGCGACGATTTCGGCGGCGAGTTCGGCGGGGGGGGCAGGTTTTCGCTGTCCTCCAGGCTGTCGTCTTTGAGCCAGAAGATGTCGAGGTTGGCTTTGTCGCGGGCGACGATCTCTTCGTAGGTGAAAGGCAAGGGATCGGCCCATCGTTGGGGGATGAAATCCCGCGCCTTGCCATAACGTTCCGACTGCTCCGCCACTGCGGACAAGGGAGTTCCCACCTTTTTGGCCTCTACCACGCCCAGCGCCTTCCCCTCCACAAACAGCATGTAATCCGCCGGGCCACCCATGGTTTGAACCTCCCGCAGCGCCACTCCCACTCCGGCATAGAGATTCAGTTGATCCACATTCTGAATCAACCATCCCGCGTCGACCAGTTGCCGGTCGATCAGATCACGGGCCCTCCGCTCAGGTGTGTGATGTCCATCGCTCATCGTGTGCAAAAAGAAAAAGGGGTGTTCAAAATCATGCCGCAATTCGATTTCTATGAATTTGCCCGGAATCCTGCAAGGGCCATCTATCAGTATTTTTCGGCATCCGAATCCCCTGCCCTTCCCACTTCCCGTGCAGCTCCCTCGCGGGGTCGTCGCGTTTCGCGGGAAAGCGGTCCAGCGGGTCGGCGAGTCCAACGCGCATGGCTTTGGGCTAAGCT
>CAZCFM010000264.1:0-2048 GCA_964497855.1 uncultured Verrucomicrobiota bacterium | reverse complement strand
GTTTTTTGCTTTCGCCCGTTTGCCCGGTGATGTGATTTGGCTGGAGGGCGAGACCTTTCAGGCCGAGACCGCCGTTTTGGAGAAAGATGGCCGGGAAAATTTTAGGGGGGGAGGCAAGGGATACGAAACGGCGGGCTGGGGCAATACGGAGCTGATCAGCGGCGGACGCCTGCTGCATGTGAATCTCTCCGGCAACGAGGCCCGGGATTTTCTGCCGCCCGAAGGACTGGTCTTCTCACATGAGTTCGAGGTCGGCGCAGCGGGGACCCCGGCAATCTGGGCACGTATTGGCTATGAGTTTGCCCGCAGTCCCTTTGACTGGCGTATCAACGACGGCGCATGGCAATCGGTCTCCCCGGAAACGCCAACCGAGGAACTGCAATCGATTCAAACCTGGAACGAGCTGGGCTGGCTGAATCTGGGCACACATCCGCTGCCCGCCGGCAAACACCGCATTTCCTTCCGACACCGTTTTCAGCCCGTGGCCGAGGGCGGCAAGCCCGAGCGCGTATTGCACATGCTCGACGCGGTCTGCATCAGCACGGAACCCTTCCGCCCCTTCGGCAAGTGGCAGCCCGGACAAGATCACCGCAGTGAGCGCGACCGCGCGGCGGAGACCCACGTATTCAGCGCCAACACCACCCCTGGTCCGGACGGACGCGCATGGACAGAGCTGAACGGACTCTGGCAGGTCGCCGGCTGGAATGAAAACGTTTTCCCAATACCCGAAGAAACCCGCCTCCAGCCCGTGCGCGAACTTCCCGAGCTCGACATCCTGCGCTGGAAATCCTACCGCGCTCCCGGCGCGGTGGAGGAGCAGCACCCGGAACTGGCCCACACCCACCGTTTCCTCCTCCGCACCCGCGTGGACGTTCCCGCCTCCGCTGCTGGCCGCGGTTTCTTCCTCGACGTGCAGCGCTCCACCCTGATCCTCTCCGTCTTCGTGAACGGTGAGTACGTGGATGCCACCGACATTTTCCACACCGCCTGGCAGATGGACCTGTCGCGTCACATTCGTCCGGGCCAGGTGAACGAAATCGTCATCGCCGTCAAGAATGCCTACTACTCGCTCAACCCCGGCGACGACGCGCTGGGGTCCCGCCGTTATTGGAATATTCCACGCGAATTTTTGAAGACCAACCAAGGTACCGCCGCGCGGCACGATTATCCCGTGGCCGCCGATGTGCGCGGGGGCATTCTCGAACCCGCCAGTCTCGTCATGACCGGCCCGGTGTACGCCGCCGATGTGTTTGCCATTCCGCAAGAGGGCAAACTGGGTCTGGAAATCACCTTGTTCAATCCCACGGCCAACGCCGCGGACGTGGAGCTGTCCAACGAGGTGCTGCCCTGGAACGAAGGGCAGGGGGGGGCGGTGGAGCTGCGTTTGCCCCCGCGGCGCGTGCGTCTCGGCGCCGGCGCATCCTCCGTCGTGAAGATCGAAAAAACCTGGGACGAATTGCAAGCGGGCGTGGTGGAGCTGCGTTTTCCCGTGCAGCGTGTCCGTCTCGCCGCCGGCGAGTCCCGCGTCGTGAAGCTGGAACAAGCCTGGGCAAATCCCACCCGCTGGTGGCCGGACAATCCCCATCTGTACTGGGTGCGCACCCGCATCGGCGACGATGTGAAACTCACCCGCTTCGGATTCCGCACGATTGACTGGTCCACCGATCAGTTCAAGATCAACGGCACCCCCTGGCAGATGTGGGCAGACGTCAGCTCGTTAGGCCGCGACCCGCGCGAGCAGGTGCGCGTCGCCCGCGAGCAGAGTCACGCCAACCAGACCCGCTACTGGCACAACGGCGGCATTGGCGGCATGACCCGTCGACAGGCCATGGCGTATTTTGACGAGACCGGAATGCTGGTGCGCTCCTCCGGCACCTTCGACGGACAGGTCGCCAACTACGGCGGCGGACTCCGCGTGCAAGTCGCCGAGCGTCAATACGCCGCCAAGCAGCCCTTCTGGGACAACTGGCGCCGCCAGCTCACCGCCTGGGTTCGCGAGGAGCGCAACAATCCCTCCATTTATATCTGGTCGGTCGAAAACGAAATCG
>CAZCFM010000263.1:0-2064 GCA_964497855.1 uncultured Verrucomicrobiota bacterium | reverse complement strand
GCCTATTTCTACGCCACCCAGCGGGGGGCGGAACTCGATTTGCTCCTCCTCCGCAAGGGAAAGCGCTGGGGATTCGAATTCAAATGCACGGAGACTCCCGCCACGACAAAATCCATGCACATCGCCCTGGAAGATTTGAAACTCGCCCACCTCTATGTCGTCTACCCCGGCACCCTCCGCTACCCCCTCCACGAAAACATCAGCGCCCTCCCGCTCCGGGACATTTTCTCCGCCACTCTTGGGGGGAATCTGTCTCGTTGATCGGCTATCCGCCCCCTATCCCGGAAATGCTCGTGCGTGCTTGAAAATTTCGGGCAAGATCGAGCAGACTTTCCCATCCATTGAACCGTAGGTCTGAATCTTCTTTGCCTCCAATCTTCTTTGCCCCACCCAATCCCCTCTCCGAACACGCCGCCTCAACCCCCGCAGCCTTCCCATCCCCAGAATGGCACCCCAGATCCACGTCCTCGGCGAACGTTTCTTGAGACCGTAAACATCCTACACCTTTAGCCCCGGGTCTCGCAGGCTTGCAGAAATCCCTACAAAGAAAAACCGGAGCCGAAGCTCCGGTTTCCTAGGTTAGGTTATAACCCAGCGTTCTCAGGGAAGAATGTGGTCAGCCAACGTTCCCACGTTGCCACAGGCTGGGTTGGTTCCGATAGCGTTGATGGTGTATGCGGCATCACCTACGGGGCACACTGGCCAAGTGCCTTTGACGAAGGGGCCCAATGCGGTTGCATCAGCAGTAGCATCACCCGTAGCAAGACCGGCTTCGACCGCGTATTGGTCTTTGGCGGACTCGATCTGGCGCATGTTGTTGATGCATGCGTTCTTCTGGGAGGAGGCACGGGCTTTGGCGAAGCCGGGGAGGGCGATCGCGGCGAGCAGGCCGATGATCATGACCACGATCATGATTTCGACCAAGGTGAAACCTTGTTTGAGGTTCTTCATTGTCTTGTTCTCCAGTTTTTGTTTTTGTTTTTTTTTCTTGTTTTTGATACCCTCTTTACCTTGCAACCCTTTCCGCATGAAACGGAAACCACCAAGCTAAACAGAGTAGATATTTTAAAGCATTTGTCGTGCCAAAAAATGCAAGGTGTTGATGCCGCCCTCTATTTTTTCTCTAAGAGTAAAAAATGAGGCTAAAACTAAATTTCTGGAAGAAAATTTATAAACCCATTTCGCCATAGGGGCTTCCTGTTTGTCGTATTTGCGATATCAGCTCGAATATTTCGCAAGAATGGGGCGAGCATGTTTACAGCTGATGGCCCAAACTTATGCCGAGGGAACAGGTTGGAAGAGACCCCACAGGACCATAGGTGTAGGTACCTTTTGTGGGACAGTCGGGACGTCCTTTTCGGATGTAGGTGTCAACTTCTGACTCATCCAGCGCATCGCCACTGGCTTTCCCGGTGGCGATGGCCCATTGGTCTTTGGCGGATTCGATCTGTCTCAAGTTGTTCAAGCAGGCCGTCCGTTGGGCGCTATCGCGGGATCTGCTGAACATGGGTGCCGCAATCGCTGCCAGAAGGCCGACAATCATGATGACAATCATGATTTCGACCAACGTGAAGCCATTGTTTGAAGTATGCATGGATCAACTCGGTTACTGGGTGACGATCTCACTGAGTTTAAAGATCGGCATGAACATGGCGATGACGATACCACCGATGGTGATGCCCAGAAAGGAGATGAGCAGGGGCTCGATCAGGGAGGTGAGGCCTTCGACCGTGGCGTCCACCTCCTGTTTGTAGATATCCGAGATGCGCTGGAGCATGTCGTCCATCTTGCCGGATTTTTCTCCGGCACTCATCATTTGGATCAGAAGTCGGGGAAATTCGGGACTGGAACCGATGGATTCAGAGATCGGGCGCCCGGCCTCCACCATGGGGCTGGCATCCAACACAGCTTTGGTGAGAACGGCATTGTTGGCGGCGGCGGCGACAATCTCCATCGCTTTGATGACCGGCACCCCGGCGCGGGTCAATTCTGCGAAGGTGGAGGCAAAACGGGCGAGGGAAACTTTTTTGATCAGTTGGCCAAAAACGGGCATCCGCAGTTTCA
>CAZCFM010000262.1:0-2070 GCA_964497855.1 uncultured Verrucomicrobiota bacterium | reverse complement strand
GGAAACAAAGAAACGCCGCTTAATATGTCTATTCATTTTTGCGACACTACACTAGAGAGGAGAACACAACAGGCGACCCGCTTCCTCTAAAATTCCCCCGCTTTCACCGTTATATTTATCTGTACCCCCTCAAGCGGCTCCCTCACCCGGAGCCGTTTTTTGTGTCCTGTTTTTCAAACCCTACCCGAAAGGAGGCCAGTCATGGCCATCATCCTGGAATTGAACTACGGCAAGAAACTGGGGCTGCCCATGTACAGCAGCCACAACTTCAGCGTGTCGCTGAAGTTCGAGGTCGCCAGCCTCACCGACATCCCCGCCGAAGTCGAACGCGTCTACGGCATCCTCCAGAAGTCCGTGGACGAGCAGATCGTCCATCCCGGCTTCATCCCCGGCAGCGAAGAAGCGCCCGCGAACAACGTCGTGCAGATGCCCAAAGCCCCGCCCCCGGCGCAGACCGAATGGCGTTGCTCCCCCAAGCAGAAAGAGCTGATCTGCAAGCTGGTCGACGAACAGAACCTCGACCGCACGCAGGTCGATACGCACGCCCGCGAACGCTACGGCAAAGGGGTCATTGAACTCAACAAGCTCGAAGCCTCCGGCCTTATCGACGAATTGATGGGCGGAGGATCCCAGCGCAACCGCAAACCCAATCAGCGGAGAGCGGCATGAAGAAGTGCGGAATGCGGAGTGCGGAATGCGGAGTGGAAGAGAATTCCGGTGGACCCGTGCAAGGGGCCGGATTGCTCAAGAGCGGCCCGGCCTTTGACGACGCCAAGCCGGGCGATCCGCTGGAGTACCTGAGCGCGTCGCGTCTGAAGAGCTTCCTGACCTGCCGTCTGAAGTTCTACTACGAGAAAGTCCTCGGGCTGCGCGCGCCGTCCTCGCCGAACCTGCAAATCGGCAAAGCCGTTCACGCGGGTCTGGAGGCCTTCCACCGCGCCCGCTGGCAGGGCGGCGACACAGACACCCCGGCCATCCTCGACGCCTACCGCAAGGCCTACGCGGAGCAGGAGAGCGAAGATCCCGTGGAGTACGACGAGAAGGACCGCGAAGACTGCGTCGCCACCGGCGAACGTGTGCTGCGCGCCTACCTCGAATCCGAACTCGCCAACGATCCCCGGCGCATCCTCGGCGTCGAAACCTACCTGCGCCGCGAAGACGATGCGTTGCCCATCCCGCTGGTGGGCGTGCTCGACCTCGTGCGTGAAGGCGGCGTGCCCGTGGACTTCAAGACGGTGGGCGCAACCCCCGACCTGGAGGACGAGGCCTGGTCCCACGAACTCCAACTGGTCGCCTACTGGCTGCTGCTCGCCGATGCCACGAACGAAATGCCCGCCCCCGCCGAACTGGTGTACTTGGTGAAAACCAAAACGCCCAAGATCATCCAGCACCGGCTGCCGCCCGTGGACGCCATCAAGATCGAGCGCTTCAAGCGCCTGACCGAGGTGTACGTGGACGGCGTCAAACGCGGCGAATTCTATCCCTCCCCGGGAATGCACTGCCGCTGGTGCGAATTCCGGGGCCGCTGCCGCGCCTGGGGCCGCAAAGCCGCCTGACCCAAACACAAACCCAACCCCATCCGACCGATCCGTCTTCATCCGGCGGATCGGTTTTGTTTTGCACCCCCAACCCACAAAGGAAAACCCCATGAACAAATGCAACCTCGTTCTTCACTGCGGAGCCCACCGGGTGCCGCGCGAAATGCTGCCCCAGGTCACGATGCCCTGCCGCACGGCCACCTGGCAGCCGATTCCCCACCAGGATCTGCTCACGCTCGTTGAGCATACGCTCCCCCGCTACAACATGCGTGTGGTCGAACAGGCCCACGCCATCACCCACGACGGGATGCGTTACTTCGGACTCCTCCAGATCGCAAACGGCTCCGAACATCCCGACTACTCCTGGGTGCTGGGCCTGCGCAACAGTCACGACAAGCGTCTGCCCGCCGGGCTCGTGCTTGGCTCCCAGGTCTTCGTCTGCGACAACCTCAGCTTCCACGGCGAAATCGCCATCATCCGCAAACACACCACCGGCATTCTGCGCGACCTGCCCGGACTCGTCCACGACGCT
>CAZCFM010000261.1:0-2077 GCA_964497855.1 uncultured Verrucomicrobiota bacterium | reverse complement strand
TCTTGATCTTGCTTTCGTCGTAGATGTGGTTGGGTTTGTCTGCCATGGGAGTCAAGGAGATGGGTGCATCCGTTTAGTGCGGGAGCGCCGTTGGCTCAAGCCGCAAATTCAGGTATTTGGGGAAGGGTAGGGGGCGCGTTCAAGGGGAGGGTTCTGTCCGCAGGACTTTCCAGAAATCCCGTGGGGACAGAACCTGCATCGTGCCCACGGGATTCGCGCTCCAGAGGTCTTTGTCGCCCGTGACGAAGTAATCGCAGTGCGCTGTTTCTGCCGCGGAGATGTGGGGCACATCATCCAGATCCACAATGTTGGTTGCGGCACGGGGGTTGGGTTCAGAGATTTGACCGCAACTGTGGACCAGCTCCAGCACCTCCTCCACCTGTGCGGCCGGAATCTTGAATTTGGTCCGCAAAATGCGATTCAGTTCAGCCAGGATCTCAAGGGATGTGGTCAGTTCATGATGCTCAAGGGTTTCGCGGACGATGTCGGAGCACAGCCCCCGACTGGCAAAACCAGCCGCCAATACATTCGTGTCGAGAAAGACCTTCATGAAACAACGGCAAAAACATCGTCATCCGTGAGATAGCCACTCGCTTCCGCAAAAGGCAACACGCGCTTGCGGATGTCGTCAAAACGGGCAACACGGAGTTGTCGCCGAAGGGCTTCACGGGCGATTTCACTGCGGGTGCGGCCCGATTGTTCGGTGACCGTTTCGAGAAGCTCCGAGAGTTCGTCGTCCATTCGTATGGTGAGTGTGGCGGTTTTCATGTAAGACAATGTAGCACACTTTTCCCCTTGTCGCAATTCATTTTGAAAAGTTGTTGTCGATGCACACGTCGTGCTGGCCGGAGATCCGCGCAGATACGAAGCCCTGGACGCCACCCGCGTCCGCAAGAAATTTGAGTTTTACCAATTTCAGACCTATGGTTCTTCACATGCCTGTCTGGATGCCGCAGCCGATAGAACTCGACAGAACCCGTCGCCACCTCTGACCTCCACCCTCTGCCCTGGGAGTGGGGTATCACCCCATGGAGAATAAACGACAACCCGTGTACTCTCGCTGAAATCATAAAGGTCGTTCCTTTTTGGTTCCCGCCCACCACCCGATTGCCTCTTTGCGACACAGCCGATGAAAACAAACACACGCCTCGCCCATATCTTTGGGATACCCTCCGCTTCCACATGTGCCGTTGTTGTCGGACCCGAACTCTCCACACGGGCTTTTGCGCTCTGGGAGCAGGCCGGACACCCCGAGGACAGGGAATGGGAATTCTGGGACCAGGCTGAATCCGAATTCGCCGCCGCATCAAGGGCTCCCTGCCATCGACTGAATTTCCGAAAACTGAATAGACATCATCCACCCCGGACAGACCGGCCCCAACCGGGTGCCATGGGCTGCACAGGAGCATGAACTCATGAACAAACCTCGCAAAAACCGATCCGGTCAAGCTGCGAGGACACTTCGATCTGCAATAAGTGTCTGTTTGGACACGAGATTTAGCGTTTCAACGGAGGGGGGCGGAATTCAGCACCAACGGTGCGCGGCATCCCAGCCAGGGGTGCAACCCCTGGAATGCAGGCGGAATATGGAAGCGGTCTGAAGGTCCGCCGCATAATCAGCGGATGGGGCCGGGCTTGGGCAACGCCTGATGCGGCGGGCCTTCAGCCCGCGCCATGTTGTTTTAGCCAAGATTCCAGGGGTTGCACCCCTGGCTGGGATGCAGCGCCCCCTTGGGGCTACTTGGGGCTACAGCCTCTCGTGCGCCAGGAACGACGCCGATTGCCCTCCACCCTCTGCCTTGGGAGTGGGGTATCACCCCATGGAGAATAAACGACAACCCGTGTACTCTCCACCTAGGCTCCATGGGCTGATCCCGAGACCTTACTCCCCCTCAGGGCGCGGCGTAGAGGGTCCAGAGTCCTCCGAGGATCAGGAGGAAGCCGCAGCCTTGTCGGAAGCGGGCCATCATGGGATGTTCCTGGTTCCAGTTGAGGTAGCGCTGCACCCAGCCGCCGGCCGCGCCGGCGAGGGCGATCACGCCGCAGTGGCCGATGCCGAAGGCGAGCAGCAAGGCGA
>CAZCFM010000260.1:0-2080 GCA_964497855.1 uncultured Verrucomicrobiota bacterium | reverse complement strand
TTTGGCATGACCCATCCCGTCGCCCTTTTCGTCTACAACCGGCCGCAACATGCCCGGCGCACACTCGACGCCCTCGTGCGCAACCGCCTCGCCGCCGAAACCGATCTTCTGATTTTCAGCGACGGCCCCCGCAGTGCCGCCGACGCCCCGGCGGTCGAACGCGTCCGCAGCCTCTGCCGCGATGTGCGAGGTTTCCGCAGCCTCCGTCTCATCGAACGGGAACACAACCTCGGCCTTGCCCCCTCCATCCTGCGCGGCGTCGACGAGGTCCTCGCCGAACACGCCGCCACCATTGTACTTGAAGACGATCTCCTCACCAGCCCTCACTTTCTCAGCTACATGAACGCGGCCCTGGATGCCTATGCCGGCGACCCCCGCCTCCTCTCCGTCTCCGCCTACGTCCCGCCCTCCTGGCTCATGTCCCCCGCCCGCGGCCGCGCCGACGTCTGGCTCTCCCTTCGCCCCATGTCCTTTGGCTGGGGAACCTGGCGCGGGCGCTGGCGCGACATCGACTGGACGCTGCCCGACTACGCCGACTTCTGCCGAGACCCCGCCGCGATCGCCGCGTTTGCCCGCGGCGGCGCCGACCTGCCCCAGGCCCTGGCCGCGCAGCAGCGCGGTGACATCGACTCCTGGGCCATCCGTTTCGCCTACGCGCATTTCCGGCAGGGACGCTTCGCCCTTCTCCCCCGCCACAGTCACATCCGTCCCATCGGGTTCGACGGCAGCGGACGCCACTGTCTGCCCAATCCCACCCGCTGGTTTGAAACCTACCGCCGCGCCCCCGCCCAAAGCCACTTCCCCGAAGATTTACAACCTGACCCCCGGATGCAGGCGCGACTCCGCGGCTTTTTCGACCGGCATCACGCCCTCTCCCGCCTGCTCGGGTTAACGACCTGACCTCAGGTGGAGGGTCCGAAAGGCCGATGTGAATCGCAAACCCGTCGACACAAGGGCTTGCGCGAAGCTGTCATCGTCCCTTTCCCTTCACATATCCAGTGACTTTGTCCTGTGTTGTTGGTAAGCTTGCTGAATGAATCAGTTCCTTCGCATCTTGTCGCTTGTGTCCCTGGGTATCTGGTCTTTTCTTATGGGGCGCTGCACCCAGCATATGAAAACGGGCTACCACTTCAAAGTACTACAGGAAACACTTCATGAAACCGACCTTGGAATTCTCCGCGAGCGCTACCTTACGGAAAAAGTGGGCGTTCCGTTTATTGACCGAGGAGTGGACACGTTGGAATTGAATCACATCCGGATCTACAGCAATGTCCTGAACCGAGATGATCCCGGAATTCGGAATCTCCTTATCGAGGGAAACCGCTTTCGATGGAACGATGGAGGGTACCGTTATGATCTGACCATCGAGGAGCTGAATGAAAATGAGCGATTTCCTTACGACGTCCCTCCCCCGGAGAAGAAGCCGGAAGGCTCCCCCTCACAACCGGTGGAAGTTCTGAACAACAAAATAGAGTAGGGGTTGGCTCGCAGCGGCGCCGACCTGCCCAAGGCCCTGGCCTCGCAGCAGAGCATTTACAACCTGACCCCCGGATGCTGGTGCGACTCCGCGGCTTTTTCAACCGTCATCACGCCCTCTCCCGCCTGCTCGGGTTGTCGACCTGACCTCAGGTGGAGGGTCCGAAAGGTCGATTGGAATCGCAAACCCGTCGACACAAGGGCTTGCGCAAAGCTGTCACAGTCCCGGATTTATCCGGAAGTCAGTCCAGGACCGTTCACGGTCCGAATTCAGTGCCTCAAGCCCCGCATCCGCACGCTGAAGCGTGCTTGCTGACTTCCGGATAAATCCGGGACTCGGGCGAAATCCGGCCGAATTCCGCGCCTCCTGCCCCGCGTCCGCGCACGACGTGCACACTTCCTGATCCGGATCAGGATGTCTGAATTGGTGATTTTTAAAGTTCAACTTCAAAACACACCACAATATGTTTTTCTTCATCAGCCACGACGGCCCCGACTTCTTTGACTCTACAGTTCGCGGTGGCCGCGCAGGAAGTCGGTGTAGGTCGCGCGGAGTCCCTCGTCCAGGGCGATGCGGGGTTCCCAGCCGAGGGCGCGCATCCGC
>CAZCFM010000259.1:0-2120 GCA_964497855.1 uncultured Verrucomicrobiota bacterium | reverse complement strand
GCATCCGTTTAGTGCGGGAAGGCCCCGGGCTCAAGAAGCATTTTCATAAAAGGCGAGGGTCGGACCGGGTTCGTGCATTCCAACAATTTCAGCATCACCACAGACCGGCCCGCAGACATAAAAAACAATCCTCTCTATCTTCCTCGCAAAGGATTCCAGACGGTTTCAAATCCAAAGCCTTGAAAATGTTTTTCATTCAGGGTTGCGAAACGGGTGACACCATGAAAACGAAGTGTGAAGGCCAGGCGCGCATCAATGATTTGCCGGAATCCGGCTTTCGTTGTTTGTGCCCACTTCCAAAGCGTCTGGGAAACGTCGTGATGATAATCCACACAGCGCCAGCGGGGATTTTGCCTCAATTGGCGGCAGTACCCCGCCGCTTCGGCGGAAGAATAAGGTGTTTTAAAAACTGCGGGGTTCCGCAACGCCATATAGACTTCCACCAGCACCAGCTCACAAAGGACAAATTCATCCGCTCCTTGTCCGCCAGCACTCAGAAATTCGCGGGCGGGTTCATGCCGGGGCGAATGTGGGTCCGCCGCATAAATAAACAGGTTCGAATCCGCGGAGGTCACTCAGAGGTCTCCAGCAATCGCTCCAACACCGCATCCGCCTCCACAGACATTGCGGCAGGATCCTTCAACATGCCCCCGCTGGGCCGCAAGACGGGCAGGACCCACTCCGGTTCGGGTTCGCGGGTCTCCGGACAGGTCTCCACGTAGGACTCCATGCCCCGACGCACGAGTTCCGCCAAAGACCAGTCCCGGGCGGATGCCACTGATTTCATTTTACGGTAGAGCGGACTCGGCAATTGTATCTGTGTGCGTATCATGATGGCAATATACCAACAACAGCAGATCGATGTCAAAATCAATTCAACGCCTTTTTTGACGCCTACCTCGAGGTTGTGCAGGAACGACTGCAACGTTTGGTCACGGGTGCGGCCCGCGTTGGTGAGGGGTGAATAGAAGGCAACCCTCGCTCCCTTGCTTCATCCCCATCCACAAAGTCCCCGAGGCCCTCTACGGCGCGGTCTAGAGGGTCCAGAGCCCCCGAGAATCAGGAGGAAGCCGCAGCCTTGTCGGAAACGGGCCATCATCGGGTGTTCCTCGTTCCAGTTGAGGTAGCGCTGCACCCAGCCGCCGGCGGCACCGGCGAGGGCGATCACGCCGCAGTGTCCGATGCCGAATGCGAGCAGCAAGGCGAAGGCGAAAAGCGGGGCCAATGCCTTTTTTACGCAGCGCGGGAGGCGTGATACTGTTCAGCGGCAGCGGAATCACCCCGAGCAGATACAAGCCCACCAACAGGAAAATGATGGCGACAATATAATAGGGTGCGCTGCCCAAATCGCCCGCCATGCGTCCCAGGGCAACCGTGAGCGCACCGATGAGGGCGAGGGTGACCAGAATTCCCACCGCAAACGCGGAGGCCAGGGCAGGGGCGTAGCGATGGCACGTCAATGAACTGGGTGTCGAATTGATGCTGGTGCTCGGCCATCAATTCGTCGAGAATCGGCTTCATGGCCTTGCAGGGAATACATTTTCCCGCGCCCAGGTCCACCAATCGGGGCAAGCCGGACCGTGCGGATTCGCCCCCGGCCTCAAGGGAGGACGGAGGCGCGGTGGCACGCGAGGAGTTTTTCAGTGCGACGGCGGCGACCGCGGCCGCGCCCACCAGGGTCAGGATGAGGATGCGGACGGGCGTTTTCGTATCAGGCCCCGATGTGTTTTTTGATCTCGTCGGGCGTGAGAAGTTTGCCTGTGCTGACGACTTTGCCGTCGATGGCGAGGGCCGGGGTCATCATCACGCCGAATTTCAGGATGTCGGCGATCTGGGAGATTTTTTCAATCTGCACGTCCATGCCCCGGGAGGCGACGATGGCGTTTTCTTCAAGTTTTTTGCATTTGGCACAGCCTGTGCCGAGGATTTGGATTTTCATGGGAGGGAGGGGGGAGGTGAGAGGTTAGAGGGGAGAGGTGAGAAGGGAGAAGGGAGAGGAAGTGACGAATGTCGAGTGTCGAATGACGAGTGGGGGAGGAAGAATTGCGGATTGGGGATTTCGGATTGCGGAATGGGCGGGACGGGAGCGCCGATCTCCGTATCGGCAGGGGCGAAGGAGC
>CAZCFM010000258.1:0-2133 GCA_964497855.1 uncultured Verrucomicrobiota bacterium | reverse complement strand
ATGTCGGCCCCTTCCTGGAACGCCAGGAGGATCGCCACTTCCTCACCCGCGAAAATCTCCTGACCCTTCTCCCCCCGTCCGGATGAAACTGCCGATAGACCGCACCCAAACCCATTACACGCCCAGCCGATGCGGAGATCGGCGCTCCCGTATTGGAACGGCGCTACCGTGACCGCTGCGGACCGAGATTTCCGAGCTTCGCAGTTGTATTCCACGCCGGATTCCTCCATGATTCCGCCCATGGCTCCCCCCTCGCAATTCCTATTCGCTCTTGTTTGTGCCGTCTGCGCGCTTCTGCCCCTGCGGGCGCTGGACGTGGAGGGGCCCCAGCATGTTCCCTCCGACGGCAGACAAGCCGGTTTACCAGAAATACATGCACAACTGCCTTCCATTGTGAACCTTGACTGGACTGTGGTCGACGGCGAGTTCTTTCTGGAAGTGAAGAACAGCACTGCTCAACCTTTCACTCTCGACGCGTTCTTTGTGGAGGGCTTCAATGTCGAGATCATCGGAATGGATGACACTTTCAGGGCGGTGTATAGGACCGAATTCGGAGTTGATATTGAAAGAGCCCCTGCCGTTGTCGTCGTGCTGAAGCCTGGCACTTTTCACAGGACACCGTTTCGGATTGACCACTTGCAGAAGACCACGCCTAAGAATGTGAAGTACATTATCGTAGCGTGGATTCTCAATGAGCAGGGCTCCACATTGCCAAAAGGCGGTCTCAAGACAACGCTGTATGAACTGCGAAGTGTTCCACAAATCAAAATACCATGAACCGATTTAACATATTTTTTGCATCTTTGGTCACTCTGATCTCCATTCAACTACCTCTATTTGCCGTTGACGGCAAGAAGGATGTCATAACGACACCGGAAATCCCTGCTGAGTTAAAGGTTGAGTTACTGAACTCGATTAAGAATGTGTTCGGCCGTGTGGATGTTGTCGAAATCATTTGTCATAATTGGCATGAAAACAACTCTGTGGCTGAAATGACCGTCTTCTTCGATTTGCAACAGATTCGAACAAACCTGATATGCAAAAACAGCCTGCGTGTCTATTATATCAAAGAAAATCATGCACTCAGTGATCGTATGAATAAAATTCTTCCACGTCCTGAAAATGATCAGTGGGTCCGAGTAGAAAATTTCATCTTGGAGAAAATTCCTGGAAAAAGATATATCTATATTTTCCAACGGGGATATTACTTGAAAGCTATTGAAACTTCATATGCGATTGAAGATCACGAATATATGGCCATCTCGGAATTTATCCAAAGAAAGGATATTGAAGTTAAGATTGCGGGTGCACCTATACGCATGATCCCTCACTATATCGAAAGTATTTCTTATAGTCCGAACCAAGGATACTATATGGTTGAGGTTGAAAATAGCCGGCACAGCATCAAAATATTTTTAAAGGAGGATACGTTTTCAGTCCATGAAATGGGCGAAATGTAAGAAGCCTTGCGCCAATACTTTTAACTTCCACTAATTTGTTACCAAAGATTTTTCCCTGTACGGTGGCTTCGCGTGCATCTCAACATTGACTCAATTCGTTGATCCATAGAGGACAGCCCCAACGATGGCCCGCCCGCAAGGCTCTGCGTGCGAAACCCGAGTCTTCTCGGTGGCCCCGGCCCCAAGCCTCAGCCCCCTCCAGCCCGCCGATGCGGAGATCGGCGCTCCCGGTTCAGATCGGCGCTCCCGGTTCGGATCGGCACGCCTCGTCGTTCCACCGAAATGTTTTTGATTTCCTTTTGCCTCCGCCACCGCTTTCCGGCATAGTGCGCTTCATGCGTGTCCTGTTCCTTGCCTGTCTGTGCCTGGCCGGCCTCCGCCTTGCGGCCCTGGAAACCCGTGTCTATGCCTTCACCAACACGCCCCCGGCGGAGGTGGAGACGACAATTCGCGGCTGGGTGGCCGAACGGCAGCGGGTGCTGGTCAATCCGGAACGAGGGCAGGTCATGGTGGTGGCCGACGCCGCGACGCACGGACGCATTGCCCAATGGCTGCGGCGGGTGGACCGTCCCACGCCGAAGCTGCTGCTGCGGGTGCGCCAGAACCGGGAGTGGTCGAACGTGACGGTCACGGACGGCGCACCGGGTTCCTTTCTCATCAGCACCACGCCGCC
>CAZCFM010000257.1:0-2223 GCA_964497855.1 uncultured Verrucomicrobiota bacterium | reverse complement strand
TTTTCAGCAACGTTAACCCTGAAAGTTGAGATCCAGCATCAACTCGTCCCCGATGTCGGCCAGGCGCTTCTCCAAGGCCTCTTCATCGAGCGTATCCGGGAGCCTCACCCGCATCCGCGCGGTGAACAGGCTTTCGCCCGACATTGGAGCGCTGATGCAGGCGGTGTCCAAGGACTCCACATTGACCTGAAAATCAGCGAGCACATCCGTGAGGGCCAGAACGATGCCGGGGCGGTCCTGTCCCACACATTCCAGCTCGACCACCCGTCCGGTCGCGGGTTCCGCATGGCTTCCGGCGACATGGCAGCGAAGCTGGGCGGCAGATTCCAGTTCCGGAAGGGCCGCACAGAAAGAAGACTCGCCCGCTGCGGGCAGCGACACCTGCACAATGCCCGCAAAATGCCCACTGAAATGGGCCAGACGGCTCTCCATCCAGTTGCCGTCGTGGCGACGCACAAATTCTGCGACGGTTTCAACGATGCCCGGACGGTCCGGACCCAGCAGGGTGAGAACGAGGGTGGATTGCATGACAAGGGTCCTTCAGGGATCGATACGCTCGGCCCCGGCCACGGCCAGTCCGAGTTCGGGATGGGGCATGAGTTTGGCGGGCGATCCGGGGGAAATCCGGTAAAACTCGCGGCCCACGGGCGTTCCATCGGCCTCAAAGCGGCAGAGCACACCCCGCTGCGGGGATTCGTAGTGGAAGATGGCAATGCGGCCCTTGTCGTCGGCCAGCATTTGCGGAGGGAAAAAGCGCAGGTGTCTCTCGAGAAAATAAGTCGCGAAATGGGTATCCTCGTTGAAGGAACTTACCCGCAGGAGAAGCTCATCGCGTCCGTTGCGGTTGATGCCGAGGAGGGTGAAAACGCGGTCATTGCGGCGGCGGCGGATGGTCTCGTGCAGGGTCCCGGTACTGATGTCGAACATCAGGGGTTTGCTGCTGAGGGTTTCGTCCTCCAGCTCCACATCGACCAGACAACGAAAACTATCGGCGGCGCGGAGTTTAAACAACTGCACAAGATCAAAGCTGCGGGTTTCGGTGGCACCGGGGGCGATCACCCACGCTTCAGGAAGCAACGCGGTCTCGGTGCGGGGGATCACCCGGTTGCGGGTGTCGTTGACACGGAGGCGCAGGAGGGCATCGGGGGTGCGGCCTCCGACCTGCAGCGGCTCAGAACTGCGGTTGGTGATCTGCACGCGGAGAGGCATGCCCTCATAGAGCAGGTAGGTCGAAAACTCCAGGGAGGCAACCACCTCGACCTGGGCAAAAAGAGGCAGTGAAAAGAGGGCGAAAAAGACAGGGGCAAGAATGCGGTTCATGCAGAAACTCCAGATCAGCGGCCCGTGGCAAGACGTGCGGCAATTTTGTTGGGAAGCCCGGCGTCAAGAATACGCTTCTGGGCATTGGCAAGATCATAGTCCAGACGGCGCAGCTCAATCACATTGCTGAGCATATCGTAAATCACGTAGGCGGAGCGGGGGTCTCCATCGCGCGGCTGGCCCACCGAGCCCACGTTGATGAAATACTTGCGTCCGGGTTTGATTTTGATTTTGGAATAGAGGCCGGAACGAATTTCGTCCCCTTTTTCAAACGCAATCGGAATGTGGGTGTGGCCGTAAAAACAGACGGAAGTGGTCTGGTAATTGAAATTAGCGTCCGCGTCGTAGCGGTCGAGTACATAGCCCCATTTGTGGGGGTTGTCGAGGGTGCTGTGGACGATGGTGAAGGTCTCAACCCGGCGGGAATAGGGGAGGTTGCGGAGCCACTCTTTTTGCTCGTCACTGAGTTGTTTGCGGGTCCAGTTGATGACTTCCGCCGCCATGGGATGGAAGCCCACGAGATCATCATCACGCGATCCATAATAATCATGGTTGCCAATCACGACGGGGCAGTTGAGGGCTTGGATTTTCTCCAGACATTCCCGGGGATTCGCGTTGTACCCTATAATGTCCCCTATACTCACGTAATGTGTGCATTTTTCGGCTTCGGCATCGCGGAGCACTGTTTCCAGCGCGTCCAGATTGGCATGGATGTCACCAAGGATTGCGTATTTCATAGAGAGCTTTTCTTGACGAATGAGATGTGATTTGTCGATAGCGGAGTTGGGTTCATTCCAAGGAATACACCGACGGGACTTCGATGCCGTGTTCGGTGGACAGACTGCGGACGCGTGCCCGGTGACGGGGATTCGGATCGCTGATGGAAAGGGCGATATCCTCCAG
>CAZCFM010000256.1:0-2338 GCA_964497855.1 uncultured Verrucomicrobiota bacterium | reverse complement strand
TCAGGGCCAGACGGGCGGGGCGTTGGGGTCGAGTTCCTGGACCTGCCAGGGGAGGCCGTGCTGGTTGAGGGCGGCCATGAAGGGGTCGGGGTTGAGCTGCTCCATGTTCCAGACGCCGGGTTTCATCCACTGTCCGGTCATCATCATCTTGGCCCCGATCATGGCGGGCACGCCGGTGGTGTAGGAAATGGCCTGCGAATTGGTTTCGCGGTAACATTCCTGATGGTCGCAGACGTTGTAGACAAAAATACGGCGCTTTTTGCCGTTTTTCATGCCGTCGATCACGTTGCCAATGCAGGTTTTACCCTTGGTCAGGGGGCCGAGGGAGGCGGGATCAGGGAGAACGGCTTTGAGAAATTCGATGGGGACGATTTTCTGTCCTTTGAAGTCAATCGGCTCGATGGAGGTCATGCCCACGTTTTGGAGGACGTTGAGGTGGGTGATGTATTTCTGGCCGAAGGTCATCCAGAAGCGGATGCGTTTGAGTCCGGGGATGTTGCGGCAGAGGGATTCCATTTCCTCGTGGTAGAGGAGGTAGATTTCTTTTTCGCCGGCGACGGGGAAGGTGTAGGGCCGGTGCCATTCGAGGGGCGCGGTTTCTTTCCATTCGCCGTTTTCCCAGTAGCGACCCTTGGCGGTGATTTCGCGGATGTTGATTTCGGGATTGAAATTGGTGGCGAAGGGCAGGCCGTGGTCGCCGGCGTTGCAGTCGAGAATGTCCACGGTTTCGATGGAGTCGAAAAGGTGTTTCATGGCGTGGGCGCAGAACACGTTGGTCACGCCGGGGTCGAAACCGCTGCCGAGCAGGGCCATGAGGCCTTTGTCGACGAAGCGCTGATGGTAGGGCCACTGGTATTCGTAGGTGAAGCGGGCCTCGTCCTTTGGCTCGTAGTTGGCGGTGTCGAGGTAATGAATACCGGCTTCGAGGCAGGCCTCCATGAGGGTCAGGTCCTGGTAGGGCAGGGCGACGTTGATGAGCATTTCCGCGCCGGAGGAGCGGATGAGGGCCACGGTTTCGGCGACGTTGTCGGCGTCCACGGCGGCGGTGCGGACAGGGCGGGACAGTTCGGCGGCGATCGCGTCGCACTTGGATTTCGTGCGGCTGGCGAGGGTGATGGTCTGGAACACGTCGGGAACCTGCGCGCATTTGTGGGCCACGACGCGGCCAACGCCGCCGGCCCCGATGATGAGAACGTTTTTCATGGAGATGCTTTCAGAAGGAGTTTCGGAGGAGGAAGGGAGATCAGGTTTCAAAATACGTGTAGCCCTGCATGCCGTTGTTGAAGGCGTCGACAATGGTGCGGCGCTCAATGGCGGTGATGCGGCCGCGGCGGACGGCGAGTTCGGCGAGTTTGCGGAAGTTTTCGGCGAGGTCCTTGGGGTCGTACTCGCAGTAGGTCAGGACGTCGGAGACGGTGTCGCCCTGGACTTCATGGTAGTAGGCCACTTCGCCGCTTTCGTCGAGCTCCACGCTGACGACGTTGGTGTCGCCGAAGAGGTTGTGGAGGTCGCCGAGGGTTTCCTGGTAGGCACCGACGAGGAACGTGCCAATGTAGTAGGGGTCTTTTTCGTTCCAGGCGTGCAGGGGCAGGGTCTCGCGGTGGCCTTCGGGGTCGATAAAGCGGTCGATTTTGCCGTCGCAGTCGCAGGTGATGTCGGCGAAAATCCCTTCGCGGTCGGGTTTTTCGAGGAGGCGGTGCAGGGGCATGATGGGGAAGAGCTGGTCGATGGCCCAGGAGTCGGGGAGGGACTGGAAGAGGCTGAAGTTGCCGTAGTAGATGTCGGGAAGCGCCCCGGCGAGGCCGCGGAGGTTGTCGGGGACGCGTTCCATGCCGCGGGTCATTTCGGCGATGCGGCGGACGGTGGTGGTGAAGATGAGTTCGGCGAGGGCGCGTTCGCGGAGGCTGATCATGCCGTGGATAAACATGGAGCGGAGTTCGTCGCGGTAGTAGACGGCGTCGTTGTAGCACTCCTGGAGATTGCGGGGTTTGAGCTGGGTGGGCAGTTCAAAGAGGTTTTTGAGCATGACCGGCGCGTTGGCGGGCAGGGCTTCGGGAAGGGTGGCGGGGCTGTATTCGCCGACATCGAGGATGCTGAACACGAGAACGCCGTAGTGGGCGACGGTGGCGCGTCCGGATTCGCTGACGAGGGTGGGGTGGGCGACGGCGGCGGCGTTGCAGGCGGCCATGACGGTTTCGATGACGTCGGCGCAGTATTCCTCGACGGCGTAGTTGCGGCTGCTGGCGACGCTGGACTGGGTGCCGTCGTAGTCCACGGCGAGGCCGCCGCCGATGTCGAGGTGGCCCATTTTCGCGCCTTCTTTGACGAGGTCGATGTA
>CAZCFM010000255.1:0-2349 GCA_964497855.1 uncultured Verrucomicrobiota bacterium | reverse complement strand
GTGGTACGTTTTGAGGTGACCACACGTGGTACGTTTTGAGGTGACCGGTGACAGACTTTCAGCCCGCGACCTTTGTTCTGTTTCGTGACCCAGCCCGTTCGCGAACTTTCAGCCCGCAAACGGACTGGGCTTGGTATCGGCGCGGACCTTCGGCCCGCACGGCATGACTTTCCGCACGCACATTTGAACTTGCGATACAAACCGCTCTGTATGGTCGTCAAACTGAGGTCTTGGGACTAGCGTCCCGTAAGGCCGCACGAAAAGATCCCGCACAGATTTCTATCCTATCATTGCCGCCGTCACCCCGACAACAAACCCTTTGTCTTGTCAGGCACAACGCCGCTTGATTGCTTCTTTGTGGTGTAGCAGAGTTTCCGCCACATGGTCACAGTGAGTCTTCTCTGCGGACAATCCCATTTGTGAATTGATGATATCCGCAAGATGATCTGAAACGGGTTGGATGGTTTCGTTCTCCTCGACGAGTTGAAGAATCTTTGGAACGTAGCTTTCATATTCGGACCGTGCGATGGGTTCCTCTGAAACGCCAAGTGGATCCCAGATATAGTACAAAACTTCGTCAACTCGTCGCTGGAGATTTTTGTTGTCGAGCGTTCTCATTGTTTCATCCACTCGTTTAGTGATTTGTTATATTCTTCGCTTTTCTCAATCGTGTTGAATGTCTTAAAGCCAGGAATGGGCGTATAGTTGAGGTAAATTCCAACCTTTTCGGGGTTTTTAATAAACGGATTATAAAGAATATAAACATTAATAAGGCCCGGATTTTGCAAGGCGGTAGTGAAGACGCCAAATGAGCTGTTATACGTGTGGTCTATCACCATAAAATCTGAAGTGGGAATTGATTGAATTTGTGCGTGATAGTGCTTGGATATTCTCTCTACAAGATCATGTTGACTCCCTTGGAGGCCATGGCGGGGTTTGTACCCTTCAGACAATTCTTCCGCTTTAGATACGTCTAGAGATTGATGAAAAGTCCAGACCTGCGGTTCTTTTCCTCCTGAGGCGCGAAGCCCATGCTTCCAGTAGGAATGAATCACCTCGCACCCTTCCGGTACGGACCTCCCTATCTGACGCAACGCAGTCGGAAACTGCTCTGTCGATTTTCGAACCGGTAAACATGGGCGGAGGAAAAAACCTGCCACTACACCCAGAATGACAGCTATAAAAAGTTTCAAATATTTTTTCATTTTTTGGTAATTAACCTCATATTCAATAGTGTGATAATTTGGTATTCTATGGGGAGTGTCCCAAGCGTTGTTAAATCTCTGAGGCGGGAACCGGGTGACGTTTTTGTTCTCTTACGCCTGTGTCGTGGCGTGTCAAGCTTCGCTTCCCCCTCCGCTGCCCCCGTACGGAAGCCGTCCCCGAAGGGGTGCCGCTAAGCGGCATAGCTGGAGTACAGGGGGAGCAGATTCCTGCCGCTTTTTCCTCTTTTCAGTACAGTTCCAAAGCCTTCACCAGCGCTTCGATGTCCTTGTGCCCTTTTATCCTACGAAACCTTTTCTGCGCCAGGAGTAGCCCACTGGCCACCATAGATCGGCTTGATCGCTGTTCTTGCACCAGCGGCAGACCCTACCGATGTGTCGCAGCAGATTCTTAAAGGCATTTTCTTTTTCACCAAGCCAAGGCCCGCATCTCCAAGCGTGTGCTCTTCGCGTTCAGCGGGTCACCCTCTTCCAGCCCCAGCCAATAGAGGCCCTCCCGTCAGAGCCGCTCTGCTTCGGAGGGTCCAGGGTCGCGCCGCTGGTCTTGCCAGCAGAAGTGCTCACGTAGGGTAAGGCCCCATTGTGCCCAGCCCCGAGGTGATGTAGAACGGAACAAGCTTCAGCACCCCTGTTCCCGCCACTCCATCTACCCAAAGTTACGTTATGTTATTCTCTTCCACATCGATTTACGGATTCAAACTCAACAGTCTGGATGGCGAAATGGGCGGCGTCAAAGACCTGCTTTTTGATGATCAACACTGGACCGTTCGATATCTGGTGGCCAAAACGGATGGATGGCTCACGTGTCGCCAAGTGCTGATCCCTCCCCATGCGCGGCTGCGGGTGATCCCGTCGGAGCGTCTTATCAATGTGCATCTGACCAAGCTGCAGATTCAAAACAGAGAAGCAAAACCCGGCGACCCGCATCTCCGATCCACCCGTGCCGTGCAGGGATATGAAATCCAGGCCACAGATGGGGCCATCGGTTGCGTGGCGGACTTCATTATCGATGAAACAAATTGGAGCATCCGCTACCTGGTCATCGACACCCACAAATGGATTCCAGGCAAAAAAGTCCTGATCGCACCCCAATGGATCGAGCGGGTCAGCTGGGAACAATCCACCG
>CAZCFM010000254.1:0-2418 GCA_964497855.1 uncultured Verrucomicrobiota bacterium | reverse complement strand
CGCGATGGACTCGACCCCCGCCTTGTCGACGACCTTCTCGCCGCCCCTCAGGATCTCCCCAGTGAGATCGAAGCCCAGCGCGCCCGCATCCGCGACGTCCTTCACTGGCTGGGCGCACGACAGGACAGCGACGCCCTCCGTTTCCGCTCGCTGGCCGACAGCCTGGTCGCCCGCTCCGTCTGGATCGTCGGCGGTGACGGCTGGGCCTGCGACATCGGCTTCGGCGGCCTCGATCACGTACTCGCCAGCGGACGCAACGTCAATCTGCTCGTGCTCGACACCGAAGTCTATTCCAACACCGGCGGTCAGGCCTCCAAATCGACTCCGCTCGGGGCCGTCGCGAAATTCGCCGCCGCTGGCAAGGCCACCCGCAAAACCGATCTCGCCCTGCACGCCATCCTCAAAGGCAACGTCTACGTGGCCACCATCGCCCTCGGCGCGAAACTCCCGCAGGCCCTGCGCGCGATCAAAGAGGCCGAAGCCTATCCCGGCCCCTCGCTGATCCTCGCCTACAGTCCCTGCATCGCCCACGGCTACCCGCTCAGCCGCTCGCTCGTGCAGCAAACCCGCGCCGTTGAAAGCGGACACTGGCCACTGCTCCGCTGCAACCCCGCCCTCAAAGCCCAGGGCAAACCCGCGCTCACCCTCGACAGCAGTGCAGAACCCACCCTGGCCCTCAAAGAATACCTTTACGGCGAACTGCGCTACAAACTCCTCGATCTCACCAACCCCGAAACCGCCCAGGCCTTCCTCAAAGAAGCCGAACAGGGCATCCGCGAGCGCCTGGCGCTGTTGAAAAAACTCAGCGAAGCCTGAAAGAAATGAAAAGAGGGCGTGTTGATTTTTTCAACCACGGATGAACACGGATTGCTCTTCTAGTGAATAAAACGAAATCTTTGAAAATACATATCCGCGTTTATCGGTGAGAATCCCCAGTGGGTTTCGTTTTTACGGGGCGGCATCCGGGGCCAACTGGAGCTGTGAGGCCTCGGAGACGATGCCCGCGAAATATATTTTACCCGTTTGGGGTTCCACGATGAAAAAGGCGAAGGGATGATTGGCGATCACCCGGAGGGGCGGTCGGGGCGTGGGAGTGGGCGGGGGTTCGCCAAACGGTGCTCCATAATAGGTGCTTGCCCGGGCCACCGTTCCAACTTCATCCCACTCAATGCGGGTGATCTGCCCCAATGTCCCAAGAAACAAGGGTTCCGGATGGTCTCCGTGCATCCGACTGAAATTGGCGTCTCCGGGTTCAAACGGACGTTGCAGACCTGCTTTCACCAGCGGGTCCTTCCAGTCGATCCTGCTGTAACTCCTCATACGGGGAAGCCAAAGTTCGATGGACCTCTCCTGAAACGCTTCCCTGAGTTCCGTCCAGCCGTCCGGGGTGAGGCTCGCCATGCTTTCCGTGAACTGCCGGGCGTTTTTGGGGACGAGAATCCAGGTGGCCAGTCCGCTCCGGTCATAAACAAGTTCGACGGCGTGGAAGTGCTGCATCTCCGCATGGCGAATGTCCAATAGGCCCTTCATCATGGCCACACGGCTTTTTTCCTTCTCGTTGTGGTAAAACGGTTCCCACGCCGTGTGTTCCCGTTTGAAATGAACCCACTTGCCCCGGAATTCGGCCACGCTTGCACCGATGACACGCGTGTTCGCATCGAAATCGTCAGGGCTCAAGCCTTCGTCTTCCCGCAGCGGAATGCGTTCACCGAGCCATTGGTTGATCGCCCGCACACTGGCGGGAATGTCTTTTGGATCCGGCATGGGCAGGGGATGGAGTTTCCATGTGCGAACGATTTCCTCCCGATAGGCCGGCAGGAGAGGATGCGAAGGGGACACCCATACTCCGCCGGCGGAAAGATATCCGCCGGGCTCCTGCTCCAGCGCGGCGCGTTTGTCACGGACGTCTTCCCGTGTGTTTTCAGAAAAAAGAATCGTTTTAAAATCCGTTTCGGTTTCAGCGTCGGCGGCGAAATACAGCGTGCCCAGCAGATCGCCCATCGGGGCCGGCGCGGTGACAAACCCTTTGTTTGTTTCTCCCGCCATATGAAAAAGCTTCAACCCCAACTCATCCGCCTGAAGACATGCCGCACAGACAAGAGAAACCGTGCCAAGGAAAACCACAATCTTTTGCATGTCGCTATGTTGCATGCGGCCCGAACAGAGTCAAGTCCGCCGATAAAAAACAATGGAAATTGATGACAACGTCGGGCAAGGATGCCGCGCCTTCACTTTCGCCGCCGTAAGATAGCCCTTCACGACGGGCCAGAGCAGATTTTCAGGGACCGACTCCGCATATTCCTCCACCCAGGCCAGGGCCTGAGTGAGTTGTTTTTGCTCCAGATGCCCAAACGCCAAGCCCACCCGAGCCTCCAACCTCTCCACCGGTTTCTCCGAAAACGCCTGCCGGCGGTTGGG
>CAZCFM010000253.1:0-2442 GCA_964497855.1 uncultured Verrucomicrobiota bacterium | reverse complement strand
GCCCAGAGGGGATCGAGTTGGGGGTAATCGAGGGCTTCGGCGGTTTTCCGAGCTTCGGAAAGGAGGGCGGGAGTGTTTTCCGAATGTCGGAAAAGGTGCAGGAGGCGATCGGTGAGGCCGGAGACGTCTTCGACGTCGGTGATGTAGCCGTTGTGGCCGTCGCGGACGAGGTCCATGGCTTGTCCGACGCGGGTGGTGACGAGGGGGACGCCGCTGGCCATGGATTCGAGCACGGCTTTGGGGCCGCCTTCCTGGCGGGAGGAGACGAGGTACGCGTCGAGGGCGTGGTAGAGGCGGTGGATGTCGGGGTAGTGGTCGAGGTTGCGGTGGGTGCAGGGGATGCCAAGGTCGGCGAGGCGTTTGCGGATGTAGCCGCGGGCGGGACCGCTGAGGAGGACGTGGAGGCCGGGGATGGCGCCGCGGAGGGCGGCGAGGGTGTCGGCGAAGACATCGGGGCCCTTGATGAGTTTGGGTTCCATGCCGTCGCCCCAGCCGGTGCCGTCTTTTTGGAAGGAGCCGATGACAAAAGCGTCGGGGGAGATGCCGAGTTCGTCGCGGGCGGCGCGTTTGTTTTCGGGGGTTTGGCGGGGGAAGAGAGAGAGGTCGATGCCGATGGGGATGCGGTGAAGTTTGTGGGGGGCGATGCCGGATTCGAGGAGGACGTTTTCCATCTGCGAATGGCTGACCTGGAGGCGGTCGATGCGTTCGTGGTGTCGGCGGACCTGGTCGTAGAGGCGGTCGAATTCGTCGTGGCCGGTGCCGGGGAGACCGTGGAAGTAGGCGGTGGCGACGCGGTGGCCGCGCTGGAGCCAGTCGTCGGCGAGGAGGAAAAACTGGCTGCCGTAGAAGAGGGACTGGCGCTGGGCGTGGTGGAGCCAGAAGGGGCGGGCGAGGCGGACGTGGAGGCGGCGGGCGGAGGCGGCGAGTGCGCGCATTTCCCAGTGGATGACCCAGGTGGAGCGGTCCTCGACGAGCAGGAGGCGCGAGTGGTCGGGCCAGGGCGAGGTGGCGGCGCGGAGGAGGTGTCGGGCGGCGGTTCGGAACATGGGGATCACCGGGCGGCCGTGAGGAGGAGCTGGGCGATGCGTTCGGCGGCGTGGCCGTCGCCGTAGGGGTTTCGGCGCTGGGCCATGGCGCGGTGGGCGTTGGGATCGTCGAGCAGGCGGGAGGCTTCGCGGAGGATGGCTTCGGTGGAGGTTCCGACGAGGAGGGCGGTGCCGGCATCGATGCCTTCGCGGCGTTCGGTGGTGTCGCGGAGGACGAGCACGGGTTTGCCGAGGGAGGGGGCTTCCTCCTGGACTCCGCCGGAGTCGGTGAGGATCAGGTCGGCGCGGTTCATGAGCCAGACGAATTCCGGGTAGGCGGCGGGGGCGATGAGGCGGAAGTTGGGGAGGTCGGCGAGGATGCGGTGGACGGGTTCGCGCACTTGGGGGTTGAGGTGGACGGGGTAGACGAAGAGGGTGTCGGGATAGCGGAGGCCGAGGGCGCGCAGGGCTTGGCAGATGTGTTCGAAACCGGCGCCGAAGCTTTCGCGGCGGTGTCCGGTGACGAGGACCATGCGGCGATGGCCCAGGTCCGCCAGCGCATTGGCGAGGGCGGGGGGCAAAACGGAGCCGACCTGATCGCGGGCCCAGAGGAGGGCGTCGATGACGGTGTTGCCGGTGACGTGAATCCGGTCGGCGGGGTGGCCTTCGCGGAGGAGGGCGTCGCGGTTTTGTTCGGTGGGGGCGAAGTGGAGATCGGCGATGACGCTGGTGATGCGCCGGTTGATTTCTTCGGGGAAGGGCGAGAATTTCTGGTCGGTGCGCAGGCCGGCTTCGACATGGCCCACGGGGATGCGCTGGTAGAAGGCGGCGAGGGAGGCGGCCATGCTGGTGGTGGTGTCGCCCTGAACGATGACCCAGTCGGGTTTTTCGGCCTCCAGGACTTGCTGCATGCCCAGGAGGATGCGGGCGTTGAGTTCGGAAAGGCTTTGTCCGGGCTGCATGAGGTTGAGGTCAATGTCGGGCCGGATCTTGAAAAAGTGGAGGACCTGATCGAGCATTTCGCGGTGCTGGGCGGTGACGCAGACGCGGCAGCGGGCTTCGTCGGGTCGGGCCTGGAGGGCGAGGGCAAGGGGGGCGAGTTTGATGGCCTCCGGTCGGGTGCCAAAAACGAGAAGGATGTTTAGCATAGTCCGATCTATGCCTGTTCAGTCTGTAAAGGTCAATGTTTTCGGGTGGAATCTATTCAATTGCCTGAACGAGCAATTCAACGAAGAGGATGTTGCAACCTGCGGGGATTGAACTATACTGGGGACATGAAATCCTTTACTGCCGTTTTGGAAAAATGTCGGAGAACCGGCTTGATTGTGGCCCATGTTCCAGGAGTCCCAGGTGCGCATACCCAAGGAAAAACCTTGGACGAGGTGCGGGCCAATCTGGAGGAGGTTCTTTCGATGCT
>CAZCFM010000252.1:0-2514 GCA_964497855.1 uncultured Verrucomicrobiota bacterium | reverse complement strand
CCCCCCTCCCCTCCCCATGCAATCCTTTGTTGACACTCTCGCCGTCCTGGGTTCCCGCCACGCCCTGCAACTCGATCCCGTCCACCGCTGCATCGCCCTTCCCCGCTAGAGCCACTACGAGCAGGTCCAGCGCCTGCACCTGGAGGCGGGCCTGGAAATCGGCGGACGCCGGGTGATCTTCCCGCTGGCGCCCCTCGGCCCCCAGCATGTCGATTTCTCCTTCATCGACCAGCGCTGCAGCCCCTGCACGATGACCCTCCGCGGAATTGATTCCGTGACCAAACTCCGGGTCAAGCTCACCGTGACCGTCCCCTTCCGCCCCCGCGACCTCGGCTTTTCAACGATTCCGGTGATCGCCCTGCGCCTGGAGGTGGAGCGGATGTCGGCCAATTTCCGCTGGCAGCGTCCCCAACACCTCCCCGACCAGTTCCGCCTCATCCTGGCCGTTCGCGGCGGCGGGGCTTCCCAGCACTGTGTGGAGGGCGACGCCATCGACCTGCACTGGCAGGACCAGGCGCTGGCCTCCCGCTACACCCACCCGGAAAAACGCTGGACAAACCTCCCCCAGCACGACCGCCTCTTCAGCACCGACGGCATCCGTGAAGATGCCGCCTGGGGCGGGCAAACCCAGCCTTATTTCCGCAAAGAGGTCGATCTGTCCCTGGACCGCGGCGGGGCCCTGACCGTGCTCTGGGCCACCCACCAGGCGCCGGTGCTGCGGATCCACGGCGAGCGGGCCCCCTTCCACTATGCGCAAACCTTTCCGGATCTGGGTGCGGTCTGCGCCTGGGGGCGGGAGCAGGTGGAGGAGATATTCGACAACGCCCGGCGCGTCGATGCGATCATCGCCGCCAACGATTGCGGACCCGCCGCCAACCATCTTCTGGCGTACACGCTGCACTCCTGGCTGATGAACACCTGGTGTGTGCGCCCGCCCGGAAGCGAACGGCCCCACTTCACCGTGTGGGAAGGCTGCTGCTACTACCATTCCACGGTCGATGTCGAATACACCCAGGCCCCGTTCTACCTCGCGGTCTGGCCCGAACTGCTGGAATGGCAGCTCGACCAGTGGTGCGCCTTCACGAAACCCGGCGACCGGATCCTGGGGCCCGCGGGCGCCGACACCCGCTACCTCTCCCACGACATGGGCGACGGCGCCATCATTGATCAGCAGCACTACCCCCACGACATGCCGGTCGAGGAAACCACCAACTGGCTGATCCTCGCATGGTGCCACCACCGCCGCAGCGGTGAACGCCGCATCCTCGACGGCAATCTGCCCCTGATCCGCGATTTCCTGGCCTTCATTGCCGCCTGCGACAGCACCGGATCCGGCATTCCCGACCTCGGCGTGGCCAACACCATTGACGACGGCGCTCCCGCCATCCAGTACGGCCGCGACCAAATCTACCTGGCCGTCAAAGTCCTGGCCGCCTACACGGTGGGCGCCGAAATGCTTGACCGGCACGGGGAAACCCGCCTCGCCTCCCGCTACCGGGACCTGGCCGCCATCGTGCGCAAACGCATCGGGGACGACGGATGGGCCGGAGACCACTTTGTCACCATTCTCGACAAACGGGCCGAGGGTCTCATCGATCCCTGGACGAAAAATCCTCTTCCCTGGGCCGAGGTGCCGGGATGGAACGCCGCACACATCTACACGGTCAACGGACTCGCCCTCCTGGACTTCATTGGTCTGGATCTCGGTCTTGACAGCGACCGCCTGGTGACAGACCTGCGGATCGCCACCGCCCGCTGCCTCACCGAATACGGCTGCACGCACACCGACTTCGCCAATCAGCTCCTGAGCGATTCCACGGCAATGGAGGGCCTGGCCGCCGCCGCGCGCAACCCCGGCTGGGTGAGCATGAACATGCTTCGCGATTTCGCCGCCTTCCGGCGCGGCGTCGATCTCCGCCCCATGGCCGAGAGATACTGGAGCTGGCAGCTTACCTGCAACACCCAGGACGCGAAAATGTTCCACGAAACGTTCAACGGAAACGACCTCTGCCACTACCCCCGCGGCATCGCCTGGTGGGGGCTGTTCGAAGCCCTGGCGGGCCGCGTGGCCGATGCCGTGGACGGCCGCGACGACTGCGCCTTTCCCCTGGGCCCCCAGCGCTGCCCGGATCTGCTGAATGCGGATTGGAGAACCGGTTCGGCGCCTTTCCTCCGGTAGGAAAATTTTCGGACCCACCAAAAAAATCGACTTGCGAGATTAACGTTCACCTTTTTACAGTGTAGGATGATCACATGAACGCGAAATATCCCAAGCGGGAGCATCGAAAAAACTCACGGTTTCACCAGAACGGATCAGCCCCCATGAAACCGCCTCACATCCTTGCCAAATACGAAAAAAGGTTCCGCGCTGGTGCTGACGCTGATGGTGGTCTCGCTGCTGCTGGTCATCGTCCTCGCGTTGGTTGCGCATGTGCGCATGGAACTGCGGAATGTCACCAACCATCAGGCACACAGGGTGGCGCAACAAAACGCGGTGCTGGCGCTGAATCTCGG
>CAZCFM010000251.1:0-2621 GCA_964497855.1 uncultured Verrucomicrobiota bacterium | reverse complement strand
TCATGCGACACCCCTAGCGACTGTTGCCCCCGGGCTCAATGGAAATGTGCAACTTGGAGTCGATTCCACATCTGCTTCCGGCTTGCATGACGGCGAAATCGGCGCAACAATGAATCCATGAAACTCCACAGCAGCTATCTGGGCCTCCCTTTGCGTTCACCTCTGGTGGCCTCCTGTTCCCCGCTCACCGGAAAAATCGCCACGCTCCGCGAACTCGAAGACGCAGGTGCCGGTGCGGTAGTTCTGCCCTCGCTGTTTGAAGAACAGTTGCAGCAGGAAGCCGCGTACATGGAACATTTTTTGCAGGTGGGCAGTGAAAGCAGTCCGGAGGCCCTGGGCTACTTTCCAGACGCCGCTCTCTTCGAGCACAAACGCGACCGGACACTCGAACTCCTGCAAAGCGCAAAAACCGCGATCGACATTCCCGTCATCGCCAGCCTGAACGGCGTTCATGCCGAGGGATGGGCGTCCTACGCCCGAGCCCTCACCGATGCTGGAGCCGATGCGTTGGAACTCAATCTCTACGAAGTCGCCGCCGACCCGCGCGTGAGCGGCGCGGACGTGGAAAAATCCCAGGTGGAGACTCTGCGGACGGTCTGCGCCGCCGTGTCGCTGCCTGTGGCCGTCAAAGTCGGTCCCTATTACAGTTCCTTTGCCCACATGGCCTCGCTCTTCCAGGAGGCGGGCGCCTCCGCACTCGTCTTGTTCAACCGCTTCTACCAACCGGATTTTGATATCGAAGCCCGCAGAACACTACGCCGTCTGGGCCTCAGCGAATCCCGTGAAATGCTCCTGCCCCTGAGCTGGATTGCGATTCTCCGAAGCCAGCTTCGCTGCAATCTGGCCGCCACCACCGGCGTGCAGCAGGCCCGCGATGTCGTCAAATACCTTATGGCCGGAGCCGATGTGGTAATGACCACATCTTCCCTGCTCAAACACGGTGCCGGCCATTTGCGCACCCTCCACGAGGAACTCTGGCAATGGATGACAGAACACGGCTACACCTCGCTGGGCGAATTGAGAGGCTGTATGCAACGGGAGCACTCCGACAATCCTTCCCTCTTCGAACGAGCGAACTATATTCATCTGCTCGAAGGGTTTGAAACACCCACAACGCGCAGCTGAACGCCTTCAGGAGAGCGTTTCGGTCAAACGCGCCAATCCCCAGTGCGCATGTTCTGAAACAGTGGCCTCGTCGTCCTTGGCAAGATGCAGCAGAAGAGCTCGGGCCTCTTCGCAGCCGCTGTTGCCCAGAGCCACAGCCACATTTCGCAGCAGACCCCGCCGTTTGCAGCGCATGATCGGCGTGCCGGCGAACCGGGCCAGAAAACCCGCGTCGTCCAGCACGGCCAGCTCCTCCAGACGAGGGGCCATGCGGTCCGGGTCCGCCTCCAGCCAGGGTTTTTGACCGGTATGGCTGTAGCGTTTGACCCAGGGACACACCTCCTGGCACGCATCGCAGCCGAAAATCCAGTTCCCCATTTTCGGTCGCAGTTCCAAGGGGATCGCCCCGCGGTTTTCAATCGTCTGATACGAAATGCAGCGGCGGCTGTTCAGGATGTATTCCGCCGGAAACGCGTGGGTGGGACAGGCATTTAAACAACGACGACAGGCCCCGCAATCGGCCTTGCCCTTGTACTGCGCGCCTTCGCCTGGGGTGGGCTCATCTGCGTCCAATTCGCAGGACACCAGCAGCCCCCCCAGAAACAGCATCGATCCCCATTCCGGATGGATCAGCAACGTGTTGCGACCGATGAACCCCAGTCCCGCCGCCAAAGCCGCATCGTGCTCCATCACCGGACGAGCGTCCGTGAACGACTGGCACTGAGTTCCCGGCGGAGCCTCTGATCGGATAAAATCCGCCAACTTGTTCAGCCGCGCTGGAATGACCTTGTGGTAATCGCGGCCCCACGCGTAGCGGGCTATGCGTCCGCGCATCGGATCGTTCCACAAACGCGGACTCGGCGGTTGGGTGGCGTACGAGATCCCGACTACGACCATAAAGCGCATCTCCGGACGCCAAATCCGCGGATCGATTCGACGTTCGATATCCTTCGCAATCCAGTCCATGTCAGCATGATGACCCTCCGCAAGCCATGCTCGAAACGCCGCCGCATGACGTGCTGGCTGTGCAGCTGCAATTCCTACCAAATCAAAGCCAAGTGAAACCGCCACCTCTTTAAGCCGTTCGGTAAGTGAGAATAGAGACATACTTTCCTATTACGCCCCCACCAACGCCTGTCAACCTCCCCAAATTCCATTTTATTGCATCAGATACATTATTAAATATACGCCTCCCCCTTCCACACTACTTGGATGTCTTTCGCGACACCTTCGTTTCGATTGGCCTCATTTCAGACCCTGTATCCAGACAAACTATTACCCTTCCCAACCGCGCGGGTCGGGTATTGAAAGACCAGTCGACTTCAAGACATCAATTCACATGCTTTCCGAATGTCGGAAACCTCCCTCAACCGCCTTTCCGACTCTCGGAACTCACTTCACCTGCCGCAGCGACTTCATTCCCACCCAGCCGCCTTTGATCGTTTTGCCTGCTTTCTTGCGTTTCGGCCCAAAACAGCTCTTATGTTCCTCCATCAGGCCCTGCAGGAATTCGCCAC
>CAZCFM010000250.1:0-2670 GCA_964497855.1 uncultured Verrucomicrobiota bacterium | reverse complement strand
GGAACCAGAAACCTGGAACCAGAAACTCTTCCTCTTCCTCCTCAACCCGCAACCTTCCAACCTTCAACCTGTCCCGCGTTTGGAATTCGACGGCACATTGCTCTTTGCCTCGCGCCCTTTTTTCGACAGAAGGACGGCATGGGCCTGATTGCCACCATTGGACACAACTCTCCGAAAACCCTCGCCCTGCGCCTGGGCATCCTCCTGTTGCTTCTGCTCGGTGGGATCAGTATGGCTGTGCCTTTTCTGATTATGCTCTCCAGCTCCACGCGCACGGGGGTCGACCGCCATTCGTTCGAGATCGTGCCCCGCTTTCTCGTCGATGACAGCGCCCTCTTCCGCAAATATATCGAGGCTCTCTACAACGAATCGCCCGCCTCCCTGCGCGCCTCCTGGCGCAGCGACGACAGCGGCTTTGAGGCTCTCGACCTCCTGACGGAACCCGACGTCGAAACTGTTGCCGCCTGGCGCCGCTTCATCGCCGGCGAGCTGGTTGTGCCCGAAACCTGGCACATCGGCTTCACCTACGCGCCCGTGAGCCGATCCCGCCCCCTTAACGTCCGGCGTTTTCTGAAAATCCTGCACCGCGAACACGGCGGCGACCTCGTGACCTTAAACCAACAGCTCTCAACCGCCTTTTCCTCCTGGAACGCCTTCATCGTCCTCCCGCCCGATACCCGTTCGCGCCTCGGTGTGGAGGCCGAAACGCCCTGGTGGCGGCGCTGGCGCACCTTTGTCCAACACGAAGCCGCCCCCTGGACCCGCGTGACCCACGACCTCGAAGGCTACTTCCACGAACGTATCACCGTTCCCCAGCTCGGCCGCAACAGCCCGCGTATTCCCCTTTCCGCCCGCGTGCCCGCCGATCCCGATCAAGCCCGCCTCTGGGAACTCTTCGTGCGCGAAGCCCTCCATCCCGCCTTCATCCGCTACGATGACGCGATGACCCCGCTCTGGCAGGACTACCTGCACACCCGCTTCGTTGATGCCGACACCTACCATCGCATCACCGGACTCCCGCTCGATTCGTGGGAAGCCCCCATTCTCCCCCGCGCTGCCGCCTCCGCCGGTCCTCTCGCCGCCGAATGGGCCGCCCTCCTCGAAGGCTGGGTCAACCCCGCCGACGGACGCCGCTTCCAGGCCCCACTCGACGCCCTCTCCCTGTACAGCCCCGACCTGGCTTGGAGTGCGCTGCACGGAACGCCCCCGCCGCGCCGCGCCGACGACCAGCTCCGTTTCCTCGAACACAAAGGCGAGATCCGCCGCGCTTTTCTGCTGCAACACTACGGCACCGTCTGGGAAATCCTCATTCTGCACGGACGCGGACTGCGCAACACCGTGTTCTACTGCGCTGCCGCCGTGCTGCTCGCCCTCATCGTCAACCCCATGGCCGCCTACGCGCTCAGCCGCTTCCGCCCCCGCCACACCTACGCGCTGCTGCTTTACCTCCTGCTCACCATGGCCTTTCCGCCGATGGTCACGCAGATTCCCGTGTTCCTCATGCTCCGCGATTTCAATATGCTCAACACCTTTTGGGCGCTGTTGCTGCCCGGCATGGCCCACGGCTACTCCATTTTCCTGCTCAAGGGCTTTTTCGATTCCCTGCCCCGCGAACTCTACGAAAGCGCCTCGATCGACGGCGCGGGCGAACTCCTCATGTTCCGCGTCATCACCCTCAGCCTCTCCAAACCCATTCTCGCCGTCATCGCCCTCGGCGCCTTCGTCAACGCCTACACCGCCTTCATGTTTGCGCTGCTCATCTGCCAGGACGAACGCATGTGGACGCTCATGGTCTGGCTGCACCAGCTCCAGCAGAACTACGGACCCGGCGTCATGAACGCCGCCTTCGTGCTAGCCGCCCTGCCCACCCTCGTCGTCTTCCTGCTCGCCCAGCAACAAATCCTCAAAGGGATCGTGGTTCCGAGCGAGAAATAGAACAAAGCCTGACGGGGGACGGTTCACCAGGCTTGGGTATATTGTACCTGTTGCAATATGGCTTTAAAAAAATCCCAGGATTGACCTTAATGCATTTTTATGCATATATTGTTTTATGAGAACTACTCTGGACTTACCCAACGACCTTTTAGAACGCACAAAAATTGAGGCGGTGAAGCGAAGAACCACCATCAAGCAGCTCGTAATGGACGGACTGCAACACGTCCTCGCACAACAGAACAGCCCCACAGCCCCTTCGCAGGCCCTAAGCCGCCTTCAAAGCGGCTATCGACTAGGGGGAACGCCGCTGGAACGTGAGCAGGCCCATGAGTGTTAAACGATTCTTCGACACCAACATCCTGCTCTACGCCTACGATCTGGATGCAGGATCCAAGCGGGAAAAGGCACTCGTTCTGCTAAGCGATGCCCTTCGCCTTCCATCGGAAACCGCCATCAGCGTCCAGGTTCTACAGGAATTTCACGTCAACTTCACCCGCTTTGGGAACTCAGACGAGGATGCGGCAACTTTGATTCAGGACCTGTCCATCTTTTACGTGGTGGATAATTCCCTGTCTCTCCTGCGCCGGGGCCTGGCGGAAAAAAACCGATGGCACCTTTCACTTTGGGATGCCATGATCCTCGCCGCCGCCCGACAGTCGGGAGCCTCCGAACTGTTGACCGAAGATTTTAACCCTGGCCAGGACTACGGTGGCATACGTGCGGTAAACCCTTTCA
>CAZCFM010000249.1:0-2683 GCA_964497855.1 uncultured Verrucomicrobiota bacterium | reverse complement strand
GCTTGTGCTGTTGCGTGTGGGCGTCTATCGAAGGGGCATGAAGATGTTTTTGCGCAACCTGCTGGTTTGGCTGGCCCGATGCCTGGGCTCCACGGTTCGTGATGTGCGGACGGGCCGGGTGCTGGGCCGCGCGTTGTTTGTGCCGTGGAAAGGGGGAATCCGGGTTCTGGGCGCGGAGGCGGCCTGGGTCCCGGTGCCGGTGTCCCAGTCCCGCATCACCTATTGGCGTCAGGATCTGGGCTTTACGCTGCATGATTCTCCGCCGACGCTTCGTTCCCCGTCCGCCGCCGCCGCGCTCGCGGCCTCTCCTTTCGCCTCCCTCCCGGTCCATCCGCTGATCGTGGTTCTGGATCACCGCAGTCCGGAGGCTGTGTCGCGCCATCTCGAACGATGGACCTCCCGCGGGGCCTCCCGCGACACGCTGCTCCTGGTCTATGGAGGTCCCGAGGCCTCTTTCGCTGCCATCGACTGGCCGCACAAACGTTTTCTCAGCGACCCGCGTCTGCGCACCCGGGACCATCAGCGCGACCGTCAGAGTTACCGCTGTGTGTTGCGGGAGGTGAGCGACTGGATGCAGGGCCGCGATTTCACACACGTTCTGTTCATGGAGTACGACCAGATTCCGCTGGCGGCGGATGTGCCTGCCCTCTATCTGCACCGCCTGTCGGAAACAGACGCGGATGTCCTCGGCTATGACGTCCAGCGCATCGACGGCACTCTGCATCCCCATTGGCTGGGTCTGATGGACCAAACGCTCCCCCCGCCGCCCGTCTGGTCGCTGCTCGGAACGGGGCATTTCTGGAAACGCGAGGCCTGGGAGGCCGTCACGGCGGAAGAACGTCACGCCGGATGGTATTTGGAACTGGATTTTGCCAGCACGGCGGTGGAGCTGGGCTTCCGTCTCGCCGGTCTGCCCGATCAAGACCCCTATGTACAAGCCCTGCCCGAACAGCTTCCCTGTACGCCCGACCTGGCCGCCCAGCGCGGCGCATGGACCCTCCATCCCGTAAAAGCGCCCCTCAGGTGATGGGACTGACGCTGATGCAACAATGGACCCGCGGCGCCCCCGCCGCCACGACGTTCTTTCGCGCAATAATGCAGCTGCAATATTACTGAAACACGATGTCGCCACATTCGGGTTCGAAGGGGATGTGGAGGGTGTTGTCGATGACGCGCAAGGGGAATGAGACGTCGTAGTGGGGCAGTGTGATGTGCCAACCTGGGCCTGCGGTTTGCAATGGCGTTGCGGGAGCGTTTTGGAAACGGGCCCAGAGCTGTGAGTCGCGAGCTTCGATATGCAGGGACCCGTAGCCGGGGTTCTGGTAGAGGCCGGGTTCGGGGGCGGGGGAAGGAGGGCAGGGGATGGGGGCGGAGGATCGGGCTGTGCGGGCGGGCAGAGTGGAGGGGGCCAGACCTTGTTCCAGGGCCTGAAGTTCGGGGATGGCGTTGGAGCAGTTGGTGGCGAGGGCGGCGCCGAGGCCCTGGTTGGGATAGAGCACGAGCAGGGACGAAAATCCGCTGCACTGACCGCTGTGCCAGACGCGGCGGGGGCCGTCGCGGAGATCGATGCGCCAGCCGAGTCCGTAGCCGATGTGTTCGGAAACGCGGTTGTGGGGATGCCAGCGCGGGTCGTCGGCGGCGAGGGCCAGTTGGGCTTGTCCCCAGCGGGCGAGGTCGGGGATGGAGCCGGCGAGTTCGCTGGCGGGGGCGATGAGGTGACCGGCACGGGCGACGAAGGGGGCGATGCGTCGGGCCTGGAGGCCATCGCGGGTGTGGGGGCAAACCCCGGCGTGTATCCAGTGTTCGTCGAGGGGGCGGGTGTGATCGAGCCGCAGCGGAGCGAGGAGTTGGGAGCTTAGCAGCGATTCCCAGGAGGCCCCGCAGCGGGTTTCGAGCAGGGAACCGAGCACGGCGTAGAGCAGATTCGAATAGCGGTGTTGGGCGCGGAAGGGGCCAGCGGAGGCGAGATGGGGCAGGCGTTCGCGGAGGAAGTCGGCGCGGGACAGGTCGCCATAGACCCAGGCCCAGGTGTGTGGGGGCAGGCCGGAAAAATGACAGAGCGCGTCGCGGGGCGTCATGTGCGCGCCGGCATCGGGATCGGCGAGGGCGAAATCCGGAAGCTGGGCGGAGATCGGGGCGTCGAGATCGATGAAACCGGCGGACGCCGCGCGCAGGACCAGATCCGCGGTGAAGGTTTTGGTGACGGAGGCCAGCGGGAAGGGGTCGTCCGCCTGGAGCGGATCGCCGGAGTCCACATCGCGCAGACCGCAGACCCGCACATCGATGTTGTGGAGATCAAAGACCGCCCCCACCAGCCCTGGAAGGCCGCGTTCGTGGCGATAGGCTTGGAAAAGAGATTCGGTCATGGTTTCACCCTACGCAAAGCAGGCGTCGGGGGCAATGCGGATATGCACGCGATCTGCATGGCGGCATGGCGGGACGGGGCTGCGACCCGGATCTGCCCGAGGCGTTTGTGCTGGATCAGTTATCGCCGATGGCAGGGACTACGCTTTGTATGGCTTTGTGGTGATGCCGAATCATGTGCACCTGCTGTTGCAGCCATTTGCGGACCATTCCCTGCAAAAAGTATTGAGCAGTATGCGGCGGGTCAGCGCCCGCAACCTGAAGCGCCTTCCCGCGCATGCGTATACCTGGTGGCAGGCGGAGCTGTAGCTCGGCGGAC
>CAZCFM010000248.1:0-2689 GCA_964497855.1 uncultured Verrucomicrobiota bacterium | reverse complement strand
GCCTTCAGGGCCTTCTCCACGCGCGTCTCGGTGCTGACAAACGCGCGGATGCCCGCCGCCGCCAGCCGTTTCCGCGCGCCATCGCCCATGCTGTGGCACACAACCGCCGCGACCGACTGCGACAGCATCCAGTCGATCGGGGCGCAGCCCTCCGCGTCCCGCTCCGCGCGGGCGCTGCGGGCGCAGAGCGCCCCGTTTTCAAACACCAGGTGATACGGGGCCTTGCCGAAGTGATCACTCACCCGCGAATGCAGGCCGTCCTCGTTTTCCGTTGGAATGCAAATGCGCATGGTGACCTCAGCAATTTTTACGGAGGGTGGCGCTCAGCACCCCTCCATGTCGGTTGAAACGCATCAACTCCAGATCTTTTTCCGCGCAGAAGCGGACCAGATCGCCGGCAAAGGCCGGATCGGTGGCTCGCACCTCCAGCACCTCGCCGAGGGAAAGGCCGGGCAGGACTTTCAGTATTTCGTGCAAAGGACCGGGACAAGACAGGCCCGTGGCATCTATCATGCGCGGCGAGGGCGGTTCCGGAGTTCCCAGGGGCAGCGGCGGCTTGATCGGGGTTTTGTAATCGTTGCAGACACGAATGCCTCCCGCCACGCTGGACACATCGCTGAATCCGCGCTGCTGCAGAATGCGTGCGGCAAAATAACTCGTTTTGCCCAGAGCGCAGACGGTGATAACCGGACGTTTCGGGTCCAACTCACCGTGGCGTTTGCGCAATTCACCGAGCGGAATGTTGATGGATCCTGGCGTGGCGCAGAGATCAAAGAGCGCTTTGGGACGAATATCCACAACCTGGGCGCCGCTGTTTTCGGGTATCGCGTAGATCGGTTTTAAAAGTCCGTCGCGAATGTTGGTCGCGGCGAATCCGGCCAGATTGACAGGATCCTTGGCGCCGCCGAAGGGCGGGGCGTAGGCGAGTTCCAGATGTGTCACCTGGTCAATCGTCAGTTTTCCGAGGATGGCCGTGGCCAGAACATCGATTCGCTTGTCCACGCCTTCGACGCCCACGACCTGTCCGCCGATGACGCGTCCGTCGGCGGGATTCCAGATCAGTTTCACCGTCAGCGGAATCGCGTTGGGATAATAACTGGCGTGGTGGAAATCGGTGATGACGCTGTGTTGATAGGGAATTTTTTCGGCCTTGAGACGCTTCTCGGTCCAGCCTGTGACGGCCGCCACGGTTTCGAAGACGCGCACAATCGAGGTGCCCAGCGATCCGGGATAGGGAAAGGTTTTGTCGCCGCTGACGAGATGGTCCGCCGCCACCCGCCCCTGCCGGTTGGCCAGTCCGCCCAGCGGGACGGCGGCGGGTTTTCCAAACACGGGTTCGATATGTTCGATCACGTCGCCGACCGCGTAGATGTCGGGATCGCTGGTCCGCATAAAGCCATCCACCACCACATGCCCGCGCGGTCCCAGCGTGAGCCCGGCGTTTTTCGCCAGTCCGCTCTCGGGGCGCACGCCGATGGACAGGACCACCAGATCGGCCTCGAGTTTTCCGCCCGAGCCCAGCGAAACCGTGAGACGTTCCCCGGCTTCAAATCCGGAGACGCTGTCGCCCAGCAGCAGGTTCACGCCGTTGTCGCGCAGGCCATCTTCGACCAGACGCGTCATTTCCGGATCGAGTTGCGGCAGGACCTGCGACTGCAGTTCGACCAGCGTCACCCGCTTGCCGAGATGCACGAGCTGTTCCGCCATTTCCAGTCCGATAAATCCGGCGCCGATCACCACGCAGGCTTTGGCCGAAAACGCCGCCTCGCGGATCGCGTCCATGTCCTGCAGCGTGCGCAGTGTGTGAATGCGGGGATCGCCGATGCCGGGCAGGGGCGGACGCAGCGGAGAGGCGCCGGGCGCCAGCACGAGTTTGTCGTAGGACAGCTCCTCCTCCACGTCGGTTTGCAGATCGCGGACCCGCAGCGTTTTGGCCGAACGGTTGATCGACAGAGCCTCGCAGCGCGTGCGCACATTCAAACCCAGCATCATTTCCAGACTTTTGGGCGTCTGCAGAGCGAGACGGCTGCGGTCCGTGATTTCCCCCCCGATGTAATAGGGCAGTCCGCAGTTGGCGAAGGACACATCGCTGCCCCGCTCGATCACGGTAATGGTCGCCCACTCATCGCGACGGCGCAGGCGCGCGGCAAACGAAGCTCCGCCAGCGACGCCGCCGACCACCAGGACATTCACAGGTTTTTTCTCGGTACTCATGGGTTTTCTTTCACAGGGTTGCGGGGCTTTTTCCGCCCCAGGGTCACTTGCATGGCATCACAAAAACTGCGGATCTGTCCCCGTTCCAGCCGGTACAGGCGCCGGGGCCCCTCCTCGCGCACCGTCACCACGCCCGCCTCCAGCAGGGCCTTGAGGTGCTGCGAAACCGTCGCCTGCGCCAGCGGCAGCTCCTCCACCAGTTCCCCGCAGGCCTTTTCCCCGTCCCGCAACAGCAGCCCCACCAGCGCAATCCGCGCCGGATGCCCCATCGCCGCCGCAAAACGGGCCAATTCCCGTTGCGCTTTGGAAAACATCTCGGAGGTTTCGTCTGGTATCATCGTTCATCGTCGATATACGATTTAACTGCGGAATCAACCCTTTTCGCAAGAATAGTGAAGGGGATGGATTGAACGTTGCGGCCATGTCGTATCGAATATCGTTTGCTTTTCCCTGTGACACAATCTAAAGTATAAAT
>CAZCFM010000247.1:0-2707 GCA_964497855.1 uncultured Verrucomicrobiota bacterium | reverse complement strand
CTTCAGTCAGCATTTGAATTTGCGATCAAATCCCGCCTGAGAGGCCCTCAAACTGAGGTCTGGGCCCTGAACGCGGAACTCCGGCACGCGCCCTGCATGTTCATCGCAGCATGCGCGCGAGCAGTCCGGCCAACCCAAAAATCGGGACCACCAACAACGCCAGACCGGCGAGGAGGGCACCTTCCCGCCGCTGCGGTTTCCGGAACAAAGCCCCGATCCCGGCCAGAAGGCCAAACAGGCAAATGCAGGCACAAGCTCCACAAAGCCAAAAAATCGCCTGCCGCAGCCCGTCGGAGTTCCCGGGAACATCCCGCGTTGCAACAAGGACACTTGCGGCCATTCCAAGCGAGAAACTCACCACCATCCGTGTTTCCATCCAACCCCGACTATCGGGGCGGATGCTGCCAGTTTGCTGAACACTTCCTCAAATCTGGTGACGTCAGCATTCTGCTCGACGGTCAGATAGACGGGTCCGAGAGAAACTGCATGCTGTAGGAGTTGATCAATCCTGTCGAACCCGAACTCGATACTGCGAGGGTCGGCCATATCGAGTTCATCCTGAAAGAGCTTGCCGCGCTCGTCCAGACGGAGAGTGAGAACACTGGTCCATCCATCACCCATGGTGATGAAGTTTGCTGTGGGACGGTTTGTATCCGTTTGGACGGGTGTGGGCATGATCGAAACAACCTTGCCACGGTCCGACACGATCCGGCACACAAGAAGTTCGGTAGTGTTAGTCTGCTTCCAGACCGACATTTCGATGATTTCATGTGAGCCGGACTGTTTTGACTCGCGCAGAACGTGCCCGCCGGGGAGCGTGCGCGTCGTGGTTGTGTCACGTGCGCATCCGGCCAGCAACGTGAAGGCAAACAGTATGGTAAATTTCTTCATTATTTTTGTGACATCATATTAAACAACAACCAATGACGTGTGGGACGGCGGGGGCCGCCGTCGAACGGGGGATTCCGCCTCAAAACTTTGCTTCGAGGTCGAGAATCTGGTCCACGGCGGAGGCGGGGGCATTGTCTACGGGCATTCCCGGGAGAGGGCTCATCTCGGCGTCTTTCAATGACGACGAACGCCTCCGTTCCAGTCCCGTTGGATACTCGACGACATAGCGCAGGGTGAAGGTGCGGGTGCTTTTGGGTTCGATTGTGGTTTCCCAAGTGAGCAGTCCGTCCTCGCCGGGCGTGATGGAGGGTTCGATGCGCACGGAGCTGACTTTGATGTCTTTGTCGTTGGAGACGGGAATGCGGTCGGCGAGGCGCAGCGGCAGGGGGCGGTCGCCGGTGTTTTCGGCGCTGATGAGGAAGGAGACAACCATGCGGTTGCTGCTGCGTCCCCGGCGGAGTTCGCTTTCCTTGTGGTTGAGCTTGCGGCTGAGTTTGAGGCTGTCCTCGCTGCCCGCAAAGAGCACAAAACGCTCGCCGGGGCCGGCAAAGCCCAGGGACGTGTTGCCGATGAAGGCGCCATCGACGAAGAGGGCGGCGTCGCCGGGCAGCAATGGCTGGGGATGGTTGTAGCTGAGTTCGATGCCACGGGCGGCGTTGGGGGAAAGCTCCGGCGCGGCCAGAATGCGCAGTTCGCCCTCCTGCTCGACGCGGGCGAAGGGAATGCGGACCTCCTCGCCGTCGCTGCGGACCGTGAAGCGCCCTTCCGCCTCAAACAGGGCCGTTGTGCCGCGGGCCTCGAGTTGCGCGAAGACCTTCTGGGCGCGCACCTGGAGGTCGTTCTGCCGCTGCCAGTTCCCCTGGATGTTCACACCGGAGGCTTTTCCACTCTGGATGTACCCGTTGAAGACGAGGTTGTTGTCGATATAATTTCGGTTGGCGAGATTCCAGGAGTCATCGTTGCCGGACAGCAGCAGCATCGGGTTGAGCGCCGTGCGTTTGCCGAGCAGGAGGCTTTCGAGCTGGGGAACGGATACGGTCTGTCCGGGGCGGCGGGTGGAGAAGAAAAAGCGGGCGTCTTCCCAGTCTTCGCCACTGGTTTGGCGGATGCGGGCGAGGGACACGAGGCTCACGCGGTTGCCGTCGCGGACGCGGATTTCGTGGGCGGCCTCCCAGCTTGCGCCGGGGAGTTCGTAGGTGACGACGAGGGTGTGCGCCCCGGCGGCGTCCGGGCGGAGGGTCAGCGCGAGGTGAAGCTGTTCGAGGCGGGCCCCGCGCTGGAGATCGGCCAGACTGCGCTTCGCCGCGTCAAGCTCCGGCGCCAGAAGGCGGATGTCCTTGGCGAGGGCGCGGCGGTCGGCGTCAATCCCCACCGTGCTGGCGTGGATAAAATCGGCCAACTGGCGGAAATACTCGACGGGGATGTCGCGCAGCGGGACATCGGCGGGCAGGGTTTCGGCCGCGAAGGCTCGAATGGCGCCGATTTGTTGTTTTTTCTCCTCGAGGGCGCGGCGCTTGTCCTCCAGTTCAGCCATGCGATCGGCCAGGTCCTGCAGCTTGTCCTCGGCGGCGCGGACATCGGCGTCTGGGGTGCGGCTGAGGAATTCGAGGCGGGATCGGACATCGAGGACTTCCCCGCCGGGCAGAAGACGCGCGCGGACCGAAGCGGGGTCGACCCAAGCCGGCAGGTTGGCCAGCTCCACGGAGCGTACCCCCGCTTCCAGGTCGAGGGCGGCCTCGCGGGTGACGCGGGCCCGGTCGGCGAAAAGGGTGACTTCGGTGATGCGGGAGGCCACGATTTGGGCCGGGAGCAGGAC
>CAZCFM010000246.1:0-2734 GCA_964497855.1 uncultured Verrucomicrobiota bacterium | reverse complement strand
AGGATGAAACTCAGGGTTCTGGATGCGTTCCGTCTTCTGGCGCCGAGGAAAATTGAAAAAAAGATGATGGCTGCCGCCATTCCGGCCCAGCCATGGACAATGCTCCGGACCTCAGTTTGAAGGCTCGTTACGGTGGGGGTTATCGCAGATTCAACTGCAGCGAAAGCATTCCACGGATGGGCAGCGGTACCCACCCGTAGAATGACGCAATGCTGCACGTAATTCTTCACCCTGAAAGGGTGCCGGGTGTTTGGCCCTGTGGTCTGGCTTCCCTCGTCCATCGGGCGCTTGACGACTCAAACCCGCGCTTGGGTTCTATCCGTAGTGATTTACATAAATCCTTATCTTTCAAGGATATTTGCATTGATTATCCCTGAAAATGCGGGAGAATGTCGGCATGACAACTCCCGAAAAACCCGCCCCTGCATCCACCTGCGCCGATCTGTTGACTTCCCTTCCGGAGGGCATTCATGCCGTTTCCCGCGACCCGTCCGACGGCAGTCTGCTGCTGGAATTCGACCCGAGCCGAACGACCGAGAAACAGCTTAAACGCTACGCCGAGCGCATGGATCGTCTTGGCGCGGAACGATTCCGCACCTGCGGTCTCCGCCTCAGCGGCCGCTTCTGCGAAACCTGCGCCTCCCGTCTCGAAAAACGCATCGAACTCCTGCCCGGCGTGCGCCGCGCCCACGCCAGTTTCCTCGCCGGACGCCTCAGTATCGACTACGATCCCTCCCAGACCAGCGCGGCCACGCTTGACGAAGGGGTGCGCGCCAGCACGCCCGAGGACAAATCCGAAGACGCCTCCAACCGCCTCGAATCCGTGCTGATGATCCTCTGCGGCGTCAGCCTCGGCCTCGGCCTCCTGCTCGAACATTTCCTGCCCGGCCAGAAAAACCTCGCGCTGGCCGCCTGGGTCCTCGCTTACCTCAGCGGCGGCTGGTTCGGGGTCTCCGCCGGTCTCAAGTCCCTGCTGCAGGGCGTGGTCGATGTCGATTTGCTGATGGTGCTCGCCGCGCTCGGCGCCGCCTACGTGAACGCCCCCTTCGAGGGTGGAATGCTGCTCTTCCTTTTCGCCCTCTCCAACGTTCTCCAGGCCCACGCGCTTGACCGCTCCCGCAAAGCCATCCAGGCCCTGATGAAACTCCGCCCCAGCCGGGTGCTCCAGCAGAACGCCAGCGGCGACTGGGCCCCGGTGGCGATCGAGGACGTGGTGCCCGGCGCCCTCGTGCGCGTCAAGCCCGGCGAAAACATCGCGCTCGATGGACACGTCGTGCGCGGCGAAAGCTCGGTGGACGAATCCTCCCTCACCGGCGAGTCGCTGCCCATCTCCAAGGCCGCCGGTGACGCCCTGTTCGCCGGCACGATGAACCAGAGCGGCGCTCTCGAATACCGCGTGGACAAACGCGCCGCCGACTCCACCCTCGCCCGCATCATCAGCCTTGTCGAAGACGCGCAGGCCCAGAAAGCGAAAACCCAGCGCTTCCTGGAAAAGGCCGAACAGCACTACGCCCTCGGCGTGATTTTGCTGACCCTCGGTCTCATTCTGGTTCCCTGGCTGGTTTTCGGTGCCGAGTTCAGCGCCAATTTCTACCGCGCGATGACGGTCATGGTCGTCGCCTCGCCCTGCGCCCTTGTCATCAGCACGCCCGCCGCGTTCCTCTCCGCCATTGGCGGCGCCGCCCGCCGCGGTGTCCTCTTTAAAGGAGGCGTCCACCTCGAACGCATGGCCGACATCGAAGTCGTTGCCTTCGACAAGACCGGAACCCTGACCCGCGGCAAACCGCGCGTGACCCACGTCCTCTGCCCCGAAAACGGCCTGGACGCCGACACCTTGCTGCGCCTGACCGCCGCGCTGGAAGTGCATTCCGAACACCCCCTCGCCCGCGCCGTGCTCGAATCCGCCCGCGAAAAGGGGCTGAAACTCCCCGAAGCGAACGGCTTCCAGGCCCTGCCCGGCAAAGGGGCCGTCGCGGAGGTCGAGGGTCATCCCCTCGCTGTCGGCAGCTTGCAGTGGTTTGAGCAAAGCGGTGTGATCCTGCCCGGAAACCTGGCCGGGGAGGCCGCGCGGCTGCAGGAGGAGGGCCGCGGCATCATTGTCGTCGGCGAACGACTTCCCACGGGTGCGCTGGACAAGGTCCTGGGCCTGCTGGCGGTTGCCGACGAACTTCGTCCCGACGCCCCGGCCATTGTCAGCGCCCTTCGCAAACTCGGCGTCCGCCGCATTGCGATGCTCACGGGCGACCATCCGCGCGTCGCCGCCCACATCGCGAAAGCGGCGGGCATCGACGACGTGTTTGCCGGCCTTCTGCCCGAGGACAAAGTGGGCGTCATCCGCAAACTCGCCCGCATCGGCCCCGTCGCGATGATCGGCGACGGCGTGAACGATGCCCCGGCGCTGGCCGCCGCGCACGTGGGCGTGGCCATGGGCGCCGCCGGAACCGACGTGGCGATGGAAACCGCCGACGTGGTGCTGATGGGCGAAAACCTGCAACAACTCGCCTACGCGCTGGCCCTGTCGCGCCAGTCCCGCCGCATCGTCACCCAGAACCTGGTGTTTTCGCTGGCCGTGATCCTTGTACTGGTCATTTCCGCGCTCACCATTGGCATCCCCCTCCCGCTGGGGGTGGTCGGCCACGAGGGCTCCACCGTGCTCGTCTGCCTCAACGGACTGCGCCTGCTCACGTTCCGCTGGAAAGGATTGGATTGACCCGGGGCCTCTTCGGCGTCAATA
>CAZCFM010000245.1:0-2776 GCA_964497855.1 uncultured Verrucomicrobiota bacterium | reverse complement strand
GAAGATTTTAACCCTGGCCAGGACTACGGTGGCATACGTGCGGTAAACCCTTTCACGTAGATCTCCGCCAGGCTCCCCCTTTGCGCACTACATATTGTTCCTGTTGCAATATCGCTATCGGATGGCGGTTTCATCCCGAAATTACAGAAAAACCTTGCCACACCGATAGATATCGCGCAGGATACCCGAAAACCGATCTATAACTTGTTCGATTTTGGAGAGAGATGAGATTTCCGATCATTCGCGAATTTACGGCGTCCTACAGAGCCGCACCCAATAGGGAGGAATGGCTGAGTGCTTGGCATGCCGCCGCCATGAATGTCCGAAACGCGCACCTGTTGAGAGTCATTGTTCAGCTGGGCTTGACTCTTGGGTTTCTTTTTTCGGCCTTTTTGACCGTGTTGCACAGAGGTGAACTTGTGTCGCTGTCGGTCGCCTTTCTTTGCTTTGCTGGCGCTCTTGTCCTTGGATACCGGCACTGCTCGGAAGTAGATGATCTAGTCGTGGAAATGATGGAAAAAGTCGAGCAAAGCAATGCAGGCAAAAAACTGCTCGCGCATTTTTAGCCTGAATGCAAACGTTGTATCTGGTATGAAAATGAAAATAACTTTTGTGATGTTGATGCTGTTGGCGACAAGAGGAGTTTGCGAAAAATCCTACGCTTTGAAGAAGTCACAGCAAATTTACCCAGCTATCGAAGGCCGTGGGATTGGAGAGATCAGAAGACTTCAGGTTCATCGTGGTTTAAACAAAGTCTATGAAAGGAACGAAATTGACACAGATCAAGATGGGAAAATCGACAGCATTCAGCAGATTTTCTGGATCAAAGGTGAAGCCCTATTGAGTATAAGTGATAACAAAGATGGTAAAGGGCATCACTTCACCAGTGTTGGCGATTTTTCAGTTTCCATACAGGACCAAGACAAGGATGGGGAAATGGATCATGTCATGGTCATATCTGCGGATTTCGGACTCATTGAAATGTACAGGAGGAGAGAAGACGGATTTTATGAACCCATACCTGAAAAAGAGTTCATTGAGTCAATTAAAGGCGTTGAATCGATCGCGCCATTTACAAACTCTGTCCTTGATTCCATCCAGCCTGAGAAAAGCGGAACAAACTCTGAATGATACAACAAGACCCTTGATCGAACCACGTAAACTCGGTCCGATCAGGGTAAACGTTGGCCGGGATAAAGACTCAAAAGGCCGATTGGAATCGCAAAGCCAAAAGCGTTTGCCGTCGGGCGGCATAGACGTTTACGGTGGGTGAAGACGGCTGAGTTGGCCGGGACGGGAAGCGCAGGCCGCTGCCCGGGCCCGCGCAGCGGCTTCGCCGCGAGAAGGCTGGGTGCGTCGACCTCGGGGGTATCTTTTGTCCGGCAAAAACGAACGCGGTTCGCCGCGTCATACAACTTTTTTACACAATCTTCCAAGATTTGTCTGCCGGGGGGCGTCTCAAGGGTGTACACTTTCCGTCTACCGTCCGTTTTGGAGACCCCCATGAAAAAATTGCTCTGCTGTGTTGTGCTGTTTTCGCTCTGCGCCCTGCGTGCCGCCGATCCCAATGATCTGGAGTTCCTCGAAGCCTTCGCCTGGGGCGACCGCGCCGCCGCCCTCAAGGAACTCGTGCCCGACACCGAGGACTGGTTCTATTACCACTGTCTCCACCACCAACTCTCCAACGACCGCGTCGCCTTCCAACGCACCCTCGACGCCTGGCAAACCCGCAACCGCAACAACTGGAACGAACGCATGTTGGAAATGCGCCGCCGCCAGCGCCTGATCGAATTCGACGCCGCCTCTGACGCCAGTTGGACCCACCTGCGCGACGAACTCGGCCTGTCCTTCAACCACCGCGCCCGCCACGAACAACGCGCCTCCCGCCATCCCTCCGCCCTCAAACCCGAACAGTACGGCGTCGATGTCTTCATGAAGGAGGCCCAGCGCCGCGGCCTGCTCGACAGCCTCACGCCCCGCGGCCTCGAACTGGTCGGCAACCCCAACCAGAACCCCGACTTCCGCCGCGCGTACCTGGGACGTCTCACTCAGCCCGATGTCGCCGGCCTCGTCGATTTGATTCTCGCCGACCTGGACTACAAGGACAGCCGCGGCTTCGGCCACCACAACATCCACAGTCAACTCACCCGCGCGCAGTTGGAGGAACTCGCCCAGCGCCGTCCCTCGCTGCTGCGCGAAGAAGCCTACGTCACCGAACGCCTCGCCCGCCTGCCCGCGCCCGACGCCGACCTCTCGCAGGACCACGCCGCCGCCGTCGCGCATTTTCGCGAAGTCTGGGCCTTCGTCAGCACGCTCGAGCCGATGCACAATTCGCTCAAAGCCTCCGTGCTCTTCCGCCTGCTCGACCACCAGCGCCGCCTCGGGGTCTACGACGAGGAACTTTTCCGCACGTACCTGCAGTTGCCCCGCCAGGTCTCCTACCTGCCGCGCGACCGCCGCGCGACCCTCCAGCGCCAGGCCACCGAATGGGTCAACTTCCAGTACCAGCCCGGCCGCGACATCGTGCTGCCGCCCATTCAGAACGAAGAGCCCCTCGTCCGCGAATTCCTCATCGAACTGCTCAAGGGCGCTCCCGACGCTTCCGCCTACCTTGAATTTTTTGAAACCCGCTGGCTGGAGGCGATCTTCGCCGAAAGCAAAATCCTCCACGGCGTCGGCAGGGCCGAAGACTGGGCCTCGCGCCTGCGTCCCGAGCAGTACCGCGCCATCCTCGACCGCATCGAACTCGATTTCGCCCCGCAGAATCCGAGCTACA
>CAZCFM010000244.1:0-2788 GCA_964497855.1 uncultured Verrucomicrobiota bacterium | reverse complement strand
TTTGACAAATCGGGCGGGTTCCGGCGCTTGCACAGTTTCACGCTGGCGACAGTGATCCGGATGGAGACGCGGAAATTCTGCCGTCGTTTCATGACCCACAACCGACGGGAGCAGGACGAGAAATACTACGATCCGACGGGACGGCAGTACGACCAGATGACGCAGGCGGCGCGGAGCGGTAAACAGAACATCATCGAGGGTTCGGAGCGTTCCGCAACCTCGAAGGACACGGAGATCCGGCTGACGGATGTCGCGCGGGCGAGCCTGGGCGAACTGCGGGGAGACTTCGAGGACTGGATCCAGGACAAGGGGCAGTGTCCGTGGTCGGTCCACAGCCCGGAAGCCAGGGAGCTGAACGCGATCCGGGTGCTGGAGCCGGAATTCGACGAGGACATGGTGCACGAATCCGCCAAACACGCCTTCAAGCAGCGGGCCCTTTATGCAAAATGGCTGGACAGCGACGACGATCTGGTGGTGGCGAACGCCATGTTGATCATTATCGGACGGGCCATGAAACTCCTGGACCGTCAGTTGGAGGCGCTGGGCGAGGCCTTCGAGGCGGAGGGGGGCTTCCATGAGCGCATGGCCACTCGCCGCCTCGCGGCGCGGGAGGGGCTGCGCGACGCGGACGCCCCGGCCTGTCCTCTCTGCGACAAGCCCATGCGTGTGCGCCGTTCCTCCAAAGGGGAGTTCTGGGGCTGCACGGCCTACCCGGAGTGCAAGGGCACGAGGCCGAAGTGAACGATATGGAGTTGCACAAATCCCGTTGGGTCCGTAAGGTCCGTCCGGTCCCAACCCCCGAAAACCCATGAATGAAGCGGAAACACGAGCGGAACACATTGACCCGGCGCTGGCGGCGGCGGGCTGGGGCGTGGTGGAGGGCAGTCGCATCCGCCGGGAGTTTCCCATCAGCCCCGGACGGCTGAACGAGGGACGGGGACGCGGCAAACCGACCATCGCCGACTACGTGCTGGAGTACCGCAACAAACAACTGGCCGTGGTGGAGGCGAAGGCCTGGGATTGCGAACTGACCGAGGGCGCGGGGCAGGCGAAGGACTACGCCGCCAAACTCGCCATCCGCTTCACCTACGCCAGCAACGGCCAAGGGTTTTACGGCATCGACATGCAGACGGGGACCGAGGGAGAAGTCGCGAGTTTCCCCGACCCGGAAGAACTCTGGGCGCGGACCTTCGCGGAAACAAATGCATGGCGGGATCGTTTCTCCGAAGTGGGCTTTGAGGACAAGGGCGGCACGCACCCGGCCCGCTACTATCAGGACATCGCCATCGAACGGGTGCTGGAGGCTATCGCCCACGGGCAGGAGCGCATCCTGCTGACGCTGGCCACCGGGACAGGGAAAACGTTTATCGCCTTCCAGATCGCCTGGAAACTGTATCACAGCCGCTGGAACCTCAGCCGCGAACCCTCCCGTCGCCCCCGCATCCTGTTTCTGGCGGACCGCAACGTGCTGGCGAATCAGGCCTATAACGCGTTCTCCGCGTTTCCAGAAGACGCGCTGGTGCGCATCCGGCCCGATGAGATCAGCAAAAAGGGCCGCGTCCCCAAGAACGCCAATCTGTTTTTCACGATTTTCCAGACCTTTATGACGGGCGGGGACCCAACGGACCCGTCGGACCGGAAAGGGGATTTTGTTTTTGGGCAGTATCCGCCGGACTTTTTTGACCTCATCATCATCGACGAGTGCCACCGGGGCGGGGCCAACGACGAGAGCACCTGGCGGGCCATTCTGGAGTATTTCAAGCCGGCGGTGCAACTGGGCCTCACCGCCACCCCCAAACGGGAGGAGAACGCGGACACCTATCGGTATTTCGGCGATCCCGTCTATATCTATTCCCTCAAGGACGGCATCAACGACGGCTTCCTCTCGCCCTTCCGCGTGAAGGAGATTTCCACCACGCTGGATGAATACATCTACACCTCCGATGACGAGGTTCTTTCAGGCGAGATTGAAAAAGGCAAACGCTACGAGGAGGCTGATTTCAACCGGATCATCGAGATCAAACAGCGGGAGGCCTACCGGGTGAAACTGTTCATGGAGATGATCGATCAAACCCAGAAAACACTGGTCTTCTGCGCCAATCAGACCCATGCGCTGGCGGTGCGGGACTTGATCAACCAGATGAAGAAGTCCACTCATCCCAATTACTGCGTGCGGGTGACGGCCAATGACGGGGAGATCGGCGAACGATTCCTGCGGGAGTTTCAGGACAACGAGAAGACCATTCCCACCATCCTGACCACCTCCCAAAAGCTGAGCACGGGGGTGGACGCGCGGGACGTGCGGAACATCGTTCTCCTTCGGCCCGTGAACCGCATCATCGAGTTCAAGCAGATCATCGGACGCGGCACCCGCCTGTACGAGAACAAGCCGTATTTCACCATCGTGACATTTTCGATGTACTCGCCTATGTCGCCTACAACGTTCCGCCGCTGACCCGCGCCCGCCGCGCGGAGATGGCCCGACTTTTCCTGCACGCGGATTTCAGCACCAAACAACAGGCGTTTCTTGAATTCGTGCTGGACCACTACGTCAAAGAGGGTGTCGAGGAACTGAACCAGGAAAAGCTGCCGCATCTCCTGCGTCTCCGCTACCACGAGAGCATCGCGGATGCGCTTGCCGACCTGGACGCCCCTGAAGCACAGGTGAGGGAGATGTTCACCGACTTCCAGAGGTATCTCTACCGGAAGGGCGATGTGGCGTGAGCGAAGCGCAGGGGGGAGGCAGGGAATGGAGAAAAAAAAAGTGGAGCCAGCAGAGGGATTTGAA
>CAZCFM010000243.1:0-2812 GCA_964497855.1 uncultured Verrucomicrobiota bacterium | reverse complement strand
CGCAGGATTCAAGGCGTTCTCATGCGGCTTAATCAAATTTTTGTCCTACACCCGCACATCGACAAAATGATGATTTTTTCCGGCCCAGTCGGGGATGGGACCTGTCCAGGAGCTCTGCACATTTCGCAGGATGAGGCCACGCACGTGTTTGGCGAAAAGGCCATGGGTGAGTCCGGGCTCCAGGCCTCCGTGTTCGGCGCTGAGGCTGGGACGGTAGTCGTGTCGTCCGCCTTCCCATTTGCTGTGGTGCTGTAGGTCCACGCGCACGTTTTCGAGATGGATGTCGCAGAGGGGCGCATCGGGACTGCCCGCGAGAAAAATGCCATTCTCGGAACGGCAGCGGATGTTGAAAAAGCGGATGTCGCGGATGTGTCCGGCCGGCTGCCCGGCGTGGCGCGGCACGGCGGTGACGTAGATGGGTTCGGCGCGTCCCCAGTAGCGTTCGTGGAAGAGGCGGGTCTCGACGATGCAATTGCTGAAGGAGACGTTTTCGATGCTGCCCTGGTCGCGCAACTGGATGGCGAGGCCGCGGTGGCTGGAGTGAATGACGCAGTTGTCGACGATCACGTTGCGGAAATCACAGGAACTCTCCGTGCCCAGCTTGATGGCGGCGGAGGTGCTGATGATCGTGCATCCGCTGACAATGATGTTTTCGCAGGGGCCGTAGTCCGTGTATTCGCGGGTGTTTTTGAGAACGATGCCGTCGTCGGCGGCCTCGATGTGGCAGCCGAGGATGCGCACGTCGCGGCAGTGGTCGGGGTCGATGCCGTCGCAGTTGGGCACGTCGAGGCGGTTGAGGATGCGGAGGTTCTGGCAGAGGACGTCGACACAGCCGGTGAGATGGATGGTCCAGGAGGCGGCGTCGCGGAAGGTAAAATCGCGGAGGGTGACGTGTGTGCAGCCGAAGAAGCCGATGCCGCGGGGACGCCATTCTTTGGGAGCGCGGATGTAGGGTTCGTGCCACCAGCCGTCCATGTAGTCGAGCGCGGAGCCGTCGAGGGTGCCAAGTCCGGTGATGGCGATGTGTTCGGCGTTGTGGGCGGTGAGGAGGAAGCCGCCGGAGGAGCCGCCGTAGAGGCCGGCGATGCCGATCTTGCGGAAGTCGTCGGGGTTGGGCGAGGCCTTGAGGCGGGCACCGGGCTCCAAATGGAGTTCGACGTGGCTTTTGAGTTCGAGGGTGCCGCAGAGGTGGAGGCCGGGAGGGATGGAGACGCGGCCGCCGCCCGCCGCGGCGGCGCTGTCGATGAGGGTTTGGATGTCGTGGGTGTTCATGGAGGGGCGCTTCGATAGCAGAAAAAATGATGGGCAGCAAAACTTCCCGCTGCGAACGGGTTTTGGACGGGAGCTACGAGGACCCTTTGCGGAAATCGCGGGGGGTCATGCCCGTTTCCTTTCGAAAGACATGGTTGAAGGATCGGATGTCCTCGAAACCAACCTCCCCCGCGATGCGGCCCATGGTCCAATCGGTCCTTCGCAGCAAGTCCCGGGCATGATCGACGCGCAGACGAAGAATCTCCTGATGCGGGCTGCGGTGGAGGGCTTCCTTGAACTTGATTTCCAGGAGTCGTTTGGACATGCCGGCTTCGCGGGCCACCTGCTCCACCGTGAGGCCCCGTCCCCGCCGGGCTCGCAGGATGTCCAGGGCTTTGGCCACGCGCCGGTCCTCCAACGCCGTGATGTCCGTGGATCTGCGGGCCTCCACCCCCAGCGGCGGTATTTCGATGCGCCTCGGGGCCGTGTCGCCGCTGTCCGGAACTTCTTCCAGCAACTGACCGATCCGCAGTCCAATTCTCTGCGCATCCAGGGCGACGCTGGAGAGCCGGGGGCGACAAAACTGGCAGAGCAAGGGCGAGTTGTCCGTTCCCAGCAGGGCCGCATCCTCTGGAATGCGGAACCCTCTCCGGAACGCCTCTTCGGCGAGTTTCACGGCGGGTATGTCCGCGTCGCAATAGATGGAAAAAGGCGGATGGAAACACGCGAGGATATCATCAAGGACGGGCGCCATTTTCAGGAGGTCCGGTGCGGAAAAGGCCTGCACCCTGCCTCCGGGCAACTGTTCCAGAATTTCACGAGCCCCGTGCAGGCGTTCCGCCGCAAAATAGCTGTTTGATGCATTCACATAGGCCAGATGTCGGAACCCCAGGCCGGACAGGTGCCGGCCGGCCATGCGCCCCACTTCCCGGTCGTCGTTGACCACGGTGTGGACGCGGTCCTCCCGCTTGAAATTGCTCACGCAGATGATTTTTCCCTTGAAGCGCCGCAAGGCCGAATCTCCGTCTTTCCCGAGGGGACCGCTGATCACGGCGTCCGCCCCGCTGGACCACACCTCGGATCCCCGCCAGAACAAATTCGGGCCCTGCCACATGATTTCCCACTCCGGATGGTGCTGCAGATAAGCGGCCATGCCCTCCACAATGTCGCGATACAGGGTCAGGACTCCACTCAAATTCAGGGCGATGCGTTTCGGTTTCATGCGGAAAGGATGTCATTTTTCGTTTTTTTGCCAATCTTATTCGTTTGGACGCATATCTCTTCGGGTTGCGATGTGGTACTCTTTGTCCGTTTTGAACCCAATCCTTGAGGAGAATCCCCATGAAAGTAACATCCCTTGCCCTGTTGTGTGCCCTTTCCGTGTTGAACCCATTGTCCGCGCAAGTCGTGATCATCGACAGCCATGATTATGGCGAGTCGGGCACGGGCACGTTTTCCACTGATTCCACATTGGGACGGATAAAAGCTGGCCAATATCACACCAATGTGAGCAGCAATGGAAGTTATATCCTTGCAACCGGGAAAACAGCCACCTGGACGC
>CAZCFM010000242.1:0-2890 GCA_964497855.1 uncultured Verrucomicrobiota bacterium | reverse complement strand
ATCGGTTAGATCGCGACGACGCCGAGCATGAACACGAGCACGAAGAGCGCGACGGTTTCCACCATGCCGATGGTCATGAGGTAAAGACCGAAGCCTTTGCCGGTTTCACCGAGGGAGTCGGCGCCCGCGGCGCCGGCTTTGCCCTGAATATAGGCGGACATGCCCATGCCGATTCCGGCGAAGATACCGCCGAAGAAGAGCAGGGGCCAGGCCTGGGGGACGGCTTTGGCGTGTTTCAGGATATCCCCCATCAGAATCATGGCGTAAATGATCTGGGAGAGGGGCGCGCCAACAAAGATCACCAGCAGGAAGCTGGCGGGACGATCCTGAAGAAACGCGCGTTTCCAGGCACCGACGGCGGAAAGGCCGGCGGCACCGGAACCGAGGGCGGATCCAATCGCGGCCAGGCACAGGGCCATGGCGCCGCCGAGGGTTCCGAGAGAGGTCATAGTGATTTCATTCATGGGTAGGGACTCCTAAAAGGTAAGGGGTTATGCGTTTTGGGAAGGTTGACGATGCGAAAAGGGTTTGTAGGGGATGCCACTCCAGGTGAGGCCGATGTGGGAGGCGAATTCGAGGGTGTTGAGGCGGATGCCGTGCACCATCACGCCGAGGCCGGCGAGAATGAAGTTCAGGGCATGCATGAGCACGAGCACGATCAGCATGATGCCGGTGACGATCCAGTTGCGCTCGCCACCACCCCCCAGAATCATGTCGTTGAAACTCTGGGCGAGGGCCAGACCCGCCATGCCCACCGCGTAGAGACGAACGTAGCTCACCACGTCCACAAAGTTGTTCACGAAGGACAGTGGCAGCATCATGTGCTGCACCCACTCGGTTTTGATTTTGTTCAGCGGGGTCATGAAGACCACGATGAGGGCGGCGCTGGCCGCGAAGACGGGTGTCACCCACGTGGGCAGTGTTTCTTTGAGCACCATCATGCCGGTGATGAAATACATGCACCAGGTGCTGCCGATCCAGCCGAGTTCGGCGAGGGCCTGCAGGCTCTTGCGTTTGCGCCAGAGGTTCCAAAGGTGTGCGAGCGTAAGATGGGACGCCCCAAGGAGGAAGCAGAGGCGCATGACGGGCACGGTCTCGGTGAGGGCCGGAATCTTGAAGGCGGCGAGGAAGCCGGGCGGTTCCTCCATGCCGAAGGTGTTGCCGGAGAGGAGGCCCCAGACCAGCGTCGCGCCGCCCATGCAGAGCAGGAGGTTGGCGAATTTGCCGCGGGTGCCGGGTTTTAACAGATTGAGGACGAGCACAAACGCGGTGAGCAGGAAACCGTAGCCCGCGTCGCCGATGATCATGCCGGAGAAAATGGAGAGGAAGAGCAGGAAACTCCAGCCGATGTCCACTTCGTTGTAGCCGGGGGTGACGCCGAGGAAGTTGTAGACGGGCTGAATCCAGCTCACGACCTTCGACTGTTTGAGCAGGGTGGGCGTGGGATCGTTTTCCTCCGGCGCGCGGAGCGAGAGCGCGGCCCCGGCGGCTTCGGCGAGAGGAGCGAGAGCATCGGTTTTTTCAGCGGGCACAAAGCCTTCGATCCAGCGGAGGGCATCGTCGCCGGACATGCCGTCGCGGGCGAGATGGAAATCGAGTTTGTTGCGCAGGCGGGTCTGTTCGTCGCGGAGGGCGGGAAGGGCGGACGCGAGTTGCAGGCCTTCGCGTTTGTAGCGTTCTTCGAGCGCGTGCAGGCGGGCGAGGCGTTCGCGGATGCGGCGGGGGCCGCGGACGGGAAGAGGGACGGACTCCAGCGACAAATCGGCGAGATCCGCCGTCAGACCGACGGCGATGCCGCAGCCGGCTTTGCCTTGAATCCAGAGGCAGCCTTCGGGCAGAACGGGCTGGTTCGCGCGGTAGAAACCGATGTGGAGTCCGCCGGCGCGCAGGACGCGCACGGTGTCGGGATCGATGTCGCCAAAGGCCTCCCAGGCGCGGGCTTCCCGCACGAGTTTGGTTTCCAGCAGCTTGAGTTCGCGCAGATTTTTGTGCAACTTCAGGAGAGCGTCCAGCACCGCCGAGGCGTCCACCGGCTGGTCGGAGGGCGGAACATTTTCGAGCGTCTCCAGCTTTTGAATGACTTTGCCGAGGAGAACGAGCCCGGTGTGCAGGGATTCCAGTTCGGGGCCGCCGCAGGGCTGGAGCTGGAGATGCAGCAGGCCCAGCTCTCCGAGCTGGTTGAGCAGACGTTCCGCGTCCTCGGCGCGGACGATCAGGGTGGCGTGGCGCATGGGGGTGATCATGCCGCGCTCTCCTCGCTCTTGCGTTTGGCGAGTTTGCCGCGGGCGACACCGGCCACCTGCTCGTCGCCGAGGGTGATGCGGATGATGCGGATATTGTTGCGGCACTCGGGAATTTTGATTTTTTCAAACAGATTGACGCGCTGGCTGGTGGTGCGCAGTTCCTGTTCGAGCAGGGTCTGCTGGATGTCGAGCACATGCAGTTTCATGCGGAATTCGATTTCGCGGCGCAGGGCGCGAAGTCCGTCGTCAATCCAGACCGGCTGGTCGAGGCGGTTTGGGACGACTTCGTCGATTTCGAGGGAACGCAGCACAGGCACATCCACGCCGGCGATGTGCTGGGTGCCGGTGTCGATGCGCCGCAGGATCAGCCACTCGCCAAGGGGCAAGTCCTCCGCAAAGAGGCCCACCCAGCTTTGCAGTTCGCGTTTCACTTTGTCGTGTTCCGCCTCCAGCTCCGCGCGGGCTGTTTCGACATGACGCACTTCCGCCTGCAACTGCTGTTTTTTCAGTTGCAGGGTCGGCAGGTACCGCTGATAGCGCTTGAGCGCTTCGCGTTGGACCTTGAGTTCCGATTTGGTGCGTTTGAGAGGCATGGGGAGTGACGAGTTACGAGTGACGAGTGTCGAATGGGGAGGAAGAGTTGAGGG
>CAZCFM010000241.1:0-2968 GCA_964497855.1 uncultured Verrucomicrobiota bacterium | reverse complement strand
CGGCTGCGCCAGTGGCCGGGCGGGTGTCCGGTCTCCTGCTGAAAACAACGGTAAAAATGGGCGAGTTGTTCAAAGCCGGCGGCGAGGGCGACCTCCGCGATCGGCAGATCGGTTTCCCGAAGCAGTTGTTTGGCAAACTCGATCCTCATGCGGTTGAGATAACGGACAAAGGTGGTCCCGGTGGCTTCGCGGAAGAGGGCGTGGAAATGGCTGCGGCTGAGTCCACAGCGTTTGGCCGCCGCCTCAACGGTCTGTTTGCCAGTGAAATGGTTCTGCAGGTGGAGAAAGAGCCGCTCGAAACGTTCGCGGGCCTCGGGCAGGTCCTGCACCAATGCCGCGCGATGGGCCGGATCCCGCAAGAGATGAAGAAACAGCTCCTGCAATCCGGCTTTCCGCGCGGCGCGGTACCCGGGCCACTCCTCTCTCTCGTCGCAGAGCCTCACCAACAACTCTTTTAGACGTTCGGCGGTTCCGGCAGAAAGGTCAATGTCATGCCGTCCCTCGCGGCCTTCACTCAGGACCCGCTTCAGGATGCGGCAGGTGTCCGCATCGCCGTAGCCCCGTTCCAAAAACACGCCCTCGTGCAGGTAGATCACCACGGCATCCACCGGATACGCGGATTTCCAGGCCATGCAGACATGCGGCACACCCGCGGGCAAACTGAAAAACTGGCCGGGACGCAGATCGTAGGAGGCGCCGTCCGCGAACTGCGTCCCTCCCGAACTGAGACTGAAATAGAATTCATGAAAGGGGTGGGTGTGGGGCATCGCATGACGCAAATGGGGCAGGCGCACAAAAAATATGCTGATGCCATCCGGCGGAGAAAAGGATTCCATTGGAGAATAGACTATTTTCAAAAGACACTTTTTGCAAGGATTACGTTTGAATTCGAGTTTTACCGGACTTTTCAGTATTGGAAATCAGACAAAAGGATAAAACGAGGCGTCTCCGTTTCGCTACATCAGCTCCACATGAACCCCATTCGTATCGTCCTCGTGGGCTGCGGCGGAATCGCCGATGCCTGGCTCAAAACCGTCGGCACTCAGGAACACGCCCGCATCGTCGGTCTCGTGGACCTCAGCCTGGAAAACGCCCGCGCCAAAGCGGAAAAATTCGGACTGAACGACGTTGTGATGGGCAACGACCTTGAGGCGGTGCTGACACAGCTTCGTCCGGATGTGGTGTTCGACTGCACTGTGCCGTCCGCCCACCACTCTGTCGTACTTACCGCCCTGGCGCAGGGCTGTCATGTGCTGGGCGAAAAGCCGCTTGCGGAAACGATGCCCCAGGCCCGCGAAATGGTGGCCGCCGCCGCGCGGGCCGGCAAACGCTACGGCGTCATGCAGAACCGCCGCTGGCTGCCGGGCATTCGACGTGTCCGCCAGGCCCTGGACCGGGGAGTGATCGGAAAGGTCCACAGCCTCTACAGCGATTTTTTTCTTGGCCCCCATTTTGGCGGATTCCGGGAGGAAATGGACCACGTTCTTCTTCTGGATATGGCCATTCACTCCTTCGACCAGGCCCGCTACCTGCTCCCCGCGCGGCCACTCGCCGCCACGGCCAACGAATGGAATCCGCCGGGGTCCTGGTACCGCCACGGGGCCTCCGCCAATGCCTTTTTCGAGATGGAGGGCGGCTGCACGGTCAGTTATCGGGGAAGCTGGTGCGCGGAGGGTCTGCCCACCTCCTGGGAGTGCGCGTGGCGCATCGTTGGCGACAAGGGAACGCTGCTCTGGGACGGCGGAAACGGCATTCGCGCCGAACGTATGGACGGCGACAGCGGGTTTTTCCGCCCCACCCGTCCCGTGGACATTCCAGACATCTCCTTTCCCGCCGACCACGAGGGACACGCCGGGGCCATACGGAATTTCCTCGACGCCCTCCGCGAAAACTGCGACCCTGCCACGCCCGCCTCCGACAACATCCACAGCCTCGCCATGGTCCACGCGGCCATCCGCAGCGCCGAATGCGGACGACGCGTTCCACTTTCCGAACTCTGAACCCTCCTCAACCCGCAACCTTCCAACCTTCAACCTCCCCCCCCCCCCGCCATGACCCCTCACGAAAACCACCACGACATCCGCATTGGCACCCTGGTTCCCGGCTCCCCGGCCAGCGCCGACTACATCCGCCAGATTCTTCCGCACGGATTCGAGTCCTTCAGCATCACCTTTTGGCAAACCCTCGGCGAAACCAAACTCGACAAACTGGCCGCGAAGGTGATGCCCGTCGTCGGTGAAGCCGGCGCGGTGGTGTCGAGCCTCGGCGTGTTCGGCAACCCCCTCGAAAAAGACGAGATGGCCAAAGTGACCCGCGCCGCGTGGAAAACCGCGATCGTGAACGCCAAACGGTTCGGCTGCGACATTGTCGCCGGATTTGCCGGACGCCTGCGCGGCAAGGCGATCCACGAGTCCATGCCCCGCTTCAAAGAGGTGTTTCAACCCCTGGCGGAATTCGCCGGCGAACACGGCGTGCGCATTGCTTTTGAAAACTGCGACATGGGCGGAACCTGGCAAAGCGGCGACTGGAACATCGCGCACAATCCCGCCGCCTGGGAACTGATGTTCGAAGCCGTCAACCTGCCCAACATCGGCCTCGAATGGGAACCCTGCCACCAGATGGTCAGCCTCATCGATCCCATGCCCCAGCTCGACGAGTGGATGTCCCGAATTTTCCATGTTCACGGCAAAGATGCCACGATCCACTGGGACCGTATCCGCAAATACGGCATCCACAGTTCGGTGCATGAAGACATCGCCCTGCCCTCCGTCGCCCAGGCCGTCAAACCCTTCGCCTACCACCGCACTCCCGGCTTCGGCGACAGCGACTGGACCGCGATCCTGTCCCGTCTCCGTCTGGGCGGGTTCCGGGGCTGCATCGACATCGAGGGCTGGCACGATCCCGTCTACCGCGGCGACCTCGAAATGACCGGACAGGTCCACGCCCTCAATTACCTGAAGAAGTGCCG
>CAZCFM010000240.1:1632-3059 GCA_964497855.1 uncultured Verrucomicrobiota bacterium | reverse complement strand
GCTGAAGCGTGCTTGCTGACTTCCGGATAAATCCGGGACTCGGGCGACATCCGGCAAAAATCAGCCCCCGCACTGAACCCTTTGGACTCCCGCAACGTTTCCTATAGAAACCTCTCAACAAAAACCCCTTTTTACGGTATGTTCTGCTGCCATGCACGACTCCAGCTTCCTTGACCAACAGGTTTCCGTCCCTCTCCATTACCCGGTGCACTTCTGCCGCGACGTCTTCGCGCCCGGAGCCAACCTCCTTGAAACCCTTCTCGCCCCGCCGGCGGACGAAGGCCCCCGCAAGGTCTTCGTGGTCATCGACAGCGGTGTCCGCGACGCCTTCCCCGACCTGCCCGCGCGCATTTCCCACTGGTTTTCCCTGCGCCGCAACCGCCTGACCCTCGTCCGCGACCCTGAAATCGTTCCCGGCGGCGAAGTCATCAAAAACGATTACCGCCGCATCATGTCCCTGGTGGACCAGATGTTGGAATACCACCTCTGCCGTCACAGCTTCGTGCTCGTCATCGGCGGCGGTGCCGTGCTTGACGCCGTCGGTTTCGCCACAGCCCTCGTCCACCGCGGCCTGCGCCTCCTGCGCATGCCCAGCACCACCCTCGCCCAAAACGACGCCGGCATCGGCGTCAAAAACGGCATGAATCTCCACGGCGGCAAAAATTCCATCGGCGTCTTCGCCGCGCCCTACGCCGTTGTCAACGACTTCGACCTGCTCGACGGCCTTACGGACACCGCCTGGCGCGCCGGCATTTCCGAGGCCTTCAAAGTCGCCATGATCAAAGACGCCGCCTTCTTCCGCGAACTCTGCGACATGTCCCCCGCCCTCGGCCGCCGCGACACGCCCTCCATGGAACGCCTCATCCGCCGCTGCGCTGAACTCCACCTCCAGCACATCGCCACGTCCGGCGACCCCTTCGAACTCGGCTCCGCACGCCCCCTCGACTTCGGCCACTGGTCCGCCCACAAACTCGAAACCCTCAGCAATTACCGCATCTCCCACGGCCACGCCGTCGCCATCGGCATCGCGCTCGACGCCCTCTACGCCGCCCGCCTCGGCTGGATACCCCGCGCCGACGCCGACGCCCTGATTCTCGCCCTCCGCCACTGCGGCTTCGATCTCAACCCGCCCGAACTCCACACCCGTCTCGGGGACGGACGTCTGGCCCTCCTGCAGGGCCTCGACGAATTCCGCGAACACCTCGGCGGACGCCTCACCCTCTCCCTCCCGGCCCCCGTCGGCGGCCTCCGTGAAATCCACGCCCTGGACAACGACTGGATCGCCGAACACATCGGGGCCCTGCGGGAACACGCATGCGTCTGAACAACGGGTTCCACTTCAGCTACTGCATGAATGTCCACCCCGGCGAAGGCCTGGCGGACCTCCTGCGCGCCCTCCGCGGACCCGCCGCCGACATCAAACGCGG
>CAZCFM010000240.1:0-1532 GCA_964497855.1 uncultured Verrucomicrobiota bacterium | reverse complement strand
AAACGTCTGCACCTCGGACTGGAGCCGGAACCGGACTGCCTTCTCGAAACCACCGACGAAACCCTTGCGTTTTTCGATGATCTTTACCGACAGGCCGGGAAAGACGAGGCCCTGCTCCGGCGTCACATCGGGGTTTGCCTCGACACCTGCCACGTCGCCATGCAGTTCGAAGACCCGGCGGAAAGCCTGCGCCGCCTGGGCCGTGCCGGCATCCTCGTCTCCAAAATCCAGCTCAGCGCCGCCTTGGAATGCGAGGCCGACATTGACCCCGAACAACTCCGGGCCTTTGACGACGGCGTGTATTTGCACCAGGTCAACAGCAGCGGCGGAAAACGCTGGCGGGATCTGCCGGAGTTCCTTGCCGCCCTGGACCCTCATGCCGGCACCCTCCGCATTCACGCCCACGTTCCCCTCCACTGGCCCGGCAACGACGCCCTCCGCAGCACCCGCCACACCCTGTGTCCCGACTTCTGGAAAGCCCTGCAGGACAGCGATTGCCGGCACATGGAGGTCGAAACCTATACCTTCAACGTCCTGCCCGCCGAGCTGCGCAACGGCCGCGACATCGCCGCCGACATGATCGACGAATGCCGCTGGGCTCTGGCCGCGTTTGCGGAGAAGAATCTCGCCCTGAAGACATAGTCATTATCTATAGTAAATCGTAATAAAAATCTAATGTTTCTGTGCTACACTTTTACAGCTCTTTTGGGGTATGCTGTATCCATGAGCATCGTTTCCCTTTCAACCCTTGTCCGCGGAGCACAAGGATGACCACCCGCCAGAGCCGAGGCTACCGCTTTTTCAAGCAGCTCCCCACTCGTTTCCAGATGGGCTGTCCCAACGCACTCAACAGCCTCGACGAGGCCATCGCCGCATTGCGGGTTGTGGACCCTACCTGCACGCCTCCCGGCTACATGATCGGCGATTTGCAACGCGTCGGCTCCGTGCTCGGTTTCCGGCCCAACAGCCGCGGCTACCTCCGTCATATGGCCGGAAAAGCCAACACGACTCCCGGCGATGTGCTCGAATGCGGCAGCGGACTCTCCACCCTCCTCCTGGCCATCACCGCCGGACGCCTCGGGCACCACGTCCACACCTTCGAACACGACAGCGACTGCCGCGACAAGCTTCACCGCCTCATCGAACGTTATCATCTTCGCAATGTCACCGTGCACCATACCCCCATCCGTTCCTATGGATCGTTTGACTGGTATGAGCTTCCCGACTCCGATCTCTCCCGCAATTTCTCCCTCGTCATTTGCGACGGCCCCGCCAAACATCTCACCGACAGCGGACGCTACGGACTTTTCCCCGTCATGCGCGGCCTTCTCGACCCCCACTGCCGCGTGATTCTCGACGACAGCAACGGCAGCATCGACCGCCGCGTCATCCACCGCTGGCGCAAAGAACACCAGATCGAAGTCCATTCCTTCGGACGTTTCCTCCAGTTCGCCGAAATCGTCTGCGTGTAATCAAATGCCGGGTTGTGTTACCCCACACCGCCCCCCCCCGGATCGGTCGGGAGGGCCGGG
>CAZCFM010000239.1:1215-3138 GCA_964497855.1 uncultured Verrucomicrobiota bacterium | reverse complement strand
CCCCCCTGGCAAAGTTTTCCCGATCCCCAGCACGGAAAACCCGCCGCCCAAAAACGCCAAAAACGCATCTGGGGGCTCGAAAACTGGACCTGGCAGGACTGGCAACCCGTCGTCCGCCTCTACTACGGCGTCATTACCGAACTCGACCACCACCTCGGCCGCATTCTGGACACCCTCGACCGTCTCGGCCTCGCCAACGATACCCTCGTGATCTACAGCACCGACCACGGCGACTACTGCGGCGGCCACGGGCAGATGGACAAACATTTCAACATGTACGACGACGTCACCCGCGTCCCCCTCATCCTTCGCCTCCCCGGACGCGTCCCCGCCGGTCACAGCTGCCCCGCCTTCGCCTCCAACGAAATCGACATCGCCCGCACCCTCCTTGAAAGCGCCGGCCTCGCTGCGCCGCCCTCCTTCATCGGCGAAAACCTCATCGACATGGCCAACGGCGCCGCCCCCCGCGACGTCATCACCAGCCAATATTTCGGCACGGAATCCGGTGCCTACTCCATGCGCATGATCCGCGATGACCGCTACAAGTTCGTCTACCATCCCGTCGGCGATCTCCACGAATTCTACGATCTCGAAGATGACCCCGGCGAGCGGACCAACCGCATCGACGACTCCTCCCTCGCCGCCGACCTCGCCCGCCTCCAGGCCCGCCTCTGGGATGAGATGAAAGTGCAGGGCGATCCTCTCGCCAACGCCTGGACGCGGGTCGAACTCCACAAGGACCCGCCCCTCGCCGCGCGGTTTTTCCAAAACCGCATTCACAGGTGACTTACGGTCCCCGACGGCGGAGTTCCGGCCCCCGCCACACCGGTTCCACGACCGTCTCCGTGTACGCTTCCGGAATCCCGCGCTGTCCGGCGAGAATCTGCTCGTGCATCCGCCGCACCGCCAGGCGGCCCTGCTCCATGCGCAAGGGGTCCATGCCCGGCACATCCTCGGCACCCGGTTCGCCCTGGTTCCGCAACGGACATCCCGCGAAGAAAAGGTCCTCCGGCATGCGAATCCCGGCCTCGCGCAGCCAGTACCAGGCGCTCCAGGGAAAGGACAGGACAGCATCGGGACGGATTTTCCGCAGGGACTCCAGCGCCGCGCGGCTCCGGGTCTCATCGCTGCGCCCCGGCAGGACGCGCCAGTCCAGTTCGCAGCCTTTGGGTAAATGGTTTTCGCGGTAGGCGTAAAAGGAGCCCAGACGGATATCGTCATCCAGCCGCGAGGGGGTGCGGATGGCCCAGCACAGGACGCGCTGATGCCCCATCGCGAAGATCCGGTCCAACCCCTCCTCCACCATGGCCACAATGCTGGGGCGGACCAGCGGCACGGGCAGCTCCGGCAGGACCCGGCCCAGCTTGACCATGGCGAAACGCGACAATTCCGGAATCCTCCAATCGAGTTGCTCCCACTCCCAGTTCGGCAGCAGCACCAGGCCCTCCACGCCGCGGTGCCACAGGCCCCGCCAGCCCGCCCGCCAGGGCTTCAGCTTCGCAATCGGCAACAGGGAGACCTCATAGCCCAGCGCCTTCCCCTCCGCAAGAATTCCCGGCAACGCCATGTCCTTCTCTCCCCCCTCCGCAACCACCACCGCCATGCCAAAACGACGCTGCGGCCGCGCGCCGCGTTTCCGTTGCCCCGCCAGCGCCGCCGCCGCCGGATTCGCCTGATATCCCAGCTCCGCCGCCACCCGCAGCACCCGTTCCCGCGTCGCTCCTTTGACACTCCCCACGCCCCGCAGCGCTATCGACGCCGTGCTGTAGGCCACCCCCGCTTTTTCCGCCACATCTTTGATCGTGCTCATAGAGTCCCTCCATAATCGAAACGCATCGAATTTCAAGGACTTTCCAACAACCCATCATTCGGGGTAGGATGCGCATGTGTTGAAACCCACAAAAGGAACTCCTCCATGAAGAC
>CAZCFM010000239.1:0-1115 GCA_964497855.1 uncultured Verrucomicrobiota bacterium | reverse complement strand
GCGGTTCTGATGCTGATCAGCGGGCTGGGCGTGCTTGCGCTTCGCCGCCGGAAACGCTAATCTTTAAAAAGAGACCCTGATGCGAACCTTGCGACTCTGTGCATTGTTGTTTTTCTGCTGCCGCGTGGCAGTGGCGGAGGAGGCCGTCACGCTGGACATTCCGGTGCTGGACGGCCCCTGGGTCAAAATCGCCAACCGGGAGCCGGCCCTTCTCGGGGAGTACAGCAATCCCGGCAAACAGAATGTGTGCGACTTCACCCTCTGGCAGGCGGCGGACAAAACCTGGCAGATGGTGGCCTGCGTGCGACAGGTCAACTGGCCCAAAATCGGCGAGCGGCTGTTTTACCGCTGGGAGGCGCAAAACCTGGAGGATCCCGACTGGAAAGAAATGGGCGTCTTCGCCACCCCCGACGAGGCGCTGTTCCAGTACGCATCCATTCAGGCCCCGCACTGTTTCGTCTTCGAAGGCAAAACCTACATGTTCTACAACGGCGGGACCGCTCCCGGCCCCGCCGTGCCCTTCGATCCCGCCAACCCGCGCCAACCCCGCTCCAAAGGTAACTCCTCCTTTTGCAAGGTCAGCCTCGACGGAAAAACCTTCAGCGACCTGCCCGGGCACGCCGGCGATGTGCGCATTTTTTCCATGGGCCGCGATGTGATGGTCTTTCACGATGCGGACAATGCCCGGTTCATCGCCTACTTCCAGGACAAACCCCTGCCCGGCGAAGCGCCGTCCAAAAACGGGTACATGTATGCCCGCAGCGCCCCCCGCCCGGAAGGTCCCTGGAGCGAACGGATCAACATCCAGAATCAGGGAAATCCCGAGAGTCCTTTCGTGATCAAACGGGGCGATTGGTATTATTTGTGGGAGCAGATGACGGTGTTCGTATCCAAAGATCCCCTGGTGTTCCGGGAAAAGCCGGTGACCAAGATGACCCCGGGGCCCCGCCACGGCTATTTCGCGCCGGAGATCATCGAGCACGACGGGCAAACCTACGTGGCGGGATACGCCGGAGACGGAATTTATCTGGCCAAGGTCCGCTGGGAATCCAAAACTCTGGCGGAAATCGAAGCCTGGCGGGCCAAGGAGTGGGCGGAGATCGAAGCGGCCAGAG
>CAZCFM010000238.1:0-3181 GCA_964497855.1 uncultured Verrucomicrobiota bacterium | reverse complement strand
CGCGACAACGGACGCGGGACTCCGATTGTGAAAAGGCCTCTATAAAATATGAGTCAAAATATGAACGTTAATTACTTGATTTGCGTCAATCACTGGGTATGTGTTGGTCCAACATCCCCGTCAGACTGTTTTCTCAACCTTGATCCAAGCCGCGTATGGTCTTCAGCTCCCACCTCTTTTTGTTCTGGTTTCTGCCCCTGACCCTGGCCGCCTACTACCTCTGTCCCGCAAAAGCGCGAACGCTGCTGCTGACACTGCTCAGCTATTTTTTCTACGGATGGGCGAATCCGCTTTTCGTTTTTCTGATGTTTTTCTCCACGATCATCGACTACCTTTGCGGACTGGTCATCGCCGCGCCCGGCAAGAACCCCGACGGATCCTTTGAAGCCCTGGAGATCGGAGGACCGCGCAACCGCTCCCAAAAGGCCGCCCTCTGGGTTTCCATCATCCTGAACCTCAGCCTGCTGGGCTTTTTCAAGTACTTCAACTTCTTCTCCGACAGCATCAACGAACTTGCGATGCGCCTCGGTTCCGATGGGCCCCTTTTCGTCCGCACCCTCAATGTGGTGTTGCCTCTCGGGATCAGCTTCTACACCTTCCAGTCCATGAGTTACTCCATCGACTGCTACCGGGGCGAAGCCAAGGCCATCCGCCATTTCGTGGATTTCTCCTGCTACGTCGCCCTCTTTCCCCAGCTCGTCGCCGGCCCCATCATCCGCTTCCAGGAGGTGGCCGACCAAATCGAGAAGCGCAGCCACACCGCCGAGAAATTCGCCCGCGGGGTGGCCTTTTTCGCCATCGGCATGTGCAAGAAAATCTGGCTGGCCAACCCCTGTGGCAACGTTGCCGACCTGGTGTACAACGCCGACTCGGTGCACACGCTGGACGCCTGGTTCGGCACCGTGGCCTACGCTTTCCAGATTTATTTTGATTTCAGCGCGTATTCCGACATGGCCAACGGCCTGGGGCTGATGATCGGCTTTGTGTTTTCCAAAAATTTCGACTCCCCCTACCATGCGGCCTCCATCACCGAATTCTGGCGGCGCTGGCACATTTCCCTGAGCACCTGGCTGCGCGAATACCTCTACATTCCCCTGGGCGGCAACCGGCGCGGTGTCAGCCGCACGTACATCAACCTGGCCCTGGTGATGGTCATCGGCGGCATCTGGCACGGGGCGGCCTGGACCTTCGCGATCTGGGGCGGCATCCACGGTGTCTTCCTCGCCCTGGAGCGAGCCTTCAAGCCCAAGCTCCCCCGCCGCCTGGGTCAGCTCGCCACCTTCGCCATCGTCTGCCTCGCCTGGGTCTTTTTCCGCGCCAGCTCCGCGGGACACGCCTTCGAGGTCCTGCGCAGCCTTTTCGGCGGCGGAGCGGAAGAGACCGCCGCCCTGATCCGTGGGCAAATCTACAGCCCCTACTTCGTGCTCAGCATGATCGCCGCCGCCTTCATCACCTGGTGCGCGCCCCAAACCTGGGACTGGACCCGCCGACTGCCGCTCTGGAAGTGCGTGCTCGTCATTCTCGCCCTTTTCGGCTCCGCCGCTTTCATGACCGTCCAAGCCTTCAACCCCTTCATCTACTTCATTTTCTAATCCCATGACCCACAAACTCGCCATACCGGAACGCGAAGCCGAGGCCAAACGGGAAATCGGCCACACCGAAATCTCCCCCGCCCGGGTCCGCCTGTTGATCGGCGCCCTGCTGCTGCTTTTCCTCCTGGGAATCGGTGGCCAATTTTTCGGCCAACGCGCCAGCCTGGGGTCGTTTTTCTCCCTTGGCAACACCGGCATCGCCGAGTGGCGGCGGGAAGGGGAGGGCTCCCGCCTCTTCCGCAGCAACCGGGCGCTGCTCACCGCCATGAACGCCTGGGAGGACGCTCTGGAGGATGAGGCCTGGTTCCACGATCCCCTCCTGAAAGCGACCCAGCCCCTGCTCTGGGCCGTCGGCTCCGGAAACGGCAAGGCCGTCCGCGGCCGCGGCGACTGGCTGCTGTTCCAAAACGACATCGATTATGTGACCCGCCCCGCCTTTGACCGCGCGCCCCCCCTCCGCGCCATCACCGACTTTTCCGCACAACTGGCCGCGCGCGGCATTCAGCTCGTGCTGCTCCCCGTTCCCGTCAAACCGCAGATCCATCCCGAATCCCTCGGGGCCGCCCGCGTGGCCCCGCCCCTGCGCAACCCCTCCGAGCTTGCCCTCTACCGCGATCTGGAGGCCGCCGGAATTCCGGTGGTGGATCTGGCGCCCCTCGCCGCCGAACTGCCTTATTTGAAAACCGACACCCACTGGCGGCCGGAGGGCATGCGGCGCAGCGCCGCGGAAACCGCCGCGAGACTGCGCGCGCTGGAGATCCTTCCGCCCCGCGCCGCCGTTCCCCACACACTGCATCCCCGCGACATCACCCACCTGGGCGACATCGCCGGGATGCTCGCCCTGCGGGAGGGCCAGACCCGCATTCTCCCCGAAACGATCCGCCACGAGCGCGTCGAACAGGCCCCCGAAAATCCCCGGGTGCTCCTGCTGGGCGACAGTTTCAGCAACATCTACAGCCTAGAGGCCATGGGCTGGGGCACAGAGGGCGGACTGGCCGAACACCTTGGCGCGCAACTGGGGGAACCCGTGCGGGCCCTCCGCCGAAACGACGGCGGAGCCAGCGCCACCCGCGAATTGCTGGCCGGCGATCTTGCCCGCGGACAGAACCGTCTCGACGGCATCCGGATTGTGGTCTGGCAGTTTGCCACCCGCGAACTCAGCCTCGGAGACTGGCGCCTGATTCCCCTCCCGGACAGCGATTCCCGGCCCGCGTCCCCCGTCGGCGAACGCGTGTTGCTGGAGGGCCGGGAACCCTTCCGGGGCCAGGCCCGGGTGGTCGCCGTCAGCGGCTTTCCCCGTCCCGGCCAGGTCCCCTACGGCGACCACATCATGACGATCCACCTGACCGATCTGCGTCGTGAAGATGGGACAGCCGTCCCCGGTGAAGCCATCATGCGCACCTTCAGCATGCGCAACCACACCCTCACATCCTCCAGCCGCATTCAGCCCGGGTCCCGGATTCCCTTGAACCTGATTCCGTATTTCGAGGTTGAAGAAGTGGTGGGAGGCTTTAACCTCAGTGTGTTGGACGACCCCGACTTTCTCTTGATCGAACCCTTTTGGATGGAGACCCCGACCCCATGAAATC
>CAZCFM010000237.1:0-3247 GCA_964497855.1 uncultured Verrucomicrobiota bacterium | reverse complement strand
AACCCCGAAACCGCCTCACGCGCTCAAAGCGCGAAAAGCGATTTCCTATCCATAACCGCCTCACGCGCTCAAAGCGCGAAAAGCGATTTCCTATCCATCGGCGTTTCTTGTAGATTCCGGTCAGCACGTCGCTGACCATTTCGTCCAACTCCACGGAGAACATTTGAATGCGTCCGCGGAAAAAATGGTAGAGGACAAGGGAGGGTATGGCCACTCCCAGACCCTCATAAAGCATTGTCCATGGGTGTATGTCCATCGTGGGGTTTTTATCTCAAATCGCCTGGCGTGTGGGTGTGGCCCGGGGAACCCGGAATTCGCGGGTGGCATACGCCGGAACCGTGAGGGAGGGAAGGCCCGCGAGCGGATGCACGCCCAGCCAGCGCCGGGATCTCTCCAGGGCACTTTCCGCCAACAGCACCGGCGCGGCAAGGAACGGAGTGGGATTCGTCACACGCAACGTCAGGGTGTCGGGATCGGCGTGGACCACTTGCGCGAAGACGTGGTCGATGACGGTCAGTTCCATCGTGTCCGTGTTGAGAACCAGCCCCGGCACCTCGGCGATGGTGTTGAGGATGGCGGGCTCGGCCCAGCAGGAGCCGCCGAAAATTTCGCCGACGCCGATTTCCTCCCAGGGTTCGCCGCGCACTTCCCAGTCGCTGAGGTTGACCCGTTCGTTGACCCAGCCGCCGGGCATCACTTTCCAGCGTTTGCCGGTTCGGGTGTCGGGAATGAGTCGGTCAGGACGGCTCACGTACTGGGGCAGGCAGCGGGCGATGTCTTTGATCAAATCCAGCCACAGTGGGTCGCCGGAAACTCGCCAAAGCTTGAGCACCGAGGCTCCAGAGAGGGTGCAGATGCCGGGGGCGGCGTGTTTGTTCTGCACGTTGGCCCAGACGGTGCCGGTGCTGAGCATGTCGAGTTGGCCGAAGCTGCTGTTGGGCGGGAAACGGAAGTCGTAACTGGTGACCCAGGTGGCGCAGTAGGCGGCGCAGCGGCTGGCGGCGTCGAGCCATTCCGCGTCGCCTCCGCTTTCTTCCAGGAGAACCACAAAACTCTCCAGGAGCGCGGCGGCGGATTCGCTGTCGACGTTTTGGAAAATATCCCCGGGGCCTCCGATCGTGACTCCCTTTGCGAGGAAGCGGTCGCGGAAACGGCGGGCGGAGGCTTCGGCCACTTCGCGGTATTTTGGCTCCTTGAAATAGCTTGCGGCGAGGGCGAGGCCTGCAGGAGCGAGGGCGGCGGCGCAACTTCCCCCCAGATGCACTTCGCCGCTTTCCGGGTTCGCGTAATGGGGAAGTTGGCCGGATTGTTCCCACACGCGGACAAATGCGTCGGCCAAGCCGCGGGCGGTTTTCATCCAAAGCGGGTTCGGGTCGACGTGGGGAGGACCCACGCGCAAAAAGATCAGCGACTTCATCAGGAAGTACAGGGTGTCGGCACTGTAGCGGAGATAACAGGGACGGTTGTTTTCGTCGCTCCACTTTCCATTGTGGAAACCGCTCCACACAAAGCCGCTGGGACTGGAGGAACCGCAGATGAAATCCCAGGCGCGGAAAGCGCGGTGGAAGCTGGTGGCATCCCCGGCGATCAGCAGGGGCCAGACGGTGTTGGGACCGCCCACCCATCCGGTTTGAAAATTCTGCGAGGAGCTTTCGCGCATGCCCACCGACCAGTAGCCCTCTTTCTCCACCCAGCTCTCTTTGTTGTGTTTGTCCTCAATCAGTTGGAAGGCGCTGTGGAAGGGCAGATCCGCCCGCTCGCGGATGGGGGCGAAGTCTTTGCGCACCCGCGCGAACACGGCATACAGATCTTCGGGACCGGCGGCGTCGAAGCCATACACGCGAACGCGCAGGCTGAAGCTGTCGCCTTCCCGCAGGGTCATGGGTTTGTCGGCCAGCGGACCGCTGTAATTGAATTTGCCGCCTTCGCGCACGCCGGGGCTCTTGAGGATGATCCGGGCCGAAGTCCGGTCCTCGGATTCCACCACTTCCAGCGCGTGGTCACCGTGGACGGTGCCCTGGTCGGTGATCAGAAGAAATCCGCGCCGGGACTTGGGCGAGAACACCCCCACGCAGGGCGTGGAACAATCGCCGGTCAGCACCTGCAGACGGCTGGGGCCCGGACCGTGGGTCAGGTGCGGCGCGCGGGAAAGTTTGATCCAATTTTCCGGATCGGGCTCGGGAGAGCAGGGGATGCCCCTGCGTTTGGGATCGTCTTTGGGAAAACGGTTGCCCGCGTAGACGCAGGCGGGGAGGAATACCCAGTCCTGTTCACTCCAGTCCTCGAAGGAAAACTCCAGGCCCAGGGCGATGTCGGAAACGGTTCCCCGCCTGACGGACCAACAGCATTCCACTTCAACCCCCTGGTGGGAAACCTCGCGCCAGGATTTGCGGATGTCTAGCGTCGTCGTTTTCGACACCTCCACCGATACGTCGGGATACAAGGCGCAGCGATGGACGAGTGTTTCCATTCCCTTGTGATAAGCAAGGCAAAGCAGGGAAGGCCGGATGGATTGGGGGGTAAGACAAGAGGAAATGAGCGGGGACATGAGGGGTGTATTCATAAGATGGAAAGGAATGGGTGAGATATCAATATACCGATCCAGAATTATAGCAGTCACATGGGGGTGAGGCAATCTGGTTTTTGATAATTCAATGTCATTGCTAACCCCGAGCGCCCCCTCCTCCGCCACCCCCGCCCTTGTGGCGGTGGAGCGATGGTCGCTCCTGTGTCTGCCGGTTTACCCCCGCAAGCTGTTTCCCGGCGACCATGCGCCATTGATGAGGGTGGTTTGGGCTTTTGCGGGGATGCCGCGCTCGTTGCGCACGAGCAGGGCCGCGAGTTGATCCACGGCGGCGGACGCGGCTGCTGCCGTTGCGGCGGCGCGTTTCGCGCCGGAGGGCAAACGCGGTGTCTGCCGCTACGTGCGCGCGGCGGAACACGGGTCCATGGACAAGACCTTGTACTTCAAAGAGGCCAACCGCATCTCGGTGATCGCGCAGGTGGAAGGCAAACAGGGCTTGGAGAATCTGCCGGAGATTCTGGAGGTTCCGGGAGTGGATGTGGTGTTTCTTGGTGTATATGATCTGTCCCAGTCCCTCGGTTTCACGGGACAGGTGGAGCGTCCCGAAGTGGTGGCCGCGCTGAAGGAAGTGGTGCGTTTGGCGGAGGCGAAAGGCATCCCGGTGGGCACACATCGACGTGCTCGCTGAGCCAGTCCGGCTCCAGGGTCACCTCGCCCTCCAGC
>CAZCFM010000236.1:0-3308 GCA_964497855.1 uncultured Verrucomicrobiota bacterium | reverse complement strand
ATTCGTGGCTTTGTGCGGCTCGGAGGAGAACATGGCGACATTGAAGCCTAAAGAACGCACGGGAACAATACCAAAGCGTTCCAGCCCGATTAATGCATGGTGGTATCAGGAAATACAACGCAAGGATAATCACGCAAATCTGAGCAAGCGACGAGACGTCCATGCCTGAAATTGGCTCTGAATTTTCCACAAAAAACCCAGCATTTAAGGCCATTCATCCATTTTCTTTCATTTTTCGCTGGAGTGCCGGGAATTAAAGCTGGATCTTCAAACCAAACCCCTACCCGGAATCTCGCCGATGCTACCCCCCTTGACGGATGAACCTCTTCCCGACTGGCTGCGCCACCTGCGCCGAACTCTACCCGCGATCCCGCCTCTCGACCTCATTCTTGGCGACTCCCTTTACTATCCTGCATCGGGCCGCGATGGCTCTCCGGTGACATCCCTCGCCGGTTTCGTCCACAGCTTCGTATACGTCGACCGGAGTCTGGAGCCACAAGAAGTATGTGCTTCCCTGCGCTCCAAAAGGCGCGGGTTCAGGGGTTACCGCCTGCGCTGCTTTCGTTCGCTCAGACATGGGGATGTATTCCAGACAAAAAGGGCAAAACCAATTTCCTCGTTGAAACGGAAAGAAGGACGGACCACCCTACCAATGGGGTGTTGGGCAATTCTGGAGCGTCGCCCTGAGTTTTCGCCCGAGCACGGCCCTGAGCGGTTTAGCTTCCTCTTTCTCCGGGGCGACGGACTTTCGCTCTACCCCAGGCTCTACAACCGCATCGGCATCGCCCCCAAGGTCCTCGCTCTGATCCGTCCGGGAGCCGCCTGCGAAATGTATGAACCTTGTGGCCATTTCGCAGAGACGGCGCGCCGTAACCGGGATGGTCTTCCTCGCCACATTCTTTACGACGGGATGTATGGTCCGGATAATGTGCGTCGCTTCATTCTTCAATCCGAGCCTTCCTGTTGCTGGCGTGGGTACAGAACTCTGCTCGGCACTCATTCCAGATCGAGGGTATGTCGAGAACTCTGGCGTTGCGATAACCCCAAGCTTCACCTGCTCCGACAGCACCTAGCACCCGCACAAGAGGCCCTCTATGCCTGAACCTTTGGAAATCCATCCCTACCGCTGGAACGGCCTTTGGGTCTTTGACGATCCCGCGCGAGGCCTCGAACACGAGGAATTCGTCGCCGGTGCCGACACGCTGATCGACAAGGTTCTTGCCGAACTCTCCCTATCATCCCCGGAAAAAGGCTTTCGGCTCTTCTTCTGCGACCAGCCCTTCCCCGAGCACCAGATGCAACTCGACTGGCGACGCGCGGATATGGATGGAAACACCTACTACTCCCCCGACTTCGACCAGGAGGCCTGGCTCTGCCCCTCCCTGCTTCTGTATTTCTCCACCGCACCTCTGCACCTGTACATGGCCCTTCAACCCATAAATCCGTAAACGAAGACTTTCCCAAACCCTAAACCAGGAATTTCCCCTATGCACCTCAGCAAATCCGATTTCAAAACCGCACGGGACTGCCCCGCGAAGCTCTACTACAAAAAACTTCGCTATCCCTCAACCCTCTCCGAGAACGATTACCTCCGCTACCTCGCCGATGGGGGCTTCATGGTCGAGAAGGTCGCACAACTGTTGTTTCCGCAGGGCAGGGAATTCCCATTTGCTCTCGGACAGACCCGCGAGGCCGCTGAGGCCACCCGCGCCTGGCTCGAAGGACCCGAGGACGGCGTGCGTTTCGAGGCCGTTGTCACTTGGGAGAATCGAATGGCTCGGATCGACATCCTCCAAAAGCAGGGACGTCACTTGCGCCTTATCGAGGTTAAGTCCAGCTCGGTCGACACATCGGGAGGCGGCAACGTTTTTCGAGGCAAACGCGGCGGCATCGATAGCCACTGGCGCCCTTACCTGGAGGATGTGACCTATCAGACCCTGCTGCTGCGGAAGGCCTTTCCCGGTTTCACGGTGGAACCGTTACTCTGCGTGGTGGACAAAGCCCACGGCGTCGGCACTAACGCCACCCTGGGCTGTTTCCAGCTCAGGCCCGCCGAAAACAACGTCAATTTCGGACGGCCCGAAGTGGTCTACACCGGAGATGTGGAGGCCCTGCGCGCGAAACTGCCTGTCGTCCTCCTCGACGCCGCCGCCGAGGTGGACGAGCTTTCCGGGGAGGTGTGGGCCGCCGCCGACCGTTTCGCCGACTCCCTGCGCGGCGAAACCCCCGTCCGCCTGCCCGGCGTCCTTGGCCCCGCCTGCGCCAAATGCGAGTACCGCTACCATCCCGTTTCCCGCCTCCGCGAAGCGGGTATCCGCGACGGCTTCCTCGAATGCTGGGGCGAACGAGCCTTCGCCGATCCGCACGTCATTGACCTTTCCCATGCCCGCTGCTACGGCGGCATCAACGCCAACCGTATCGAACAGCTCTGCACCCAAGGCCGTACCCGCCTCGTGGACCTCGATCCCAATGACTGCACTGGCGCTCACGGCAAACGCCAGGCCATCCAGATCCGCCACAGCCACACCAACACCGAATTCCTCGCTCCGGCCCTGACACGTTTGCTCCAGGCCCACCCCTATCCGCATCACTTCATCGACTTCGAGAACACCCGCACGGCGTTGCCCTACCATGCGGGGATGCATCCCTACGAACTCATCACCTTCCAATGGAGCTGTCACACCGTCCGCGCACCCGGACTCCCCCCCGAACACGCCGAATGGCTTTGCGACGACCTCCGTTTCCCCAATTTCGACTTTGCCCGCTCTTTGCGCGAACAAATCGGCGACGACGGCACCGTCTACATCTGGTCCCACCATGAGAAAACCTGCATGAAAGAAATCGCCCGGCAAATGGACGCCCGCGGGGAGCGCGACCCCGCGCTCGCCCAGTGGCTGCTGCGTTTCGAGGAGCAGGACGGCACCCGCGTAATCGACCTCTGCAAACTCGCCGACCAGCACTACTTCCATCCGGAAATGAAAGGATACCTCTCCATCAAATACGTCCTCCCCGCCGTGTGGCGGCACAACCCCGCCCTCTGGCATGATCCCGCCTTCCGCGACTATTTCCAACGCGGCGACGACGGCCTTCCCCTCAACCCCTACCACACCCTCCCGCCGCTCGACCTCTCCGACGGTACCCCCGTCGAGGCCATCGCCGAAGGGACCGGCGCTATCCGCGCCTACGAAGACATCCTCTTCGGCCACGCCGCCCACAACCCCGAACGAAAAGCCGCCATCCGCCATCTTCTCCTCCAGTACTGCAAACTCGACACCGCTGCCATGGTCATGATTTGGCGACACTGGACG
>CAZCFM010000235.1:0-3319 GCA_964497855.1 uncultured Verrucomicrobiota bacterium | reverse complement strand
GGAGGCTCTTTCGCGGGGGATGGAAGATCAGGGATTTCAAAAAATAATAACGTTACCTGCCTGGCTGATTGACTCCACCGCATACTACTGGTTGTGTTTTGCGCCGTAAAAATCCTTGATCGCAGGTGGGCGGGACAGAACCGCCTGCTGAGCAAGCCGGTAAAAGAGAAGGCCACGATGAGCGGCTAACCTGCGATTGAAACGAAAGGCGAATTCATCGAGATACGCCTGCAAATGTTCCGGTCTCACTGCACCATGATGCGTGCCCTCCAACCATCGTTTCAGCAGAGAAATCACCAAATGGACATGATTGAGCTGATCAAGAGCTTCGTCGCCTCCGCTACGTTGCACGTAGGGCTCATGGCGGTAGCCCATCTTCTCCAGCCGATTGTATGACTTCCAGCCGTCTGTCACGATGACCGATCCTGGTTCAACATAATCGGTCACGAAGGCTTCGGCGCATTCCAGGGTGATGGCCGGAATACAGCGAAAGCGTACTCGTCCCAGCTTCTCGCGGTCAACGCCTTCAACGGCCACAATCACAAGGGTTTTTCCCTCGGCACCTCGCCCTCTTGGGCCTGTGCTTTTCCCTCCCACGTATGCTTCATCAATCTCCACACGCCCATGCAGGCGTTCCCGTCCCGTCCGAATCATCACGCTGCGAAGCTTGTGCAGCCACCCCCACGCCGTCTGGTAACTCCCAAACTCATACACATCGCACAGACCTTTCGCACTCAATCCAGTCTTGTGAGCCATCATCAGCCACATCACTTGAAACCAAAGCCTGAGTGGTTTGCGGCTGTCCTCAAAGACGGTGCCCGCTGTCACGGAAGTCTGATGCCGACACGCCTGACACGTCCAGAGCCCACGTTCCGTCTTCCAAGCATCCTTGCACGCGCATCGCGGGCACACAAACCCATCGGGCCACCGGATCGCTTCCAAATAGGCTCTGCATTGCTCCTCCGTAGAAAACCAATCAAGGAATTCCTCGAAATTTTCCGGGTAGAGGGATGGCTGGGGCATTGCGCAACCACTACATCGTGTGGTCGGTGGAGTCAATCAGCCAGGCAGGTTTTTGAATTCATTTTCGTCATGTTTCGGATAATGTGCGGAAAGTCACGGAAATCAATCCCATTGACCCTTCACCTGTCATCATGCAAAAACTAAGATGTGCCATAATCGGCTTGAGCATGGGCCATCACCACCTGCTCAGCTACCAGAAGAATCCCCGCGCGGAAGTCGTCGGCGCCGCCGACCTCGACGAGGCCAAGCTGAAACCCGCCGCCGACGCCGCGCCCGGCATCCGCTGTTTCGCCGACTACCGCGACATGCTCCGCGAAACCAAACCCGATCTCGTCAGCATCGCCCTGCCCAACAGCCTGCATCTGCCCGTCGCCGTCGCCTGCATGGAGGCCGGTGCCGATGTCCTCTGCGAAAAGCCGATGAGCACCGACCTGGCCGGTGCCCTGAAGATGCAATCCGCAGCCACCCGTCTCGGGCGCACGATCTACATGAACCTCTCGCAGCGCTTCAACGCCTTCCACCGCGCCGCGCGCAACATCGTCGACAGCGGCGCTCTCGGCGACATCTACCACGGCTACACCTCCTGGACCCGCCGCGACGGCATCCCCGGCTTCGGCGGCTGGTTCGGACAAAAAGCCCTCTCCGGTGGCGGCCCGCTCATCGACCTCGGCGTGCACCGCATCGACATCGCCCTCTGGCTCATGAACGGCCCCAAACCCGTCACTGTCTCCGGCAGCACCCACCACCGCCGCGGCGTTCCCCTCGCCCGCGAACAGGGCAAGGCCTTCGATGTGGAGGATTTCGCCGCCGGCCTCGTGCGTTTCGAAAACGGCGCGTCCCTGCTCTTCGAAATCTCCTGGGCCGGCTATCAGGAGGCCCGCGAAAACCAGGCCCTGCGACTCGTCGGCACCCGCGCTGGCCTCGAAGCCGAACCCGGCCCCAACGGCTGGGAACTCGTGCTCAGCCACGACATCGGCGGCGTGCCCGTCGCCTCCCGCATGCTCGCCCCCAAAGGCGAAGCCCCCTATTCCTGCCAGGACCTCGTCGACGCCATCCTCGACCAGCGTCCTTTCCCCGCGACCGCTCGCGACGGCATTCGCATGCAGATTATTCTCGACGCCCTCTACGCTAGCGCCGAAACTGGACGCGAAATCGACGTCCGCGCCTTTGCCCCCGACGCCTTTGCCCAGCTCTAACCCTTAATGGAGATTCCGATGCCCAAAAAAAACCAGCCCGAAAACAAAGCCCTCGGCTACAGCGACACCCCCGTGCTTCCCGACTCCGGCTACACCGTCCATGACGGCACCCGCCCGCAGCCCCCCGTCGTACGCGCCCCCGCCGGCGCCCCGCCCTCCGATGCCGCCGTCCTCTTCAACGGCGCCAGCCTCGCCGGCTGGACCTCCTGCAAGAACGGCGAAGCCGCCGCCTGGAAACTCCTCGGCGACGGCGTCATGGAAGTGGTGCCCGGCACAGGCGACATCCAGACCACCGCCGTCTTCGGCTCCTGCCAGCTCCACCTCGAGTTCATGAGTCCCTCCGTCGTCCTGAAACAGGGGCAGGGCCGCGGCAACAGCGGCGTCTTCCTTATGGGCTGCTATGAAGTGCAGGTGCTCGACAACTACGAAAACCCCACCTATCCCGACGGCACCGTCGGCGCGATCTACGGCCAGTTCCCGCCCCTCGTGAACGCCATCCGCGCCCCCGGCGAGTGGAACAGCTACGACATCCTCTGGGACGCGCCCGTGTTCAACGGCGAAGCCCTCGTCAGCCCCGCCCGCATCACCGTCCTGCTCAACGGCGTCGTCCTCCACCACGGCAAGGTGCTGCAAGGCCCCACCGAACACAAGCAGCTCGCGTCCTACAAAGCCCATCCCGCCAAAGGCCCCCTCAAACTCCAAGACCACGGCGATCTCGTCCGCTTCCGCAACATCTGGATCCGCGACCTCGGCCACTACGACGACTGAGGCCCCGCTCGCTTCAACTGAACAACACCCAGAATGAATCCGTTGGAGCCCTCCAACGGATTCCGTTTTTCTGTCGCACAAAAGCTATCCCTCTTCTTCCCCCCGATGCCGTGCCAAAGCTTGCCGGGCAAGGATGAACGTTGCCATTTCTGTTTACGCAGGGACGGAGGCTCGTGGCCTCCCTTTTTACTTCGTCTTCCGCAATGTTCGCAGCCCTTCCCAGCCGCCTTGAATCTTTTTGCCCGCTTTCTTCCGCTTTGCCCCAAAACAACTGCGGAAGTCTTCCATCAATCCCTGCAAAAAGTCATCCCCGCCCAATCCGACTCCCCGCG
>CAZCFM010000234.1:0-3391 GCA_964497855.1 uncultured Verrucomicrobiota bacterium | reverse complement strand
TTCAGGTTTCAAGTTTCAGGTTCAGGTTTCGTTTTTGCTACACTCCGCAATCCGAAATCTTATATCCACAATTCGTCCACCCTCATCGCCAATCGAGGCGGGCGAGTTGGATGCCATAGCCTGCGGGGGAGTTGATGCGGGAAATATAAAACTGTCCGGCGGCATCCTGAAAAACTTCAGGGGCGATGACATCGGAAAAATGGCATATCCATTTCTCCGCACAGGCGGAGGCACCGAGGCCGAAATCCAGAGGGTCGTCGGAGACGAAGACCTGGGTGCCGGGCAGGAGGCCGGGATTGCGGAACAGATAGAAGCGCCCCTGGTGTTCGAGGACAAAGGGGGACTCGTGGAGGATGGGGCGTCCGTCGGGACGCGGGGTGGGATCATACTGAACCAGTGACCAATCCGACCAGTGAATCAGATCCGAGGACCGACGGGCGTAAATCCCGGCGCGATACCGATCCTGATCATGATGTCCTGCGTAATAGACATGCCACTGCCCACGGAAATAGCCCATCATGGGATCCCGCACCGCTCCGGGGCCGCAAAAAACGCGGCTACGCCCCTGCGCATCGCGGTGGCGGGTCCAGTGCAAGCCGTCGGGCGAGGTCATGAGGCAGAGTTGTTTTTCCATGAGGCTGTAGTCGGCCACGGGATTGCCGTCGCGGTCATGCCCGCTGTCGTATCCGCCATAGAACATATAATAGAGGCCCCGGTCGACGATGACAAAGGGGGATTGAAGAAACTCAAGATGGCGATACGCCTCCTCGGTCAGGCTTTCCCCCGCGAGACGATCGCAGCGGATAAAATCGCCGCAAAGTTTCCAGTTTTCCAGGAGCAGATCGGGAGAGGACCAGTGGCAGAGCACGCGGCCCGCCGCGGTGTTGCGCACGCAGGCCCAGAGATGCCAGTGGCCATCCGCAGCGCGGAAAAAGCAGTGGTCGTTGGGCTCGTTGGCATGCGTCCCCGGGGTCAGGGTCGCGGGCTGCAAGCCGTATGGACGCAAGTCGGGGGCGGGAGCCACCGTCCACCAGACGGAAATGCGGGAAGGGACCGGGATTGGGGGCATTGTGGGCTCCTGATCAGAACCGACAGGTGCGGACATGGAAGGGGGTAATTGCTTTTGTGGGGTCCTGATCGAGGTCGTACCAGACCGCCACGGTATCTCCCACGCGGAACGCCCCGGGTTCCGCCTCCTCGCCATTCACAAACAGCTCGACCTCCTCCGTGATCGTGAACCGGTATCGCGCGCCGGCCTCCGCGTCGGTGATCCAGCGTTGCAGCGCGGCGTGGTTGCGCCGGGCAATCGGTCCCAGCCGCAGTCCGGGCGTGTTTTTGTGGATCCTCCACCCTTTCAAGGTCTCTTCGGGAAGCTTTGAAGGAATGACGGTCATGACCCCGCCTTCCTGTTTCTCAATTTTGCCCATGAGCCAGAGGGCGGTGTTGTGCGGGGCGCCGTTTCCGTAGGGTTTGGCGACGCGTTCGGCAAAGGCTGTCCGCGTGGAGGGGCGGTCTGTGCGCACGGCGCGGGCGCGGGTGTCGGGCAGCGCGGCGGCGGGAAGCCCCAGGGCGTGGCGGAGGGCGATTTCGGTTTCATTGAGCCACATGACACTGTCGGTGTAGGGGCCCTGCGTCCAATACATCCATCCTTTGCCGGGGTCGTGAAGGATCTTGCCATGGGCGTCGATTACGACAAACTGTCCGGCCCCGCCCTCGGAACGATAGGCATTGCGGGTCTGCTGGGAGGGCCCATCCACGGCCAGGCCATAGGTGACGGAGGGGAACATGAGCGCCACGGCCCGGCTCATGCGGGCCATTTGCTCCCAGGTCTCCGGGTGCAGCAGTTTCACCCGTTCGTCTCCGGCCTGCTCTCCGGCATACACGGGGCCGGTCGCATAGGTGTCATGATAGCGGACGTTGACGTGCAGGATGTGCGCGCGGTCACCGTAAAAGTGCTGCAGGGATTGCAGCGGGGCGGCCAGCACTTTCCAGAAGACATCCGGCGCATAGGCCAGCACCAGAACCACCGGTTTGCCGCGCAGTTCCTCCAGGCCGGTCCGCGCCTCCGCATTCACGCCCGCAGGCAGGCTGGATTCAAACATCCGCAGAAAGGTCAGCACGCCCCGGGGAGTGAGAAAAGCGGTCTCCTCCTGCTCCAGCGCATCGCTGTAGTCGGGCGCGGTGGCGAAGGCTTCGATGGGCAGAACGGCAACCTCCGGGGCGGCCTCCCCCCGGAGTGTGCCCTTTGGGGCTTTTTCCGTGAGGCCGAGTTCAAAAGGCAACACCTTGAACTCGGTGAGCTGCATGGCGGCTAGAACTCGGTAGCGGCTCAGCGCTTCGATGTCCGCGGCGCCCAGGGCTGCGCCGGAATATCCTTTTCGCATGGCGGCCTGTCCGGCGGCGATATCCGCGCGGATGCGCAGATCCTCGGGCGCGTTCCCGCCGGGACGGGGGCCTCCGCCTTTCGGATTCCAGGCCCGAAAATAATAAGTCGCCGGCAACAGTCCCGCGTACAGAGCTTCCGCGTCCGACAGTGTGTTCCCCGCCGCCCAGCGGTCGGCCAGGGCATTCCCTTTTTCGCGCACCCAGGCATCATACGCGGCCATCTTCGCGGCGGCATCGGCCGGAAGACGCGGGAGTAAAACCGGACGGGTGGTCACGCGGAACATGCAGCCCAGCCGCAGATCCTGCAGGGAGGCCTCCACGGGGGGCTTTTGCAGCAGATCGATCCACAGCGCGACGGGTTTTGCTTCCTCACCCTGTACAAAGCCGACCAGCAGGAGGGGGAGGAGCAGCAGGAATGGTTTCATGGTGCCAACAACGGTGCGATCAGCGCGTTCCACTTGGCGTAGCCCTGCGCGTTCAGGTGCAGGCCGTCGGGCGCGAAATTCGCGGGATCGGGACGTCCGTCCTCACCCAGCAGACAGGTTCCCGTATCCACAAAAACGACCTTCCCCGGCATCTCGGCGGCGATGTTCCGCAGGCCGGCGTTGGCGAGGGCCTGTACCGGCGCGGCGTCGGCGCGTTTGATGCTGGGTTTGACCCCGAGAATGTACACGACCGCGTTCGGATGCGTGGCATGGATTTTGGCCACCAGTTCGCGGGCGCGGGCCGTCACGGTTTCGGCCGCTTTTTCACCGCCCTTTCCGTCACCGATGTCGTTGTCACCCGAATACACCAGGACCCGCGCCGGGGCGCAGTCGGCGAGCAGACGGTCCGCATTGCGGAGCAGAAAATCGTAGGTTGTTCCGCCGACGCCGCGGAAGATCAGCGGCTGTTCCGAGAGAGGCGCGAAACGTTTTCCCCAAATTTCCATGCTGGAGCTGCCGAGAAACAGGGTTCCACCCGCCGGGATGGGATTCGTTTTGGCCGCCTCCTCGAAGGCCAGCAG
>CAZCFM010000233.1:0-3392 GCA_964497855.1 uncultured Verrucomicrobiota bacterium | reverse complement strand
TGACCGGCAGTGAGGTTGCCTTCATTCATTTTGTGAACGAAGCGGAGGGGACGATTGAGCTGGTCACCTGGTCGAGCCGCACCTTGCAGCATTACTGCAAAGCCGCATATGACAGTCATTACCCCATCGACAAAGCCGGCATCTGGGCGGAGGCGTTGCGGGAGAGGAAACCTGTGACCGTGAATGACTATGCGGCCTATCCGGCCAAACGAGGTCTGCCCGAAGGCCACGCCGCCCTGAAACGTTTCATTTCCTTACCCGTGTTCGAAGATGGCAAGGTGGTGATGCTGGCGGGCGTCGGCAATAAGCCGGAAGACTACAATGACTTCGATGTGGAAACCGTGCAGACCTTCGCCAACGAAATCTGGACTCTGGTCCAACGCAAGCGGGGGCAGCAGGAACTTCGCTCCAGCGAAGAACGGTTGCGCGCCCTCTCTGAACAGGTGCCGGGCATGGTCTTCCAGTTCCAGATGAAGCCCGATGGACGAACCTTTTTTCCGTATGCCTCGGAACACATCCGCGACATGTTTGGCATCACTCCCGCAGATGTGCAGCAGGATGGTACTCCGATTTTCATCGGCATACACCCGGAGGACATTTCCAAACTCCATGCATCGATTGCGGAGTCGTTTCATCACCTCAGCCTCTGGGAGAACGAATCGCGGTATCTGCATCCCACAAAAGGCCAGATCTGGCACTGGGGGGTTGCGAGTCCGGCCAAACAAGCGGACGGGAGTGTTCTCTGGCACGGATACATCGCCGATGTCACCGAGCGAAAGAACGCAGAGGAAACCCTGCGGCTCACCAATGAACGGCTGGGGTTCGCCACGGAGGAGGCCCGCGAACTCGCGAAGGCTGCCCAGGCCGCCAATGAGGCCAAAAGTGCTTTTCTCGCGAACATGAGTCACGAAATCCGCACCCCCATGAATGGCATTCTGGGGATGACCGAGCTGCTCAAAGAGACCCCCTTGAACGAGGAGCAAAACGATTACATCTCCGTCGCCCACAACAGCGCCACTTCCTTGCTGGTTTTGTTGGACGACCTCCTGGACCTCTCCAAAATCGAGGCGGGACGCTTCAACCTCATCCCCAACGCCTTCTCCCTCTCCTCTTTCTTCAAGCTTCTCTGCCAGCCCTACCGCTATCAGGCCGAACGCAAAAACCTGGGATTTGAATCCGTTCTCGAGGCCCCGCCCTCCGTCTTCCTGATCGGCGACGAATTCCGCATCCGCCAGATTTTCAACAACCTGCTCAACAACGCCATCAAATTCACCGAGGCGGGCCGCGTGCGCATCCGCCTTCATCTCGAAGTGACCGACGCAGGGCATGGCCTTCTCTGCGGAGAGATCCAAGACACCGGCATCGGAATTCCATCGGACCAGCGGGTCCGGATTTTCGAAAAATTCCAACAGGTGGACGACTCTCTGCGGCGGCGCCATGGCGGCTCCGGTCTCGGACTGCACATTTGCATGCAGCTCACCGAAATGATGGGGGGGACCCTCGTTTTGGATAACGAGGCGCATCCCGGAAGCCTCTTCCGCGTCAGCATCCCCGTCGCCCTCGCTTCCTCCGAAAACACGCCCGCTCCGAAAACAGCCGTGGTCCGGCCCGCAGCGCCGCAGCGTGAACTCCGAAACCTCTTCGCGGATCAACGCATCCGCATCCTGCTGGTGGAGGACAACCCCATCAACCAGGATGTGGCCAAAGCCATCTTCCTCAAACTCGGCGTCCCCATCACGATCTGCTCCGACGCCGAATCCGCGATCACACAGCTCCTCAACGCGGAATGGGATCTCGTTTTCACCGATCTGCAAATGCCGGGCATGGATGGGTTTGACCTTTTGGCGCAGATTCGCAACCCCGCAACAGGTATCCGCAATCCCGCAGTGCCCGTCATCGCCCTCACCGCCCACGCCATGCACGGCGACCCCGAGCGCTGCCGCGAGGCGGGCATGGACGACTTCATCGCCAAACCCGTCAGCCCCTCCGCCATTGCCCGCGTTGTGTCCCGCTGGTTCCCGCCAGGCGAGCCCTTGCCTCCCGCACCGCCGCCTGCTCCAGCCCCTGTTTGCCGCAACGATTCCTCCTGTCTGGATTTCCAGGGGCTTTGCCTGCGGGTCATGGGCGATGAATCTCTTGCCCGCACACTTCTTCAGCATTTTCTGAACGATGTGCCGCAGCAGCTCACCGCTTTGGAAAAAGCCTTCCGGGAGCAGAATCTGGAGGCCGCACGGCGCGTCAACCATACTCTCAAAGGGGCCTCCGCGAATATCAATGCCACTGAAATACACGAAAGGGCCACCGAACTTCAGGCGCTTTTGCGTGAACAGCTCCCCCCGGACCCCGCCAGCGTCCTGAGCGGCTTTCAGGACGCCCTCCGCCGCCTGCATGACTGCGTAGGCAAACGTGCGGAGTCCCCATGACCCTTTTTCAGCTCAAATCCGTCTCAACCTTCCGACTGCCGTCCCCCAGGCGCCCCATCTATCCCTTCGTGGTCCTGGCCCTGATGGTGGCTATCGGCTTTCTGTGGGCCAGTCAGGTGCAGAGCGGAATGGACCTTCGCCCGATTCTGCGCCTTGCCGCCGCCGCCAGCCTGCTCCTCGCGTTGATTCTCGCGTGGAACGCCCGTTTGCAGAATCTGTACCAGGCCCTCAGGGAAAGCGAGCGCAGTAAATCCGTCCTTCTCGCCAATTTGCCGGGCATGGCCTATCAGTGCCGCTGCGATCCCCAGTGGACCATGGAATTTATTTCCCAGGGCTGCAAGGAACTCACGGGCCACCCCTGCGAGGATCTCCTGTACAACCGAAAACTCAGTTTCAACGACCTGATCGAACCCTCGTTCCGCGAGGACCTCTGGAAGGCTTGGCAGGCCGCCATTGACACCGGCAAAAGCGTCCAGGTGGAGTATCCCATCCGCGCCGCGGACGGCTCGATGAAATGGGTCTACGAACAGAGCACGCCCATTCGGGACGCCGAGGGACACGTGAAGTTTCTCGAAGGGCTGATCATCGACATCACCCCCCGGAAAACCATCGAACAGGAACTGGTCGCCGCGCGGCGAAAGGCCGAAGATGCCCTCCGCGTCAAAGCCCGTTTCCTGGCCGTCATGAGCCATGAAATCCGCACCCCGCTCAATGGCATTCTGGGACTCAGCGACATGTTGCTCGGAAACGCGGCGGACCCCGAAAAGGCCCGCGAGCTGCGCATGATCCAGGAAAGCGGACGGCATCTCCTGCATATCATCAACGATATTCTCGAATTTTCGCACATGGATTCAGGCAAAGTTCAGCTCGAAGTCCAGGCCTTCTTGCTCACGAGCCTTGTCGAAAACCTGCACCGGACTTTCGCTCCCCTGGCCCGGCAGAAGGGGCTTTCCTTCAGCCTTGAGGTGG
>CAZCFM010000232.1:0-3510 GCA_964497855.1 uncultured Verrucomicrobiota bacterium | reverse complement strand
GCGGGGTCCGCCGAGCTACGGCCTAATCTTCTCGGCGGGGTCCGCCGAGCTACGGTTTCAACCTTCCAACCTGAAACCTTCAACTTTTAACCTTCCAACCTTCAACCTGAAACCAGAAACCTGAAACCTGAAACCTGAAACCAGAAACCTGAAACCTGAAACCAGAAACCTGAAACCTTCCAACCTGAAACCTCCCCCTCCCCCCCTGCCCCAACCCCGATATTTTTTTCACTTGGGGATGGACAAGAGGGGGGAGGCTTGGGTATGTTTTGCGCCCTTTCCCCCGAATCCCACTCCCACCGCATGGCCGAAACCACTCCCCAACTCATCCTGGGCCTTCCCAAAGGCAGTCTGGAACAATCCACCTTCGAACTCTTCAAGAAGGCGGGTTTCAGCATTCAATCCAGTTCCCGCAGCTACGTGCCGCGGGTGGATGATCCCGGGATTCAGATCCGCCTGCTCCGGGCGCAGGAAATGAGCCGCTATGTGGAGCTGGGTATGTTGGACGCGGGTCTCACGGGCCACGACTGGATCGTCGAAAACGGCTCTGATATTCACCGCGTCTGCGAACTGATGTACGCCAAACAGGGCCGCAATCCAGTGCGCTGGGTGGTTGCCGTGCCGGAAAACTCCCCCATTCGCTCTCCCAAGGATCTGGAAGGCAAACGCATTGCCACCGAGGCCGTGGGCATTGCCCGCAAGTATCTGGCCGACCACGGCGTGACTGCCGACGTCGAATTTTCCTGGGGCGCCACCGAAGTCAAGGCCCCCGAACTGGTTGATGCCATTGTGGAACTGACCGAAACCGGCAGTTCCCTCCGCGCCAACAATCTCCGGATTCTCGACACCATTCTGGAATCCAACACGCAGCTGATTGCCAATCACAAGGCCTGGGCCGACGACTGGAAACGCGCCAAAATCCAGCAGATTGCCATGCTCCTCAACGGGGCGCTGGCTGCGGAAAGCAAAGTTTTGTTGAAATTGAACGTGCAGGATGCCCATCTCGCCGAGGTGGTCCGCATCCTGCCATCCCTTCACGCCCCCACCGTAAACAGTCTGGCGGATTCCGCCTGGCACTCGGTGGAAACGGTCGTGGAGGAACATGTTGTGCGGGAAATCATTCCGCAGCTCAAGGCCGCCGGAGCCGAGGGCATTATCGAACTGTCGTTGAACAAGATCATTCCCTGAACCGGAAACGGGAAACTTCGTTTAACTTTGAACACAAGGACCTGATATGGGCTCAATCAAAAAACAGCGTCGCAAGAAAATGGCGAAACACAAACGCCGCAAGCGCAGACGCCTCGACCGTCACAAAAAATAAGTCTGTCACCTGAACAGGAAAGGAACCCCCCGAAATGCCACGATACATTCAAAAACGTTGCATGTTCGGCGGGTTCTTCCTTGTCGGGCTTGCCCTCGCGGGCCTGCTCGCAGGTTGCGCCTCCTCACCCTCCCGGAACCCTCCGGGAGAGTTTGGAGGTTTGTTGCCGTTACAACCCACCGCGGTGGAACCCGTCGCCCCCAGCGACTTCTCCGAAGCCCTGGCGTATTTCAGCCGCGGTCTTTCGCTGGAACTGGAGAAAAATCTCCCCGCCGCCCTCGCCGCCTATCAGGAGGCCGTCCGCCGCGACCCCGACAACATCACCCTCGCAATGCTGGCCTCCCAGCGCCTGCTTCAGGCCGGCCAACCCGCTTCCGCCGTCGCCCTGCTGGAAACCCTGCTGGAACGCGATCCGAAAAATTTCCAGGCCCTGATCTGGCTGGCCCGTTTGCACATGATGCAAAAGGACGAAGTGGCAGCCCTGCCGCTGATCCTTCGGGCCACCGCCGTCCAGCCCCGCCACGAAGGCCCCTGGCTGGAGGCCGCCCGTCTTCATCTCCGCGCCGGACGCGACGACGCAGCCCTGGATCTCGCCTCAGAAGCCCTCGTCCGCGCCGAAAACCCCGTGAGCAGCGGTCGCATTGTCGCCGAACTCCGCATTCGCCGCATGCAGAAAGCGAGCGACCCCGCCACGCGGGAAGCCCTTCGCAAGGAGGCCCGCGACAGCCTGGAAAATCTACGCCTCCGCTTTCCCGGCGAAAGCGCCTTCACCTTTCTCGCCGTCGCTCTCGAAGCCGAAGCCCGCAACCTCAACGCCCTCTATCCGCTGCTGCGCGATCTCGACGCCTCGCAGGCTCACGACTCGACCTTGCGCCCACAGATTTTTGTGCAGCTGGCCCGCAGTCTGGGCGGTCCGGCGCAAGCCCTGGAACTCTTGCAGGGCATTCTCAGCGACTCGCCAAACGAAGTTCTCGCCCTCTACCTCAGCGGGATGCTGCAGGAATTGTCCCGCCGCCCCGACCTCGCCCTTCCCTTCTACCAACGCGCGGTGGAGGCCGATCCCAAAGACCTGCCTTCCCAGCGCAAAGTGGCCGTCCTGTTTTACCAGCTCGGTCAGGCCCGCCGCGCCGCCCGCAGCATCGGCACCGTCCTGGCGGAACGTCCCGACGACCCCGAACTGCTTCTCTTGGCCGGACACCTCAATCTCGCCGTCGAAAACCCCGCCGAAGCCGCCCGCCTCTTCCAGCGCCTCGAACTGCTGCTCCGCCAGGGCGTGACCCTCGAAAATCCCGCCCAGGCCCACTCCGGTCTCGCCGCCGCCCAGCTCCTGCTCGGAAACGCCCGCGCCGCCGTCGACGCCCTCTACCTTCTGGGCACCACCGATCCTTCCCTCCTGGAAGTTCCCTGGCGCCAGCAACTCGGCCACGCCCTCGCCGCCGGAACCGACAAGGCCCTCAAAGAACAGCGTCAGCTTTTCCTGCTTGAAGTGCTGCTCGATCTCTCCGACCGACTGCCGGAAACCCCCGAAGTCGAACTCCTCATCGCCAAAACCCACAATTTCCGCCGCGAATACCCGGAGACCCTCGCCGCATTGGAACGCCTCGCCGCCATCGCCAGCGACAAAGAGGCTCCAGAGACCTGGCTCAATCCCGACTACTATTTCGACCTCGGAGCCGCCCTCGAACGCAGCGGCCGCATCGACGAATCGTATGCCGCCTTTGATCGGGTGCTCGCCATGGACCCTGAACACGCCCAGAGCCTCAACTATCTGGCCTACATGTGGGCCGAGCGGGGCCTGCATCTCGAAAAAGCCCTCGCCATGTCCCGGAGCGCCCTGCAAATCGACCCCGAAAACGGTTCGTATCTGGACACCCTCGGGTGGATTTATTTCCAAATGGGCAAATTCGACGACGCCTACCGCGAACTCCGCAAAGCCGCCGAAGTGGAACCGGAGGAGTCCGTCATCCTCGAACACCTCGGCGACGCCGCCCTCAAACTCAACCGCCCCGTCGAGGCCGCAGGCTACTACCGCATCGCCCTCGATCTCGACGCCGCCGAGCGCGCCGACATCGTCCGCGCCTCCCTCCGCCAGGCCGAAGACGCCATCGCCCTCCTCATCGGACTGTAACCCCACCCAGCCCGTAGCTCGGCGGACCCCGCCGAGAAGATTTGTTTCGCGGCGGACCCCG
>CAZCFM010000231.1:0-3539 GCA_964497855.1 uncultured Verrucomicrobiota bacterium | reverse complement strand
TGCGGAGGAGGAGCAAATCGAGTTCCGCCCCCCGCTGGGTGGCGTAGAAATAGGCTTCGCGTGTGCCAAATGCGCTTAGCGTTTGCTCCAGGGCGAAGCCTTCCCAGCTGGCACCATAACGGGGATTCGTCCGGAGATCCGACATGTCGGTGATGCCCAGCAGGGAATGCAGGACGCCACTGTCCCGCACATAGACCTTGGGGGACTTGATCAGTCGTTTCCCAAGATTTTCAAACCACGGCGGCAAAACGCGGAGCATGAAGGTGCCTTCAAGGAGGTCGCGGTAATGATTGACCGCTGTCACGCTTACATCCATGGACCGGGCGAGTTCGGAGGCGTTCCAGGTCTGTCCATGATAATGGGCGATCATGCGCCAAAAGCGCCCCAGGGCCGCAGGGGCCACCTTGGAACCGAGGCCTGGAATGTCCCGTTCCAGAAACGTGCGGCTGAAATTTTCCATCCACCGTTCCCACGCTTGGCTGGATTCCGAGAGAAAAGCCCGGGGAAATCCTCCCTGTAGCCAAAGGGGGTCCTGCTGTTCTGCCCCGACATCCTCGAGAGAAAATCCGGGAATCTGGACAAACTGGATTCGGCCGGCCAAGGTTTCTGAAACACCCCGCACGAGGTCGAGGGACGCACTCCCCAGCAACAAGTATTTCGCCTGTCGTTTGGGGTCGTCACACAGAGGGCGCAGGATGGAAAAAAGCTCCGGTAGCCGTTGCACTTCATCCAGAATGACCAGCCCACGTTGTTCGGCCAGAAAACTTTCCGGTGTGGTCTCTAACGCCGCCATCACGCTGGGTTTTTCCAGATCTAAGAGGATGGAATCGCCATCCCAAGACTCTTGTATCAACCGTGCCAGTGTGGTTTTTCCCACCTGTCGGGCTCCCAATAACGCAACGACAGGAGATTCATCCAGACGCCGTCGAATGTCGTGCTGTAGGGTTTTTCTGTCGCAGTAATGTTGTATATTCATTTGTGAAAATACGATATACGACAATAAAACAAAATTCAAGCCAAGATGCTCAAGCCTTTTTAATTCATCACGGGCGTAGGAAACGTTCCCCGAGGACGTTGATCTGGGGGGTCATTCTGGGGATGGGGAGACTGCGGGGGTGGCGGGCGAGGATGCCGATGCCGCTGAAGGCGGAGGCTTCGAAGCGGGCTTGGCCGGCAAGGAGGTGGGCTTGGTCACAGGGAAGCGGCGAGTCGTGCAGGCTGTGGTGGAAGCCCTGCGCGGCCTCCAGGGAAATGGGCTGTCGGAAGAGGTAGATGAGCAAGCGGCGGGTGGCCTCGGCCCGCTGGTTTTCGGGGCTCTGGCAGAGAGTTTCCAGGAGGCGGAAACTCGTGCGCTGCTGGCGGGAGGCCGACACCCTCCGTCGGTATTCGGGGTCTGGGTTTACACTGTCGTTCGGGACCAGGCCCAGTTCGACAAACCAGGCCTGTCGGGCACCGAGCGCGTCATCTTTGCGTTGTTGCGGATCGGCGGGCAGCCCCATGAAGTGTTCCAGAAAACGATCCCGCAGTGGGGCGATTTCAGGTTGTGCGCTCCAGATGGCCGGAAACAGGAGATCCGGCCGGCGTAGCACATCGTCGGTCAACGCGTCGAAGATCTCAATCTCCGGGCGGGCCAGGCGTTGCGCGAAGCGGGCGACCCGCTGGTGTGCCCCGCCCAGTTCCGGCGAGATCTCCGCGAGTCGACGGGCGTGGTGCAGTGCTTTCTCGAGGGAGTTCCGGGCGTCGGAAGAGTCGGGAGTCGCCTGTTCCGAGTCTCGGAACCAGAGTTCCGCGAGGAAATCGTGTGCGACAGGCTGGGCATCCCAGAGGGCGAGGGAGCGTTCGAAGCTGCGAAGGGCTTCGCGATGGGTTTGGGGATCGCGGGCGAGGAGTTGCCCGGCCATGTTGAGGGAATAGGTCTCGGGAAAGAATTGAAAGGCTTTCTCAAAATGGACGACGGCGGAGGGAAGGTCGTGGTTTTCAGCGGCGAGTCCGGCCAGGTCGATTTGGTTCCGCGAGCGAAGGGCGCCGGGCAGCGAGAAGGCGGCCACGAGCAGGGCGATACAGGGGAGAGCCGGGAGAAGAAGGGACCAGCGATGGCGGGCGGCGGTGCTTTTCCGGGGGAAGATCTGTGCAAGCTGGCTCAGGTGGTAGAGGAGAAGAAGGGTGATGGGAAAGATGTCCCATTGGTAGTCGGCCAGCATCACGCAGGAGGTGGCGGCGAGGGCGAAAACACTGGGCAGGGCCTGTCGGCGATTGTCCGGGGAGATGCGTCCAAACTGAAAAAGAGCCCAGAGCACCCAGACACTCAGTAAAAGGATACCAATGGCGGAAAGGACGCCGCCCACGGCCCAGAAGTGAAGCCAGGTTTGATGAAACTGCATGGAGGCGGGCCAGCGGTCGGGCAATTGGGAGGAAAAGAGGTTTAGCATTTCCGGAGTGAGGCCTTCTCCGCAGCCGAACGGGAAATAGTGCAGGCCGGTCAGAACCGCCGCTTTCCACATGCCGAGTCGCCCAGAGAACGATTCCGTGAGGGTCTGTTGAAGCCTCGGGGAGAGGGCAAACGCGAGCAATACGATCCCTGCCAGGACGGGAAAAAGAGCGCGGGGGAACGACAGTGTTCCACGACGGGCCCAGAGAAAGAGGAAAAACGTTCCGGCCACAAGCCCCACGAAGGTGTTACGGCTTTGCAAGGTAAAGAGGACCAAGACCCCGGCGAGCAGGGCAACCCCACCCAAAATGCGGGTGGGGCGATCCCGGGCGCGGGCAAACGCGTGGAAGGATAGAGGCAACAACAGCAGTAAAAAACCGGAGTTGTAGTTGGGATGTCCGGTGGGGTGGGAATTCCGAAGATTGGGGAGTGTGAGAAGGTCCTCGCGAAGAATTAGGGCGTAGAGTCCGCCTCCGGCGGCTTCGTCGAGGCGGCGGAGGTGTTGCAGATAGGGGAGGATGTCCGTTGTTAGAAAACGATAGAGCGAAACAGCGCACCAGAGGAGCGTGAAGGACAGCAGGGTCCGGTGCAGAAGCTGCGACGTTGAAAGCTCAAAATGTCCTTTTCCTGAAAGCCAAAAAACACCGATGCAACAAGCGCAGATACCGGGAAAGGCATAGAGCAGCGCTCGGTGGGGAAAGGGTCCGTTCAAGGCACCGCCGATCCAGCCCAGAGCGAGCAGGACGAGGGCGATGTTGACCATCGGGGAGAGGGTTGAGCGCTGCGCGCCCGGTTGCAAGGCCGCTCCCAGAAGCACCAAAACCATGGAGGCGAGATGGAGGGGTAGCCAGCGGATGTCCCAGACGGTGGTTGCGGAGTGGGGGACGAAGGTCAGGGCCGCCGTGAGGAGGATGCCGATGAAGGACAGAAACCCGGGGAGCTTCGTCGCGAGGATTGGGGGAGATGGGGTCATGCTATCCCCTCTATGCTTCCCTTTTTGAGACAAATGAAGATCAAAGTGAGGGCGTTTCGGCAGTAATAATGTAACTGATGTAATATTGACTTCACACCTAAGCCCCTTATATATTTAATATTGCAACTGTTACAATAT
>CAZCFM010000230.1:0-3592 GCA_964497855.1 uncultured Verrucomicrobiota bacterium | reverse complement strand
CCCATGAACCCTCCCATCGACAGCATTGAACTTCTCCGCTTCACCACCGCCGGCAGCGTGGACGACGGCAAGAGCACGCTCATTGGCCGCCTGCTTCACGACTCCAAATCCATTTTCGAGGACCAGTGGGAGGCGCTCGAACGCTCCGCCGACCTCGCCGGCGGCAGCGAAGTGAACCTCGCCAACCTCACCGACGGCCTCCGCGCCGAACGCGAGCAGGGCATCACCATCGACGTCGCCTACCGCTACTTCGCCACCCCGCGCCGCAAGTTCATCATCGCCGACACCCCCGGCCACGTCCAGTACACCCGCAACATGGTCACCGGCGCCTCCACCGCCAACCTCGCGCTCGTGCTCATCGACGCCCGCAACGGCGTCGTCGAACAATCCAAACGCCACGCCTACATCTCCTCCCTGCTCGGCATCCCCCACATGGTCGTCTGCATCAACAAGATGGACCTCGTCGGCTACAGCGAGGACCGCTTCCGCGAAATCCGCGAGCAGTTCTACGCCTTCGTGCCCCGCCTCGACATCCGCGACATCACCTTCTGCCCCATCTCCGCCCTCAAAGGCGACAACGTGGTCGAGCCCTCCCAACACATGCCCTGGTACCACGGCCCCACCCTCCTCGGCCACCTCGAAGACGTCTACATCGCCAGCGACTGGAACCTCAAGGACTTCCGCATGCCCGTCCAGTACGTCGTGCGCCCCTACACCGACGAATACCACGACTTCCGCGGTTTCGCCGGCCAGATCACCGGCGGCATCGTCGCCAAAGGCCAGGAAATCGCCGTCCTCCCCTCCGGCAAACGCTCCACCGTCACCTCCATTCATCTGCACCACGCGGAACTCAACGAAGCCCACGCCCCCCAGTCCGTCACCATTCAGTTGGCCGACGACATCGACATTTCCCGCGGCGACACCCTCGTCTCCACCGACACGCTGCCCTACACCACCCAGGACCACGACGCCAACATCTGCTGGATGCACGAACAACCCCTCGCCCTCGGCCGCAAATACATCCTCAAACACGGCCCCCGCCTCACCAAAGTCGTCTTCCGCGAAATCGTCCACAACATCGACATCGCCACCCTCGAAGAAAACCACGAAGCCCCCGCCCTCGGCCTCAACGACATCGGACGCGTGAAGTTCAAAACCATGAACCCCCTCGTCTACGACGCCTACAAGAAAAACCGCACCTGCGGCGGCTTCATCATCATCGACGAAGCCACGAACGACACCGTCGCCGCCGGCATGTTGCGCTCCCCCGAAAAACCCGCCCCCGTGCCCGAACACCGGGATTATGTCATCTGATCTGCGCATTCTCGCCCGCGGCAGCCCCTTGTCGCGCATGCAACTGGAAGAAGCCCTGCCCCTGCTCCGCCGCGCTTTTCCCGGACGCGGTTTCGTTGCGGCTTTTGTCGAATCCCTCGGCGACCGCGACCAGAAAACCGCACTCACCGATCCCGCGCTGCCTTCGGACTTCTTCACCCGCGAACTCGACCAGGCCCAGCTCGACGGACGCGCCGACCTCGTCGTTCACAGCGCCAAAGACCTGCCTTCGCCCCTGCCCGACGGCCTCGTCGTCGCCGCCCTGTTCCCGGCGCGCGAAACCCGCGACGCCCTCGTCCTCCGCGCGGGCGTCGACCTGCGCAACGGCGGAAACGTCGGCACCAGCTCGCCCACCCGCGAGGCCGAAATCCGGAAGCTGTATCCGCACATCGTCTGCAAACCCATTCGCGGAACCATCGGCCGACGCCTCGAACAACTCGACGCCGGCGACTACGACGCCGTGATCTTCGCCGGCTGCGCCCTGCAACGCCTCGGACTCGCCGCGCGCATCTCCGAATGGCTCGACTACGAAACCATGCCCCAGCAGGGCCGCCTCGCCATCACCGTCCGCGCCGACCGACACGACCTTATCGACGCCCTCCGTCCTTTCGACGTCCGCCAGACCGCCGGCCTCGTCGCCCTCGTCGGCTGCCCCGCCGACGCCCGCCTGCTCGGCGCCCACGCCCGCGCCCTTCTCGACGCCGCCGACATCGTCCTGCACGACCGCCTCGTTCCCGATTCCGTGCTCGCCTCCCTCGGCGACCGCGCCGAATACATCGGCAAAAAAGGCCATTCCCACTCCACCACCCAGGCCCACATCCACCGACGCATCCTGCACGCCGCCGAAGCCGGCCGGCTCGTCGTCCGCCTCCACGGCGGCGACCCCGGCATTCTCGGACGCCTCGGCGAAACCCTCGACTTCTGCGCCGCCTGGAACCTCCGCAGCGAAGTCGTCCCCGCCGTCTCCGCCGCCCAGCTCGCCGCTGCCCGCGCCCGCTGCAGCCTCACCCACCGCGACGAAGGCCGCGCCATCACCTTCCTCAGCGGACACCGCGGACTCGCCGACCACGCCCTCGACAAACTCGACCCCGCCCACGGACACCTCGCCCTCTACATGGGCGTCGCCGACATCGCCCGCATCCGCGAACGCCTGCTCGCCGCCGGCTGGCCCGAAGACACCCCCGTCACTTCCGGACAATTCCTGGGTTCGGAAAACGAGGAGCTGATCGTTTCCGACCTTCGGAACATCCACACCCAAGCCCTCGAATCCCCCGCCGTCCTCCTCGTCGGCCCGACGCCGCACCCCGTCTCCTACACCCTCTTCACGGGGACAGACCCGGACACATTTTTAAGACATGGCCCCCTGCTGCACTTCCCCATGATCGAACTGCGTCCGCGTCCGCTCGACGAACGCGTCACCGCCCTCCGCGCCCGTCTGCCGCACTGGGACGGCGTCATTTTCCCCTCCGGACAGGCCATCCGCATCTTCATGGACACCCTGCTTCATTTCGCCGATGTCCGCGCGCTGCACGGCAAAATCCTGCTCGCCGTCGGCCCCCGCAGCGCCGCCGTCCTCCGCGACTACGGCCTCCGCGCCGATGCCGCGCCCGAAGGTTTTGGCGGCGCCGCCGCCCTCGCGGAACTGTCCGGACTCAGCCCCGGACGTTACGGCTACCCCACCTCCGACCAATCGCCCGTCGACGAACGCCAGGCCGCCCTCGCCGAAAAAGGCATCCGCCTCGACGCCGTTCTCCTGCACGACAACCGCCGCGTCGCCCGCAGCCATCTGCCCAAACAGCCCTTCCACCGCGTCCTCTTCAGCGCCGGCAGCACCGTCCACGCCTATTTCGAGGCCTTTCCCGACGAACGCCACGCCCCCCGCGAATGGCTGGCCGTCGGCACGTCCACCCTCCGCGCCCTCGAATCCCTCGGCCTCCCCGCACGCATCGCCAGTTCAAATGCTTGCTGACTTCTCGCTGGACGCGGGGCGTCCCGCCCCGGTCTTTCAGGCGGAGGACCGTGATCGCCCTGGGTGCCCCGTCAGAGGGCATCGAATTCAGGCGATCAATATGCGGTTGAACTAGCGACCTCGCATCGGAAATAAACCCATGAAATTGAGGTCTGAGGGTCAAGAGCACACAGCCTTCCTGACCCCGAGCCTCCGACATGCGTTTTACTCCCGGGACAACACCTCGCGAATCTGCGCGTCGAAACGCTCGAGGTAGTCGTGATACTCCTTGCGCTCAGGGTAGTCGCGCTT
>CAZCFM010000229.1:0-3604 GCA_964497855.1 uncultured Verrucomicrobiota bacterium | reverse complement strand
GGTGGCGGGGGCGCCACGGGTCCATTGTAATGTTTGTGCTCTGACAATGGAGCTGCGGCGCCCCCGCCGCCTTATCGTCTTCACTTTCACAATGGGGACGTCGGGGTGGCGAGGGCGCCACGGGTCCATTGTGACGTTTGATCTGACAATGGAGCTGCGGCACCCCCGCCGCCGTATCGTCCTTCACTTTGACAATGGGGACGTCGGGGTGGCCGGGGCGGCCTGCCAGCGGGCGTAGGCGCCGCTGGGAAGGGGACGGACGCCGGGGGTGCCATCGAGCTGCATTTCGCCGCTGTCGATGTTTCCCGGCATGCCTTGCATGGTCTGTTCGATCAAATTGTGGAGAACGCGGGCGGTGAAACCGGGGGTGTGGCCGCTGAGCAGCAGGAACGCGGGCTTTTCACTGAGCAGGGCGCGGACCTGGTCGAGCAGGGGGTTGATCTGTTCTTCGATCTTGAACATCTCTCCCTTGGCCCCGCGTCCGAAGGAGGGCGGGTCGAGGATGATGCCGTCGTATTGTTTGCCCCGCCGGATTTCCCGCGCCATGAAGACGGACACATCGTCGACAATCCAGCGGATGGGGGCGGTGTCGAGTCGGTTGCGGCGGGCGTTGTCGCGCGCCCATTCGGTCATGCCTTTGGAGGCGTCGACGTGGCAGACCTCGGCACCGCCCTGCGCGGGGGCGAGGGTGGATCCGCCGGAGTAGGCGAAGAGGTTGAGAACGCGGAGGCCGGGGCGGGCGCGGCAGGTGTCGCGGAGCCAGCGCCACATCGGACGCTGTTCGGGGAAGACTCCGAGATGTCCGAAATCGGTGGAGGAGAGGCGGAAGCGGAGGCCTTCGATCTGGGCTTCCCATTCGCGGGGGAGGAGCTGGCGTCCGTGCCAGCGGTTGCCTTCCTCGCGGTCAAAGCGGGCGTGGGCGTTGCGCCAGGCCTCTTCGGAGAGCTGGGGACGCCAGGCGGCCTGGGCGGCGGGGCGTTCGAGGATCAGGTCGCCGAAACGTTCCAGTTTGCGGCCGTCGCCGCTGTCGATAAGTTCGTATCCGTCTGATTGCATCGGCGTTTCCTTACCTGAATAGCGGGGGGTGGCGCGATAATAAACTTCACATGGGCAATGCGGAAGTGTAGGGAAAGCGCTTCTTTCAGCCCCCAACCGTGGAGACCCCCATGAAAATCGAGCAAGTTGCTGTCCAACTGTACACCCTTCGTGATTTTTTGAAAACCCCGGCCGACATGGCCAAGACCCTGAAACGGGTGCGTGAAATCGGCTATAAAGCGGTGCAGATGAGCGGTGTGGGACCGGTGGATCCGGCGGAATTCGCGTCGATGTGCACGGGCGAAGGTCTGGTGCTCTGCGCCACGCATGAAAACGGCGACTGGATTCGTCAGAAACCGGAGGAAGTGGTGGCCAAACTGAAGGCCCTGGGCTGCTCGATCACGGCGTATCCCTACCCGGCGGGCGTCGATTTCGCCTCGGTGGAGTCGGTGGATGCCCTGATTGCGGACCTGATCCGCGCGGGAAAGGTATTCCGCGATGCGGGTCTGACGCTTTGTTACCACAACCACAACCAGGAATTCCGCAAGGTGGGTGGCAGCACCATCCTGGAACGCATTTACAGCAAGGCCCCGGCGGATGTGCTGGGCGCGGAGCTGGACACCTTCTGGGTGCAGGTGGGCGGCGGGGACGTCGTGGAATGGATCGAACGCGTCGCGGGCCGTCAGCCGATCATGCACATGAAGGACTGCTTCGTGAACACGGAGAACAAGCCGCATTTCTGTGAAATCGGCGCGGGCAATCTGTCCTGGAAACGCATCATCGCGGCGGCGGAAAAAGGCGGCACGCAGTGGTTCGCGGTCGAGCAGGATTCCTGCCCGGGCGATCCGTTTGACAGCGTGGCGCAGAGTTTCCGCTACATCGCCGAGAACCTGGTCGAAGGCTGATGCCGCGCGGTCGTTTCATCTCCCTGGAAGGCAACGAGGGCTGTGGCAAAAGCACGCAGACCTCCTTCCTGCGCGAACGGCTGGAGGCGGCGGGCCATCGTGTCGTGCTGGCCCGCGAGCCCGGCGGGACGCCGACCGGCGAGATGATCCGCGATTTGTTGCAGCACCATGCCTCGGGCGAGGACATCCGTCCGCGCGCGGAGGTGATGCTGTTTGCAGCCAGTCGTGCGCAACTGGTGGACAACGTGATCCGTCCCGCGCTGGAGCGGGGCGACTGGGTGATTTGCGACCGCTTCGTGGACTCCTCGCTCGCCTATCAGGGCTTCGGACGCGGCATCGGGATGGAAACCGTGTTGCGGGTGAATGAAATCGCGGTGGCGGACTGCTGGCCGGATGTGACGTTCTGGTTTGATCTTCCGGTGCACACGGCGCTTGAACGCATTGCAGGGCGCGGGGGACGTCCCGATCGTTTTGAATCGGAGGAACGGGCGTTTCACGAGCGGGTCGCGGAAGGATACCGCTGTCTGGCTGCGCATTTTTCCGAGCGCTTCCAGTGGGTGGATGCCGATCGTCCGGCGGAGCAGATCGCGGAGGAACTGTGGCGGAGACTGGAGGCCTGGCGATGAATGTGATGCAGGAATTGGAGCGTCTGATTGCCGAGGAGCGGCTGGCGCACGGGTATGTGATCGACGGCGATCCGCTGGGCGAGGGAAAACGCTTTGCGCTGGAGTTCGTGCTGCGCGTGATGGGTCATGGGTATCCGGCGAAAGCGGCGGCGCTGCGGCATCGTCTGGAGGGCCGCATTCATCCGGACGTGTTGTGGGTGGAGCCGAAGGGCAAGCTGCGGCAGATCAAGGTGGAGGAGGTGGATCAGGCCCTGAAGCTGATCCATGAAAAGAGTTTCGAAGGCGGATGGAAGGCGGTGGTGTTCCTGGGCGCGGAACGCATGAACGCGGCCTCGGGAAACAAGTTGCTGAAGAGTTTGGAGGAGCCGCCGCCGAAAACCTTGCTGCTGTTGGTCACGCCCTCGCCGGAACAATTGCTGGCCACGCTGCGCTCCCGCTGTCAGTTTCTCAGCGCGCCCAAATCCCGGCTGGAGGAGGCCGCGTGGCTGCCCGCGCTGTTGGAGCTGTTGCGACAGGGGCCGCCCCGCAATCTTCGGCAGCGTTTGCTGCGCGCGGCGCTGTTCCGCGACTTTTTGAACACGGCGGCGCAGGACTATCTGGCCGCCCTGGATGCCGAGAGTCCGGCTGCGGTGGAGGAAACGGACGAAAATCTCGACGAGAAAGTGGAGGACGCGCGCGAGACCACGGCGCGGCGTCAAATGCAACGGGCGATCATGGCGGCGGTGGAGGCCTGGTACCGCGATGTGCTGGCCCTCAAGTGCGGTGCAGGACGGGAGCAGTTGTGTTATCCGGCGGAGGCCACGGCCTTGCAGGCGCAGGCGGAGGGACTGGCCATCAAATCCATCAGCAAAATCATGGAAAATCTGCGGGAGGCAGCGTACCGCCTCGAAGGAAACCTACCGGTGCAGGTGGTGCTGGAGGGCGCGGTGTTCTGAGGGGGGGGGCCGTGCTGCGGGAGTGCAAAAGCGTGGGACGGCGGACCTGTGGGACGGCGGACCCCGCCCGTCGTAATTTGCGTCGTGGAGCCGGACCCCGGCT
>CAZCFM010000228.1:0-3621 GCA_964497855.1 uncultured Verrucomicrobiota bacterium | reverse complement strand
TTTTATTTCAAAGGTTGACGGGTGGGGACTGTGGTGCGAAGGTAATGTGTCGTTCAGGAGGCGAAAAAGCCTCCACCTGTACTTCAGCTTCCGCACCCCTCTCCTCTGCCCATGCGTATCTCCCTTTGTCTCCTTTCGTTTCTTTCCGTTGTATCGTTCGCTTTCGCCCGTGAACCGATTGCCCCCCTGCCCTTCGGCGGATGGGAGGAAAGTGTCCGCATCGCCAACGACGCCATCGAAATCGTGGTGGTACCAGCCATAGGACGCCTGCTGCATCTCTCGCCCCTCGGCGGAGAGAATCTGTATTTCGTGGAGAATGGATTGCGCGGCAAACTCCCGCCCACGGAAGAGGGCGATTGGCTGAATTACGGGGGCGACTGGTTATGGCCGGTGAATCAGGGCCGCTGGGCGGCGGTGGGTGGCAAAAAGTGGCCGCCGCCGCGCATGCTGGATCTTCCCTGGCGCGGGGAGGCCTGGAAAGAAGCCGACGGCAGTTCGGTGATCGTCCTGCGCCGCGATGTCGGGGATCCGGTTTTTGTTCAGCTGGAACGGCGTTTTATCCTCGCGCCGGGGAACAGCGCCGAGCTGCGCATCGAACAATCCATTCGACGCGTGTACGCCTCCACAATCCCCGTCGTGCTCTGGCACATCAGTCAGGTCCGCGCTGCCGACCTGGCGGTGCTGGGCCGCGAACCCGATTCGGCCTTCGACAACGGCCACCGCGTGATTGCCTTCGAGACTCCGAAGGATCAAGCCCTCCAGTCCACTCCATCGGCCCTCCTCTTCCACACCGAACACGCCACGGAAAACAAACTCGGCAGCGACGGCCGCTGGATCGCCGCGCGACGCGGAAACCTCGCCTTGCTGCAATGGGCCGAAGGCGGGGACAGCGGCGGCGTTCCTCCCGACGGCGGTTGCTCCATCGTGCTCTACAGCAACAAGGCCCTTGGCTACACCGAAATTGAAACACAAAGCGTCGAACTCGACCTCGCCCCCGGCGAAACGCTGCGCAACACGCTGGTCTACCGGCTTGTCGAGGTCGGGGATGCCAAACCCGAAGCCGTCGCCGAGCGTCTGTCGGCGATTCCGCCCGCGCGGGATGTGATCCAGTTTTCCCCGGCGACTCCAACGCCGGAAGATGTGATCGAAGTCCGGGTGCGCACGCGCGAGTCCGGCGGCATCCTGCACTGGGGCCTGAACGGACCCTCTGGCGGCTGGGAACTTCCCGCGCGCAGCTACTGGCCGGAGGGTTCGATCGCCGGCAAAACAGGCGTGGCCGTGGACTCGCCGCTTCCCGATCCGGTGGATGGTGTGTCCGTGCTCAAGCTCGGTCCCTTCAACCATCCCTCGCAGATCGTCACCTCGCTCCACGCCGTCGTGCGCTGGGGAGATCGCTGGGAAAGCCGCGACGGCGCGAACTACAACCTGGAATTTCACACGCACCCCGACGCGGCAAAAATCATCGCGCGGATCGTTGAACTGCCCTCCCATCCGGATCGCATGGTGCTGCACGCGCAGACCGAGCCCCCCGCCGAGGAAATCCGGCTCACCCACAACCGCCGCGAGGCCGGTCTCGCCCGCAACAAGGAACTCGATCAGATTTTCGACAAAAGCAAATGGGATGTCGGCCCGCAGGACTTCAGCCTCCGCGCCCTCCGCAAGGGACGCCTCTCCACGCACAGCTTCCGCGTGTGGAAACTTCCCGCGCTGACACCCCGCCCGCTGCCTGCGGAGACACCTTTTGGCGCGACCCGCAGCGAAAGCGGCGGCTGGAGGCTGCATCTGCACGCCCCCAACGCGAAGTTCGTCGAAGTCGAGATCCGCGACACCAAAACGCGCCAGCTCATGACCCCCACCGGCGACGGACGCTGGCATCTGGACCTCCCGGCGCAGGAAGGTCCCCTCGCCTACCGCTACCGCATCGACGGCGAATCGACCTTTGCCGATCCCTGGAGCGTGGATGTGGACTGGCGCACGCCGGACGGCTCGTTCTCGCATCTGCCCGAACACGCCTGGAGCCTGGCGGGCTCCCTGCCGCCCGCCTTCGGCCCCTGGCGCCGTCCGCTGCCCGAGACCTGGGTCATTTACGAACTGAGCATTCCCGACATCGCGCCGCCCGGCTCCTACCGCGGCCTCCAGGAGCGACTGGATTACATCGCCGGCCTCGGCGTGAACGCCATCGAACCCCTGCCCGTCACCACCTTTCCCGGCAGCAAAAGCTGGGGCTACAATCCCGTGTTCCACATGGCCCCCGAACGCGCCTACGGCACGCCGCAGGAACTCGCAGACCTCATCGCCGCCAGCCGCGCAAAGGGCCTCGCCTTTGTTTTCGACATCGTGCTCAACCACCTTGAAGCCAACGCCCCGCTGCACCGCATGCACGGTCCGGCGGAGATCAATCCCTACTTCACCGAATTCGCCGGCTTCAACTGGGGCTTTCCGAAACTCGACCAGCAGTCCGAGGACTTCAAGCGCTACACGCGCGACACGCTTCGCCACTGGGTGCAGCACTGGGGCGTCGACGGCTACCGCTACGACGCGACCCAATGGATCAAGTGGTCCGGACGCAGCGACTGGGGCGTGAGCTGGATGAGCCACGTCGTCGAGGAGGCCGACCCCGGCGTGATCCAGATCGCCGAGAACCTGCCCAGCGAACCCAACATGGTCAAGGGCACCGCGCTCGACAGCGAGTGGGACGGTCATTTCCGCTGGCGCATGAGAAAGGTGCTCACGGAGGGAACCTTCATCGGCGAGCCCGAAAAAATGCGTGAGATCCTCGATCCCCGCAATCACGCGTATCACAACGGGCGCGAGCGCATGGCATATATCGAAAGCCACGATGAAGAACGTTTCGTGCGCGAACTGCGCGAGGCCGGCTACGATGAAACCGAAGCGTTCCGACGTCATTTGGCCGGGGCCATCGTGACCCTGACCGTGCCCGGCATCCCCATGCTCTACGCCGGACAGGAATGGGGCGAGGAAACGAAAAAAGTCGTGGGCCTCAACCCCCTGAACTGGGATCTGGCAAAGGAACCCGCGCGCGCGAAACTCGTGGAGCAGTTCCGCGAGCTGATCCAGCTTCGGACCACGCACCCGGCCCTGCACCACGACCGCATCGAGCTGCTGCATCTCGACAACGACACGGGCCTGATCGCCTACCGACGTCCGGGCGTTCCGGACAGCGTCGTTGTGGTCCTGAATGTTTCCAACGAAGAACGGGAACTCACCCTGAAGCCCTTCCTGGACAACCCGCGCGAAATCGCCGCGCAAGAACAAGCCTCCAAGCCCGTCAACCCCATCCGCCTCCTCCCCGGACAAGCCCGCGTGTTTGTGGGCCCAATCGCGGCGGAATGATTGGGGACAGGATGATGTGGGACAGAATATTATGATGGACATTGAAGTCATTGAATCTCGTCCCCGCACAAACCCACCGAATCGAGAGCACTCGGCCCGGTGGTTTTCCTTGGTCTATCCGGGGTTCCTCTTCGGGCGACTCTGCGTTGGGATCCAGACCTCAGTTTGAAAGGCCGATTCCAAAAAAAGGATCGCAGTTTCAAATGTATTTGTGTCGCGTAGCGACAGTCCCAGGATTAGCCGTGGGTTTCAACCCTGAGCCTTCTA
>CAZCFM010000227.1:0-3622 GCA_964497855.1 uncultured Verrucomicrobiota bacterium | reverse complement strand
AGCCCCCCTGGAGTCCCGAACGCCTCACCGACGAGGCCAAACTCGATCTCGGCTTTGATCTCTAACCTCTAACCTCTCCCCTCACCATGTCCGACCTGAACATCATCAATCTTCACGCCAAAATCGGCGACAAGCCCATTCTCAAAGGCGTCAACCTGGAAATCAGCAAAGGCGAAGTCCACGCGCTGATGGGTCCCAACGGCTCCGGCAAGAGCACGCTCTCCAGCATCATCATGGGCCATCCGGATTACGAGGTCACCGAAGGCGACATTCTTCTGAACGGCGAAAGCATTCTGGAGATGGACCCCGAAGACCGCGCCAAGGCCGGCCTTTTTCTCTGTTTCCAGTACCCGGTCGCCATTCCCGGCGTGAGCATCTCCAACTTCCTCAAAAAGGCCATGGACGCCCGTCACCCCGAAGCCAAATATCCCTCCGGCCCCTTCCTCAAGGATATGCGCGCCAACATGGCCTACCTCGAAATGGACCCCGCCTTCGCCAACCGCGGCCTCAACGAGGGCTTTTCCGGCGGTGAGAAAAAGCGCATGGAAATCCTCCAGATGATGATGTTCAAACCCGCCATCGCCATCATGGACGAAACCGACTCCGGCCTCGACATCGACGCCCTCCGCATCGTCTCCAAGGGCGTCAACAAAATGCGCGGCGCCGACCTCGGCCTTCTCGTCATCACCCACTACGAACGCATCCTCACCTACATCAAGCCCGACTTCCTGCACATCCTCATGGACGGACGCATCGTGCTGTCCGGCGGCCCCGAAATGGTCAAGGAACTGGAAGAAAAAGGCTACGACTGGGTCCGCGAACAGGCCGCCGTCCCCGCCTAAGCGCATCCCGCACCGGAGAACGCCATGCCCGAATTCGATACCGACAGCACACTGATCCAAGACTACAAATACGGTTTCTACACCGACATCGAGCAGGACACCTTTCCCAAAGGCCTGAACGAGGACATCGTCCGCGCCATCTCCGCCAAAAAAGAGGAGCCGGAATGGATGCTGGAGTGGCGTCTGAAGGCCTACCGCCGCTGGCTCAAGATGAAAGAGCCCCGCTGGGCCTACCTCGATTATCCCGAGATCGACTACCAGAACATCCACTATTACTCCGCGCCCAAAAAGGCCGCCGAGGGCGCACCCATGGACCCCGAGCTGCTCAAGACCTTCGAGCGCCTCGGCATTCCCCTCGGCGAACGCGACGCCCTCTCCGGCGTGGCCATGGACGTGGTCTTCGACTCCGTGTCCGTCGGCACCACCCACAAGGAAATGCTCGAAGCCCAGGGCATCATTTTCTGCAGCATCTCCGAAGCCATCCGCGAGCATTCCGACCTCGTCCGAAAGTACATCGGCAGCGTGGTGCCGCCCGGCGACAACTTTTTCGCGGCGCTCAACTCCGCCGTCTTCACCGACGGCTCGTTCTGTTTCATTCCCAAGGGCGTGAAGTGTCCGGTCGAACTCTCCACCTACTTCCGCATCAACGCGGCCGAAACCGGACAGTTCGAGCGCACCCTCATCGTCTGCGAGGATGGGGCTTCCTGCTCCTATCTCGAAGGCTGCACCGCGCCCTCCCGCGACACCAACCAGCTCCACGCCGCCGTCGTCGAAATCGTCGCCCTCGACCACGCCGAAGTGAAATACTCCACCGTGCAGAACTGGTACGCCGGCGATGCGGAGGGCAAAGGCGGCATCTACAACTTCGTGACCAAACGTGGCCACTGCCGGGGCAAACACAGCAAGATTTCCTGGACGCAGGTCGAGGTCGGCGCCGCCATCACCTGGAAATATCCGAGCTGCGTGCTCGAAGGCGATTACAGCTCCGGAGAGTTCTACAGTGTGGCCTTCACCAACAACCGCATGCAGGCCGACACCGGCACGAAGATGACCCACATCGGCAAAAACACGACCAGCACCATCATCTCGAAAGGCATTTCCGCCGGGCGCTCCAGCAACAACTACCGCGGACTCGTGCAGGTGCTTCCGCAGGCCGAGGGCGCGCGCAACCACTCCGCCTGCGACTCCCTGCTCATCGGCCGCGAGTGCAGCGCCAACACCTTCCCCTACATTGAATCCGAAAACGCCAGCGCCGTCATCGCCCACGAAGCCACCACCTCCACCATCAGCGAAGAACAGCTTTTCTACCTCCAGAGTCGCGGCATCGCCGCCGAAGACGCCGCGTCCATGGTCGTGCGCGGCTTCTGCAAAGATGTTTTCAAACAGCTCCCGCTCGAGTTCTCCGTCGAGGCCGTCAAACTCCTCGAAATCAAACTCGAAGGCAGCATCGGTTAAGGATTCCATATGCCCACGCTCGCACTTCCCCCCGCCACCGAACCGGCCCTGCTGCCGGGCTTTGACGAAACGCTGCTCGAACAGGCCCGCAAAGGCGAACACGCCCTGCTCCAGGCCAAACGCACCGCCGCCTTCGAAGCCTGCTCCCTCATTCCCAATCCGGAAGCCTCCCACGAGGAATACCGCCGCATGGATCCGAAGCTCTTCCGCTTCGGCTCCTGGAAGCGTCTGGACATCCCCAGCGATGCAGTCGCCTACAACGCGCACCCCGTCGACGAACACTACGACCTCGTGATCTCCGTCACCCCCGCCGGCATCGCCATCGAAGACCGCGCGGACGTGACCGGCAACGGCAAGGTTGTCGTCAGCACGCTGCAACAGGCCGCGATCAAACACAGCACGCTGCTGGAACAGACCCTGGGCTGTGCGATCGTTCCCGGCGAACAGCGCAAATTTTTCGAATTCAGCGGCGCTTTCTGGAACGTCGGCTTTTTTATTCACGTCGCCAAGGGCGTCGAACTGCCGCGCGGCATTTTGCTGCGCTACGAAATGGACCGGCCCGGCACGGCGCTGCTGCCGCGCCTGCTCGTCGTCGCCGAGCGCGAGTCCCGCTTCGCCCTCGCCGAACGTTTCAGCTCGCCCAACGGCGTACCGACCCTCTGCGTCAGCGCGCGCGAGTTCCATCTCGACGCGGCGGCGGACGTCAAGCTCGTCTCGCTCCAGGACTGGGGCGACAGCGGCGTGCATATCGGCGAGGACTGGGCGCGCGTCAAACGCGACGCCAAGGTCGACCTCTTCAGCATGACCCTCGGCGGCAAGGTCAGCAAGATGACCGTCGGCTGCGACGTCTGCGAACCCAACGCCAGCGCCTATCTTGGCGGCGTGTTTTTCGCCAACGGCGCGCAACACTTCGACCAGAAGACGCTGCAGTTCCACTCCGCGCCCAACACCTACTCCAACATGCTCTACAAAGGCGCGGTCAAGGACAAGGGCTACTCGGTCTATCAGGGAATTATCCGCGCTCTGAAAAACTGCATCGGAGTCGACGCCTACCAGACCAACAACAACCTCGTGCTCGATCCCACCGCCCGCGCCGACTCCCTGCCCGGACTCATCATCGACGCCGACGAACTCGCCTGCAGCCACGGCGCCACCATGGGCAACCTCGACGCCGCCCAGTTGTACTACCTCCGCTCGCGCGGCATCTCCGAAGCCGAGGCCCGCCGCATGTTGGTGCTCGGATTCTTCGACGAAGTCATCGACCGCATCCCCTTCCAAACCCTCCAGGACCGCCTACACGAAGCCATCGCCGACAAATTCGGGAC
>CAZCFM010000226.1:0-3623 GCA_964497855.1 uncultured Verrucomicrobiota bacterium | reverse complement strand
ACCAACCGGCACCGGGACTTCGTTGAAAGCGCCCTGAACGACTGGCGCATGGTCTTCGACGGACGTTTTAAAACCGTCGATATCCAGGGCAAACCCTCTCTGCGTTATGATCTCCACGAGGATCCTTTGGAAATGAACGGAAACCTTCCCGTCACGTGACCGCAACGGAGAAAATTCTATTCCGGCTTCCCATTGACTTCGCTGAAGTTTCTGACTGTATTAACGTTATTATTCTCAGAATAGGCTTCAGAACATTTACCCCCCACTCCAAACCGCTGAGCGAGGCAATGAACGTCCGTGCGGCCGGCACGTTTTCGTCTCCCAACCCGGCGGAACACCCTCAACAAGATCCCAAATGATGACACGAAATACGAAACACCTCCTGCTGATCCTTGTTCTCGGCGCCATCGGGTTGACCGACAAACTGGCTGCCGCCGATAAGTGTTCAAGCGCCGAAACGCGCATGGAGGGTGGCCGGCTGGTCTGCAATGAATGCGCCGGATACCCCGACTACATCAAGAAACATGAGACAATTGGGGAGGCGAAGAAACTTCCCGAAGGCTTCGTCATCTGGGGACCGGGCAACTTCTCGGAGTTCTTCGATGGCCCGATCCACATCAGTCCGCTGTCGACCTACGAACCGCGGGCGATCCCGAACACCTCCGGCGCCAGCCGGTTTGAAATCAGCTCCGACGGTCAGTGGATTCTGGCTTGGTCGGGCGGGAGATGGACCGCGGAAAAACCGTTCCTGATCCGGCCGGACGGCAGCGGCAAGACGCCCGTGCCCATCCCCAGTCAAATCACCGCGCTCCGGTGGGTTTCGCTGATCCGCAACGGTCCCCACGGCCTGGAAATTCTCCTGGGCCAAGGCGGGGGAGGCCGGAACAAAGTCAGCCAGTTGTATGGCGTGCGGCTCGACCTGTCGGGGCCGACACCGGTTTTCGGCGAGGTCCGGCAGATTGCCGACTTTAAAATCCACCCGATGGTCATCGGACCCGACCGCAAGATCCAGATGTCCGGAGACACCATTTTCGCCAGCGCGGACATTCCCGACGCGCGCATGCCCAGCATCGCCCCGGTGTGGGTGACGGTGCCGGATGGCGGCCGGGGCCTCGCCACCGACGCGGACCTTGCCTGGGCGGCGACCTTTGGTACTTTCACCTGTGGCATGACCCAGTCCCACGACGGCAGGATATCCGCCTACAACCCCGCGGGCACGGACAAGAGGATTGCACGAATCATCTTCGTCCAGCCTCCCGCACCCCGCACGCCACGGGAGAGCTGGGCAGACCGCCAGGCCTTTCTCGACAAACAAGCCCTGAGCATCAACTGGGAGCCGACTTGGATGGGGAAGTATGTGTACGGATCGTTCCACTTCCACGACTTCAGCAACAACAGTGAATACCTGGTCACGCGCCGCCACGAGGTTTTGCCCTATCGAAACAAGCCTGGCTGCGGTCCCGGTGAACTGGGAATCTTTATCCTGCACTGGCCCACCAACACCTGGACACCGGTCAGCACGCCCGACCTGCAAGCCTCAACCGTCGCCGCCCATTTTTACACAAACGGGGCTCCCCGCCCCGCCCTACCGCCGTTTGAGGGTGGCGTCGCCGTCGCCGTGGCGAGAACCAACACCTTGCCTGCGCTGCCCAGGGTGGAAGTGGATGTCACCATCACCCACGCGAGGAACGTGCCCGCGGTGAAGGACGTGCCCCCGGTGTACCCGGACCTGATCAGCTTCATCCAGGTCCGCGTGGACCAGGTGCACACCGGAACCTTGCCCGACAAGAACATCGTCCTCGGCATGCTTGTGATGAAAAACCGCGAGCAAACCCCGGCCGCCCACTTCAAAATTGGCGACAAACTCCGTGTGACCCTGGAGCCGTTCCGCCCCGATGAACACCACAAGGGAATCGCCAGCCAACAGCAGATCGACGCCTCCGAGGATTTCGACCTGAAACAGTTCTGGGCGATCAAACAGATGAAACGGTAAGCCCCCACTCTTCAATTCATGGCCCGGGCTACCTACTTCCCGCCGGACCAGAGGCCCCGCTCCATGAGCGCGACCACGCCGAGCAGAGCGCCCCAGTGGTAGAAGGAATCGCTGCTGGGGGAGTCACAGCCCTCGCCGGTGTTGGCGTTGTAGTTCTCGTGAATATGCCGGTGCTCCCGCCATTCCTTGAGCAGCAACTTCAGCGATTTGTCCGCGAGTTCTGTCCGGGCATCGGGCAGGCCGAAGCGCTGGAGCCCGAGATACACCAGATAGTTCATGGGCGCCCAGACGCGCCCCTGCCAGTAGTGCTGTTTTTCATACAGGGGGTCGTTGCGGGCGATGGAGGGCAGGATCCACTCCCCGGCGAATTCACCGGGATTGAAATAATGTTCGTCCATCATGCGGCGGGCCTGTCCGGGCGTGGGCACCCCGGCCAGCAGCGGATAAAAATGCGTGGGCGAAAGTCGGCGCTGCGGCTCCCCGGTGTCCAGACGGCGGTTCAGGAAGAGCCCCGCCTCCTCGTCCCACAGGGTTTGCAGTTGCCGGGTGTGCGTGGCGGCCCGCTCCGTCAGTTCGAGGGCTTCCTCTTCCCGCCCCAGTTCGCGGGCGATGGTGGCCAGACACTGGCAGTCCAGAATGTAGAGCGAAATCAGCCCCACGTCCGCGAGGACCATGCAGTTGCGCTCCGGGTCAAAGGGCATCTCCTCATACATGGGGGAGTTGTCCAGGCCCGACTCCCGCGCGGCGCCCAAAGCGTTGTGTATCGTGCGCCAGGGTTTGTGTCCGCTCCGACCGCTGACTTCAAAGGGGTTCGTACCCCAGCAAAGGTACCCGTCGATGTTCCGCTTCGAGTCAAACCAGCGGTTCCAGGTGAGCAAATCCCCGAAAACCTCCTCCAGGAGCCAGCGGTCGCCATGGGCGCGGTACAGTCCCAGCACCGTCATGGACCCCACGGGCGGCTGCGAGCGGTCATAGCCGCGGTGGTCATCGGCGCTGGCGAAATTGGGCACAAACCCGCAGCGCTTCGCCTCGCGGGAGATTTCGACGACGTTGGCGTAGGCCAGATCGCGGCTGCCCGTGCCCGCGGCCATGGTGGCCGCGAAATAGGTGTCCCAGTCAAACAGCACCCAGCCGCCCCACCCATTGTTCCAGAGGCGGCTGACCGGGGAGATCACCCGCTCGTTCTCATCGTCGTAGATCGAGTTCCAGGCCATGGGCAGGCGGATGGCGTCGAAAGCCTCGGCCAGTTCTCCCTCCAACCCCGGCGGCAAGGCGGAAACGGTTCCGCGGCGGCGGTCTATCTCCGCCTCCAGCTCCTCCGCGTCGAGGACTCCGCGCGTGGAAAACACCACCGGTTCCGACAGGTCGGCCACCAGACAGGGACTGCAGGTGTTCAGAAAGACCTTCTCCACCCGCGGCCGGTTGGAGAAAAACCGGAAGTGTTTTTCCCCGAAGACCGCCTCCACATGGTCCTCCCGCCAGGCGGTGTGGCCCGGACGGTTCCAGAGCACCCCGACCTCCCCCACCAGCCGCGCCATCTTGCAGCCCTCGCTCAGCGGCAGCACCCGCACCGTGAGATCCTCCCCGTCGCCCAGGGTCTGCACCCGGAACCGGACGTTGCGCCAGTGGA
>CAZCFM010000225.1:0-3631 GCA_964497855.1 uncultured Verrucomicrobiota bacterium | reverse complement strand
GTGCCAATGCTGACGATCCGCACCCAGCGCCGATCCGCCGTGTTGAAGACACCCGCATTTTCCGCCGGGATTCGCGCATAAGCGAGAGCCTCTTCCACCGAGCGAAACCCATCGTCCTCGGTGCCGGGAATGCCGTCGATGCCGTCCCGACCCCGCAGGAGTTCATCGACCTGCTCCGGGCGGAGGCCGGAAAGGCTGAGCAAGACGTCGCGATCGGCGGTGTTGAGGTTGAGGCGTCCGTCGCCATAGACGGTCAGCAGACGTGCGATGCCGGTCACCTGCACATCCGGCATGTCCCAGAATTCTTCCAGCGAACCGCCATACAACAGCGCGCGGGTGAAGCCTTTGATCAGGAGGAGTTCGTCGATCGTGTCGATCGGCGCATTTTTGACGGTGTAGCCCCGATCCAGATAAAAGGGGTCATCGGATTCCGCTCCGTGCAGACGGGTCAGGTCGTTGGTGTCGGTCCAGTCCAGAAACGCACCAATCAGAGGATTCAGGAGTTCGGAGGGCACGCCGCTGTTTTCGAGCATGACTTCCCAGTCGGGCTCCGAAAGCTGGTTGATATTCCGCCGTCCCTGTTCCGGCTGAATGTGCAGGGTGAAGGAACCATCCTCCATCTCATGGGTGAAGGCCGAGATGCCCATGCCGCGCTGGAGGTTTTTCAACCGCAGAAAAAACTCCTCGCCGTATTCTTCTTCTGCTTCGTTGCCGGGGTTCAGCGACTTGGTGAGCATGAGTTTTCCGAACTCCAATCCGGCGCGGGCGAGGGCCTGGGATTTCATGCGGAAACGATACCGTGTCGCCAGCTCCGTCTCCAAACGAATGCGGAACAGAAACGTGACCATCAGAGCCGACAGAATCACCAGCGTGACCAGCGCCAGCAACAGGGCGGAACCGGAGCGGAGGGAAGAGAGTGTAGAGTGACGAGTGACGAGTGACGAGCGGGGAGGGAGTGACAAGTGACGAGTGACGAGTGACGAGTCCATCGGTGATGGGTGGTCGTCGTTCAACACTCGACATTCGTCACTCGTCACTCGACATTCTTCACTCGTCACCCGACATTCGTCATTCGTCATTCTCTTCACTGCCTTTCCTCCACCTGTCGCCGGCCCCGGCGGGTTTCGCGGCTGACCCGGCCGACGGGGATGTCGATGCGCCGCACGAGTTCGCGCATGTCCTCGCCCTCCCGCAGCGGCTCCATCCACAAACGCACTTCCACGGTCGAGGGCAGTTGGTTGTCGCGCTCCCAGGTGTCGACCCAGGCCTGTTCGGTGACGTCGTAGTAGCGGACGGACAGCCCTTTGACCCGGGTGCTCACCAGCCAGGGCTCGACCTCCTCCACCTCTTCGCTGTCGGGGGACAGCCGGTGCGGATACGCGCTCACGGCGAGTCCGCGCACGCCGTCGATCTCCTCGATGCTGAGCACCAGCCGGTTCAGCCCCTGTCGCGTCGGGTAGTTCGGCGGCAGGAACGCGAGGGTTCCGCTGACCCAGCTCACGACGTCGTCCGGCGGGTCGCCGGAGCCCTTTTCATGTTTGAACGCGTAGAGTCCCGGATTGCTGTCGTAGTAGGCGGCGGAGCGCAGGGAGGCGACGAGGGGTTCGAGCACGGCCTCTCCCTGGTGCAGCGCGTCGAGCGCCTCCTCGGCATCGCCCGTGGAGCGGACAAGCGCGCCAAAGCCCACAAACACCATCACCCCGAGCAACGAAAAAATCAGCATCGCCAGCAACACCTCCAGCAGCGTGAACGCGGCTTTTTTCACGTCCGGGCACTCTCCAGAAGTTCGCGGGCGTGGTCCACGCTGAGTTTGGCCTTTCCGCCCAGCATGCGGGCGACCTCGCCGACGCGCTCCTCGCCCTCCAGGACCCGCACCCGGGTGAAGGTGCGTCCGTCGTTCACCTCTTTGGAAACGGCCAGATGGTGTGCGCCATGCACCGCCACCTGCGGAAGGTGCGTGATCGAAATGACCTGGCGCGTCGCGCCGGCCTCCGCCATTTTGCACCCGATCGCGTGGCCCATTTCGCCGCCCACGTTGGCGTCGATCTCATCGAACACCATCACCGGAATGCGGTCGTGGTCGGCCAGCAGGGTTTTTATGGCCAGCATCACGCGCGAAATTTCACCGCTCGACGCGATGTCGCGCAGGCTGCGGATCGATTCGCCCGGGTTGGGGGCGAAGCGGAAATCGATGAAGTCGAGGCCGTGTGGCGCGGGCTCCGCCGGGACGACGGCGATGTCGAAACGGGCGTGCGGAAATCCGAGGTCGCGCAGTTGTTCCAGAATGCGGACACCGAGCTGGCTGGCGGCGTGTTCCCGCTGGGTCCGCAAGGCCCTGCCAACCTGTTCCAGTTCGGCGCGGAGTTTTGTTTCCTGTGCGAGCAGATCCGCGAGCAACTGTTCGCGGTTTTCCAGATCGCGCAGGCGCGTTTTGGATTCCGCCAACGTTTGCAGCGCATCCTCCACGCGCGGACCGTATTTCTTGCGCATCCGGCTGTAGAGTCCCAGGCGGTCGTCGAGCCACTGCAAACGCGCGGGGTCGCCCTCGACGCGTTCGGAGGCGTGGCGCAGCGAGACGGACAGCTCGCGTAAACTCCGCTGCATCACATCGACCTCCTGCAGCCAGGCCCCGGCCTCCGGATGCAGATTTTGGATGCTGTCCAGCGCACGACGCACGGCGGCCAGCGCATCAAACGCATTGCCCTCGTTTTCGTCCAGACCCGCCAGCGCCCCGCCAATGCCTTCGAGAATGTTCTGCGCGTTTCCAATGAGCGTGTGTTCCGTGCGGAGAGTTTCTTCTTCTCCAACCGACAATTCGGCGGCTTCCAGCTCCGATACCCGGTAGCGCAGCAGATCCAGTTGCTGTTCGAGCTGGCCGGCATCCCCCTGAAGGTCTTCCTGCCGACGCTGCACGTCGCGGAGGGCCCTCCAGACCTTGGCGTAGGCTTCGCCATCGGCTGACGGAACGCCAGAGGCATCCACAATCTTGCGCTGCGTGTCCGGATCCAGCAGCGACTGATGGTCGTAAGGACCGTGCATGTCCACCAGCAGATCGCCGATGCGCTTGAGCAGGGCAAGAGTGGCCGGCGCGTCGTTGATAAACTGCTGTCCATTGCCTTCGGCCTTGATCACCCGCCGCAGGATCAGCAGACCGCCATCGCAGGGGTCCAGGCCCGCCTCCTCGAGCAGGGCGTTCACTGCCTCCGGGTCCGACAACTGGAACACGCCGCGCACAGAGCCCTGTTCTGCGCCCGTGCGAAGGACTTTGCGGTCTGCCCGGGCTCCCAAAATCAGTTCAAGAGCGCCCATCAGCACAGATTTCCCTGCGCCGGTTTCGCCGGTGATCACGTTGAGACCCGCCGCAAAGGGGATGGTGGTTTTCTCCACCAGGGCCAGATTTTGAACAGTCAATTCAGTCAGCATGGCCAAATCCTAAAGCAGCCCGCCGTCAATGCAATCCCGAAGAACGTCCACAGGTGAAGGAAATCGATCTTTTTGTTTTTTTCACTTGCCGGAAAGGGAGGGGATGCGTTAAAAGGGCCATCCGCGCGCACCAGTAGCTCAATTGGATAGAGCGTCTGACTACGGATCAGAAGGTTACAGGTTCAAGTCCTGTCTGGTGTACCATCTT
>CAZCFM010000224.1:0-3653 GCA_964497855.1 uncultured Verrucomicrobiota bacterium | reverse complement strand
GAGCTGTGCCGAAGAGCATCAGGGAAAGAACGAGGAGGGCGCGTTTCACGGGGCGGTCTCCAGGGGCAGCGGAACGAGGACGGGGGCGGCCTCGCCGCGGGCGATGCGGAGGGCGAGGCGGATGCGTTCGGCGAGGTCGGGCTGGGACTGCCAGATCCAGACGCCGTCCTTCGGGGTTCCGAGGGCCGCGTGTTCGCCGACGGCAGAGACGGCATAGGCGCGCAGCGTTCCGATCCAAAGGACATCCATTTCGCGGCGCTCGCCGGCGAGGTCGATGATCATCGGGCCGTGATGAATGTCGTTTTGCAGGGAAAGAAGCTGATGTTGCAGCGCGAGGGTCACGCGCAGGCGTTGCAGGGCTTCGGCAGGGGCGGATTCAGCGGCCTGCAGCTCGGCGTCCAGGCGGCGGCGGAGGGGCTCTGGCAGGAGTCGGGCCTGAGCCAGAAGACGGGCGTGGAGGGCGTCCAGCTCCGGGGGCAGTTGGGCGATGGCACTGCGGCGGGTATCGAGTTCGCGGAGGATTTCGGACTGTTGGGTCTCGGCCTCATCTTCGCCGGAGCGGAGGGTATTCAGTTCCTCCTGGATGCGTTTTTCGCTGCTTTCGAGCAGAGAAAGCTCCAGCCGGATGCGTGAGAGTTCGTCGTTCCAGGCTTCGCGTTCGCGGGCCTGCTCGCTGCGAAGGTTCACCCATTGGGCGGTGAGGTCTTCCAGCGTGGCCAGATCGGTCGCGCGAAGCAGGGGGACGAAGAGGAAAAACAGGAGAAACGTGCGCATCGTTCCTTTCTTTACGTCGGGGTCAGGGCTTAGGCAAGGGGGAAGCGTAGGCTCGGCGGATCCAGTGCGCGTCATCGGCGGCGGCGAGAGGGGCGAGGGCGAGGTCTGCGGCGTCGAAATGCTCGCGTTTTTGCAGAATAAAGACGGCGTCGCCGGGGTGGGCGCGGGTGATGGCGTCGCGGGCGGAGTCGGTGTTTTCGACGTGGCGACCGAGATGAAAATCAAAAAAGGCGGAGTTGATGCCGGCGACGTGGAGGGTGGCGGTTTCGCTAAGGGTGCGTCGGGCCTCGCGCAGGAAGGTCCGGTGGCGGTTCCAGGGGTCGTGCTGGGCGCGGGGAATTTCGGCGAGGGCGAGAAGGAGGGCGAGGGGGAGGGCGATGCGCAGGCGCGGGGAGAGTCCGCGCCGGTGGAGAACGTCGCCGAGCAGCAGGCAGGCCGGGGGGAGCAGGAGGAGGGCGTAGTGGCGTTGTTTGGAGTCGACAAGGCTGAGCAGGAGGAAGGTGGCGAGAAACCAGGCATGGGGGAGAGAGAGTCGTGCGGGCGTGGAGGCTTTGCGGCGGAAGGCGGGGAGGAGGAGGAGAAGTCCTGGCAGCAGCATCAGGGGGCCGGTGTAGAAATAGTAATACCAGGGGTTGACGTGGGGACTGTTGACAAAGGTGTCGCGGAGTTCGCGGGACAGGGCGTCGCGGGCGATGGGATCGAGGAAGAGAAAGAGCAGCCATGCGCCGCCGGTGAGGAGAGGGAGGAGGAGGAGGGAGAGGAGGAATGTCGAGTGACGAGTGACGAGTGACGAGTGACGAGTGTTGAGTGACGAGTGGGGAGCGAGGAGTTTGGCGAGGAGGGCGGTGGTGAGGGGGATGGCGATGGCGGCGGGGCCTTTGGCGAGGAAAGCGATGGAAATGGCGAGTCCGCAGAGCCAGCCCTGGCGTTCCCGGTAGGCGTGAAAGGTGAGCAGGATGCCGAAGAGCTGGAGGATGTCGGTTTCGGCGAGGGGGGCGTAGCGCCAGAATCCGAAACTGAAGAGGAACAACAGGGCGGCCCAGGGACCGGAAGGTCCGCCCAGACGGAGGAGGAGAGCGAAACAGCCGAGGGCGGCGGCGGCAAAGGGAAGGCGCGCGGCCCAGGCTTCGTTGTGAATGCCGCTGAGCCCCATGCTGCTTGCGGCCAACCAGTAGGCGAGAGGCGGTTTGCGGAAGCGGGGCTGGTTCTGGAACTCCGGTCGGAAGGGATCGCCGGATTCAAGCATATTGCGTCCGGTGATCAGAACGCGCAGCTCCTGCTGGCGGGAGGGCGGGCGCAGGAAAAGCGCGGGGGTCAGGACCAACAGCGCCAGCAGAAGCAGGGTGCTTTTCTGCACCTATTCCCCGGCGTACACAAAGATGACAGGGAAACGTTCCACCACAGGTTTGACCCAGCTCAGGATGTCCGCGTGGCGGGTTTCGAGAGGAACATAGAGGAAGAGCACGGTAATCCTGGGATTGTTTTGGGTCATCCACTCCGCCCAGGCTTTGGGGTCGTCGAGGGCGACGCGGGTTTCGACGATGGAGGGATCACGGCTCTCTCCCCAGACTTCCTCCAGTTGGTACAGCGTGGCGCGGCTGGCCTTGCCCTCGACGAGCTGAAGATGCAGTTCCAGAGGCTGGGAGGGGCGGTCCGCGCGTTTGCGAAAACGCGGATCGGGCACGAAGGCCTGGAAAAAGAGATGTCCGGGCGGCGGCGGCTCCATGCGCACGCTGGTCAGATTTTGTTCCAGGAGCTGCAACTCGCGGGCAAGCGGAATCAGGTCGGAAAGGCGCAGATTTTCGCCAAATTCGACGCGGATGAAGTGGTTTTCGTTTGGACGGGCTTTGAGGGTTTCGGCCAGTTGGGCGAGGGTGCTTTCGCGAAGACCCTCCAGACCTTCCACTGTGGCGGGAGCGCCGGCCTCGGACAGGCGAAGCTGGATATCGACGTCGGTCGGAACGGACCCGGCGGGCGCGGGGCTGAGTCGGAGCAATACCGGGGTGGCCTCGGGAATTTTCAGGGCCGGGTTTCGGATAAAATTGCCATAGACCTGGGACTTGGACCCCTGGTTGGGAAGATCGAAGACGGTACCGCTCAGGTTGAAGGTGGTGGCGATGCAGTTGGGGCTGTGCAGGTCGGCGGCATACACGGGCTGAGGGTCTTCATCGGACGCGGGTACCCGTACGGAGCCAGTGAACACCCAGGGCAGGGGTTTCATGACTGTGCCATCGCTGAGCGTGACGAATTGTTCGATGGCGACGCGTTCGGGGGCTTCCGCGCCGGGGAGTTTGAGTTCGAGCTGGGCCACGAAACGGTCGCCCCGCGGCCAGAAGCGGTGGGTGTCGGTGTCCACAGGGCCTCCCGCTTTTGCGCCGATGAATTCCATGGCCTTGTGAATATCGGAGGGCAGCGCAAAGGACATGACGAGGGACTCATAATCATGGCCGCTTTTTTCGCTGATGATAAAAAACTCGAGCGTGTCGCCGGGGATCATGCCCGTCATTTGGGCCCACACCGTTACTTCGCGGTTTTTGCGATCCGCGAGAACAAAAGGCGCGCTCCAGTAGTTGGGATTTTCGGCGAGCAGTGCGGCGGTTTTCTGGTGGTTCTCGGCGGCGGCGGTTTTGATGCTTAGGGCCTGGGTGGCGTCGGTGCGTGTGGGCGCTTCGAGGTTCAGGAACTGTAGAAAAAGCGCGGTGAGAAGGGAAAGGATGTTGGTGGAAAATGCGTCCATCATGGATGACTCCGGGGCGGGAAGGAAACGGGGTCTTGAATGATGATGGGATTCCCGTGAGGGTCAAGCGGCAAAAAACATGAACCCACTTGAATGTGACCACAGACAAAGGGGCGTTGGAGAAACCGGAAATATTGTACCT
>CAZCFM010000223.1:0-3727 GCA_964497855.1 uncultured Verrucomicrobiota bacterium | reverse complement strand
CCGGAGATGCAAACGACTTGCCCGCCGTCGGATTTCCCGTCATAGAGGCCTTCAACCCTCAGGAGTTTTTCCATGTCCGACTTTGTCCAAATTTGCGATCTTCCCCGTTACGCCGGCCAACACGTGCAGTTGCGCGGATGGATTCGCGCGATGCGTTCCAGCGGTAAAATCCGTTTTGTGGAGTTGCGGGATGGCAGTGGGCACTGTCAGTGCACGGTCGAAGCCCTGTGTCCGGAGGCCTTTGCGGCGCTGGAGGGCTGCGGTCAGGAAACGAGCCTGGAGCTGTCCGGCCTGGCCCGCGAGGAGCCCCGCAGTCCGGGGGGCGTAGAGATCGCGGTGGACGCGGTCCGCGTGTTGCAGAACAGCCACGACTATCCGATTTCCCGCAAGGAACACGGGGTGGAATTTCTCATGCAGCATCGGCACCTTTGGCTGCGGAGTCCGCGACAGGCCGCCATCCTCCGGATCCGCCATCGAATCATCAGCGCCGCGCGCGGGTTTTTTGATCAGGAGGGCTTCACGCTGATTGACACCCCGATTTTTCAGCCGGGCGCGGCGGAAGGGGCGGGGACGCTCTTCTCGGTCGACTATTTTGGCGAGACGGCCTATCTCGCGCAAACCGGACAACTCTATTTGGAAACGGCGGCCCTGGCCATGGGCAAGGTGTATTGTTTTGGCCCTACCTTCCGCGCCGAAAAAAGCAAAACCCGTCGCCATTTGAGCGAATTCTGGATGATTGAGCCGGAAGTGGCCTTCTATCAGCTCGAAGACCTGCAGGTGCTCGCCGAGAATTTCCTCAGCCACATCGTCCAGGAGGTTTTGAAGCACAACCGCGCCGACCTGGAGCTGCTTAAGCGAAATCTTGCGCCGTTGGAATCCATCCGTGCGCCCTTTCCGCGTGTCACCTACAGCGAGGCGGTGGACATGCTGCACGACCCTTTGCAGCACGCCAAATTGGAGGACGAATTGCGCCGCGAACGGGAACGTCTCGCGGCCCTGTGCGCCTCGATCGCGGCCAAGGAGGCGGAGCGGGCCGCGGGTGGGAAAGCCTGGAAGCTGGAAAAACTGCAGAGCGAAATTCTGGAGTTGCAGGACGAGGCCCGCGAACTGGAGCGCTGGGTGGACAACCAGCCGGCCCACATGGAAGACGCGAAAAAATTTGTCTGGGGGCACGACTTCGGCGGCGATGAAGAGACGATTCTCAGCAAGCAATTTGACCGCCCTCTGATTGTCAGCGAGTATCCCCGCGAGGTCAAGGCCTTCTACATGAAGCGCAACCCCGCCGATCCCCGCACCGTTCGCAATCTCGATGTGCTCGCCCCCGAAGGCTACGGCGAAATCATTGGCGGAAGCCAGCGCGAGGACGACCTCGACACGCTTCTGGCGCGCATGGAGGAAGAGGGCATGGATCCCGCGCCCTATCAGTGGTATCTTGACCTGCGCCGTTACGGATCCGTGCCCCACGGCGGGTTCGGCCTGGGCATCGAACGCACCGTGTCCTGGATTTGCGGCCTCAAACACATCCGCGAAACCATTCCCTTTCCCCGTTTGATGGGCAAAATGCTTCCCTGAGGCTTTGATGCGGCGTCTGATTCTCCCGATCCTGTTCTGCCTTTGCACCCTCCCGGTCCGCGCAGAGGAATCCCCTGCGGAAGACGCCCCTGGCATTCTCACGCGGGTTGTCTGCTACATCCCCAATCGCGTGTTGGATTTCTTGGACATCATCCGCCTCCGCGCCAAGGTCGGCCCCGGACTCGGCGCGGGCGTTCGTGTCACCGACTACACCGCCTTCTATGCCGGCTCCGAAAACAGTTCCTGGCTGGGAATTCCCAGTGAACGCCAGGCCCCCTGGGGACGCGACCAGCGCCACGGCCTTGTTCTGCTCGGGGTGGATGCCAGCGACGACCTCCCGCATCCCCCGAACTACGGAACCACCGAAGTCGGCGGCAGTGTTCACCTCGTGTTCGTCGGAGTGGACGCCGGCATCGATCTCGTTGAATTGGGAGACTTTTTTATTGGTTTTTTTGGGTTGGATCCCCGGGGAGATGATTACCCGCGTCCAGCCATTCCACCGCCTCCCGCGTATGGCAGCGTATTGCTCCCGCCCCTTGGCTTCAATGACCCAAATCTCGTCCCCAAACCCGAACAGTTTCCCTCCCTGACCGATCGACTATCCTACATTCGCGACCAGGGGCCGCACCGTGTGGGACGCACGATTCGCCGTTTTGACGAACAATTTTCCGATGAAGGGGAAGTCCCGCTGGCAGCGCCCATCATCCGCGACATGCAGTTGGCGATTTATCTGCGTACCCTGCACGGGGCCTCACAAGACGTGACCGTGAATCCCAAACTCAAACTCAGCATCGACCTTCCCAATCTGGAACGCAGATTCAGACTTTTCATCGACACGGCCTACGACGATGAACTCCCCGGCCGGGACATCAGTGAAATCCGTGACCGTGGATGGTCCGTGGGGGCTGGGCGGACGAGCGCCAGACGTCAGACCTACACCGACGTGGGCATTCACACCCGCGTCCCTCCCAAGCTGTTTGCCCGCACGGGCTGGCGACCGACGTGGACCTGGGGAAAATGGGTGCATCGTTTTGACCAGCGGCTGTTCTGGGAGTCGGACGACGGTTTTGGCACCCTCACGTCCCAAAGCATTTTCCGCTGGGTGGCCCCAAAATGGATCGTCCACAGCCTTACCGCCGGACGTGTTGCGGAGCGCACCACGGGCTACGAATGGCAACAAAGTCTTGGCATCGGATACATGGGGCGTCTGGCGGACGAAACAAGACGCGAACACTTTGTCAACGTGGGTCACACCATTCACGGCACAGGCCTCCGGGCCAGCGTTTTTGGTTCCGACGACGCCTTCACCCAGTACCGCACCGTTCTCACCCATCGACGCAGCATTCACCGCAATTTTATCGTTCTGGAACTGGCCCCCGGCCTCCAGTGGCGCGAGGAACAGGACTGGCAAATCGAGTACCGCTTCGACGTCGGCCTCATTTTATTTTTTTAAGACCCCGAATCCTTTCCTTCTGGGGTTGCAATGGTCGCGGGGGCGGGTAAAAGGGAAATTCCCCTTTTGTCATTGAATCCCAGGAACCCGCACCCATGCAATGGTTGCTTAAAAAAATCATCGGCAGCAAAAACGACCGCGATCTGAAGCGGATCCGCCCCCTTGTGGAGCAGATCAACGCGCTCGAGCTGCAATACCAGACCCTTTCCGAAGCCGATCTGAAGGCCAAAACCCCGGAATTCCGCAGCCGTCTCCAAGCCGGCGAGTCGGTGGATGACATTTTGCCCGAAGCCTTTGCGGTGGTCAAAGACGCCTGCCGTCGTCTCGTCGGCACCGAGTACAAGGTCAGTGGCAACACCCGCACCTGGGTCGAAGTTCCCTACGATGTCCAGTTGATCGGCGGCATCGCCCTGCACCAGGGCCGCATTTCGGAAATGGCCACCGGCGAAGGCAAAACCCTCGTCGCCATCGCCCCGGCCTACCTCAACGGACTCACCGGCAAAGGCGTTCACATCGTCACCGTCAACGACTACCTCGCCCGCCGCGACGCCGAATGGATGGGCCTCGTGTACGACTACCTCGGCCTCAGCGTCGGCTGCATCCAGAACTCCATGCACCCCGTCCAGCGCCGCCAGATGTACGCCTGTGACATCACCTACGGCACCAATGCCGAGTTCGGTTTCGACTACCTGCGCGACAACA
>CAZCFM010000222.1:1475-3812 GCA_964497855.1 uncultured Verrucomicrobiota bacterium | reverse complement strand
CGCATATGATTTTGAGATTCTGGTTGTTTTCGGCGAAGATCCCGATGTGGGGCTGAGGGTCCGGGGTTTTGGGGGTTCCTGAATCGGGCGACGGGATGGCTGGGCGGCGGCGAAGGAGGGGTTTCGGACGCTGGGGATGCCGGAAAACAATCAGCCCCCCCCCTTAAAGTCAACCGAATACGAGGCGCCGGGCGGGAATTCCCGGGTCGGGCGGACGGGAATGCAAGCCCCTTCACCCCACAGATACAATCTCGGGGCGCTGCCAAGGTTGGCGCTGACAAATTCCGCATCGGCAGACGCCGCCGGGCCCCGGGGCAAGCCCAGCCCGACGTGGCAGACCCGTCTTTGCCATGGGCAATCAGCGGATCTTCGTCATTCCGCGGTGGCATGGACCAAGGCGTCATGAACAAATACGTTCAGGCTCTTGCGCTGTTTCTTTGCCTGTATTGCGAGCCTTTTGTGGAGGTCGGGCTCCAGACGGACCATGAATTTCCCGGAATAGGGCCGATCAGGCGACTCTCCCCGCTCCGCGCAAAACTCCAGATAATCCTCCACGGATTCCCTGAAGGCTGCGCGCAGTTCCTCCACGGTCGCCCCCTGAAAGGTGACCACATCCCGAAGGTTGATGACCTCGCCGTGAAAAATGTTCGCGTGGTCATCAAATTCGACCTGTCCAACGTATCCTTTGTATTCCATCATGATATCACCTCTGCTTCGGTTAAAAATCTTCTCATCGAACTGATCGCACCCTTGTCGGTCACCCGTTCGGGGTGGGGGCGGTGAAAAACGGCACGAACACCGTTTAGGTGTATTCGCACCCTCGAACCTCGTCCCTCCGTAACCTCGCCACCCAGGGCAAGAATCAAACGCTCGATATCCCGCCATGGTATATCCGACCGCTCAGGCCTTTCGGCAATTCGGCTCAACGTGCGCTGATGTTTTGTGTTCATGCGGAAGTCAAGATACCATTTTACGATACCATGTCAAGACCTTCCATTCTCCACTGCTTGGATCAAGCAGGTCCCAAAATATTCCTATCAAAACGCCACTGCGGGTGGTAAAGAAACTACACGCATTCTGATACCCATTTTATCTGGAAAATACTACAGTGTCGAACATATCCCAGCGTTTCACTCATCCCGCCCTCTGGCCCGTGGACTGCCCCCGCAGCGGGGCCTACGCGCTGTTCCGCGCACTGGAAACCCTTGCGACGCCTTCCCCCGTCCGCTCCCTCTGGCTCTCCGCGAGTCAGCGTTTTCGTTTCTGGCTGAATGGCGAAATCCTGGCGGAAGGTCCCTCCCGCGCCGATCCGAACACCTGGGGCTGCATCTGCGTTTCTCTGCCGCCGCTTCCGGCGGGCACACACCTTTATGCCGTAGAGGTCGTGCAGTGGGGCGACGCGGCGGGCAAGGGTCAGATCGGTCCTCCCGGCTTCCTGCTCGTTGCGGGAATCGATCTCGCCTGGCACGCGATCCAGGATACAAGTCGTTTTCCGAATCTCGGAACTTCCGCCGAAATGCTTTCCGGACATCGGAGCATCGGGGATGGAGAGTGCTTCCGGGCGGAGGCGTATCCCTGGGGGTGGCAAACGGATGTGACGGGGGCTTTTGACTGGCCGTCGGCCCTTCCGTTCGGCGAACTCCCCGGGAATCCCTGGGGCAACCGTCCGCTCCTTTGCAGTCTGGTGCCAGAACCCCTGCCGCCGATGCGCAAAAGCCCCTGGCCCTGGCTCCGCGCCCCCAAACTGGACAGCGTGCCGCCGAATTCCACCCGCATCCTGCTCCTCGATGCGGGCATCGTCCTCAACGCCATCCCGGAAATCACATGGTCGGATGGCTGCGGCGCTTCGATGAACCTGAGCTGGTGCGAAGCTCCGAGACAACCGGACGGCATGAAGGGAAACCGCGATGAAACCGAAGGCTGCGTCTTTCCCGGGCAGGAGGATCTTCTGCTCCCCGATGGCGGCTCAGACCGATCCTGGTCCCCGCCCTGGATACGCAGTTTCCGCTACCTTCAGCTCAGGATCAACACCCAAGCGGAATCCCTGACCGGACTGCGCATCATGCTTCAACGCGTCAGCTTCCCCCTGGATATCCAACTGAAGGTGGAGATCGACGATCCGTTGGAGCGCCCCTGGGACCGGCTCCGCCAGATCAGTCTCGACACCGCGCTGGCCTGCTCCCACGAAACCTTTTTCGACTGCCCCGCCTGGGAACAGGCGCAATTCTCCGGCGATGCCCGCATCCAGGCCCGGCATCATTACCTTCTCGCCAACGACGACCGGCTTGTCCGCAAAGCTCTTCGCGATCTCTCCGCCTTCCGCATGCCCGATGGACT
>CAZCFM010000222.1:0-1375 GCA_964497855.1 uncultured Verrucomicrobiota bacterium | reverse complement strand
CCGCCGCCCGCAGCTACAGCGTTCACACGCAGGTGCAGGCGATTCTCGCCGGCGTGTGGAGTCCCGAAGAAGGAGGAAAACGCCTGCGCGCCGCGTTGAATGCCCCCAATGTCACCCGGGAAGGCACTTTGTACTATCGCTCGTATCTGGCCGAGGCTTTCCGACGCTGCGGGGATGCCGGGGGAATCTGGTCGCTGCTTCCCAAATGGTTCGGACTGCTGGAGAACACCGGTCTGACAACCTGGCCCGAGTCGGATCACATCAACCCCCGCAGTGACTGCCACGGATGGGGTGCGATGCCCGACATTGAGCTGGTGCACAGTTTGCTGGGCCTGAGCCCCGATCCGCACAGCTCCGGATGGGAGCGTGTCTGCTTCGCGCCGTTTCCGGGAGAGCTGCGCCGCCTTTCCGCAACCCTCCCCCATCCGCGCGGACCCCTGCACATCGATCTGCGTTCCCGTCCCGAGGGGATCGAAGCGGACATCGACAGCCCCGTGGAGATTTGCGTAACGGCCACAGGCGAAACGCTGCCGCCGGGCCGTCACAGCGTTCGCCTTCCTCCTGCCGGGCAGAGTTAGGGTGCGGCTTCGACGAGGGCCGTGACGACGGCAAGTCGTTTGCGGGCAGGGAGTGTCCACGCGTCTTCCGGCGCTTCGGCGAAAGCAGACCATGCGTCACGGACGGCGTGCAGGGTGATGCTGAATTCTCCGTCGGCTTTCCCGCCACGGGGGCGGTCGTCCAAACGGTTCAGGAGGAGAGGGAGCCCACACTGAGCAGGGCTGCAAAGAGCAACAGAACATTGGTGTGAATTAATTTCATGATCCGTATCTCGGCAGGGATGAGTCCAGTTCCACGTTGTTTTCTTATATGACATTTGAATTTCCCTTCCGTGCGAGCAGTAGCTGTTCTGCCAGATCCGTGATAAACCACTCCTCCACAATCCGTCCGTCTTCAAAACGACTCGTCACCATCTCTCGCCAGACGAGCGGACGTTTCGTTGCGGGAAAACCCTTGAATGCACCACGGTGTTTTGCATAAATCGTCCTCTGCCAAGCGACTCGATCATCCTGCTGCACGAGGATTTCCATTGAGGTCGTGATCTCACTGAACGCCTTCTGATACATGGCAACGATTTGCCGGATCACCTTGTGCCCACCTGTAATGTCCTTGCCGGTAATGTGGGCGACGTAGTCCGGAGAGAAATAGTCGCCAATAACCTCGGTCTCGCCCCGTTCGAGCAGTGCCGCATTGGCTTTCCGGAGTTGCGATAAAATGTCTGTTTTCATTAATCTATCCACCTTTCTGTTTCTCCAGTGAAAAACCATTCTCCATCGATTTTCTCGAAAAGCCATGTCATAGTGCTCTTGGGCGAAAA
>CAZCFM010000221.1:0-3871 GCA_964497855.1 uncultured Verrucomicrobiota bacterium | reverse complement strand
GCGTCTCGATCGACCGCGGCTTCGATTTCAACTCCCTCGCCGTCAACCGCGTCCCCGGCGAAGCGGTGGGCGGCCTGGCCCGGCTCGTCAAGCCCGGCGCCGACATCACCATCAACGTCGAATACAACCAGCTCGATCCCCTGCTGCGCTCCACCATCAACCCCGCCGGCGACGTGGCCGGCGCGAACGGATTTTCCGTGTTCCCCGGCAACATCAACGTGCTCGTCGTGAAGGTCGCCTCCTACGTGAAGATCCTCGCCCGGACCTCTGGCATCATCGCCGAATTCGTGAACCCCAAATACGCCGACGCCGCGCGCAGCACCTTCAAAAAACCCACCCGCCTCGAAACCATGATGCAGGACCTGCCCAAGCTCTTCGGGCCGGAACAAAAAGTGGGTGTGACCGTGTTTGACCGCATCTGGTGTTTCTCCCCGAACAAAAACAAAGTCGCCGACGCCGCCGCCAAACACGCCGCCGCCTCCCCGCCCGAATCCGCCGCAACCGCCGAGTCCGATTTCTACAAAGCCGGACGGTTGAAACTGCGCGCCGCCGGCATGACCGTCGTCGAATCCGAACAACAGTTGATCCAGGGCGTGCCCTTCACCGACGGACCGCGCGTGATTCTCCGCCCCTCCTTCGCCATGACCCTGCGGGAGGTCCGCGCGAAGATCAAGGGTGGACGCATCGCCGGAACCGGCACGCTGATCCTGAACGGCGACGGCATCCGCCTCGAGGATGTCATCATCGAGGACGGAAAAGCGCTGATCGTCCACGGCGAAACCCGGACCCTCCGCGGAAACATCCAAACGCCCGCCCCCCGTCTCCAACTCCTCGACCCCGCCGACACATCCGCAGAGGAAACCCTCCTCATGCGCGGATATCGGTATGGGGAGTGATAGAATACTACCCCATACAGGAAACGTATATGCGCAACTATTTATTTGTATTGATTGCCGCTAGTATCTTCCCTTTTAGGGGTTATTCCACGCAGGGGCCGGCTACAGGTGAACTTTTCGTACAGAAATTTGATCACATTGGTGAATTGACATTTGCCACCTACTTGTATGGTGGTACGCATATCGAAGAACTGGACGCATTCGTTTTGAAATTCAACTCCATGCCTGAGTATTTGAATGTGTCATTGTCTGAAGTGCTTACTACTTATATAATGTCAAAAGATGAATGCCAGATGGTTAATTACATATACAAATCAGGAGAGCATGATTTAAGATTGGTTTCAGGACGGGCTGCATGGATATTGGAACGCGTTTTAAAAATTGAGTTAGTGGCGGTTTCTTCCGATTCCACCGAGGAGCAGTTAAACATTTCAATTAAAAAAGCTTTGGAGGAAATTGAAAAAAGAAGAAGTGCTGCGATCGCAGGAGGTGTGGAAAATGAGGACACCACGATGCTGGAACTTCAAAAGGAATTTTCTGGAACCATCAAAACGGGAGTGATAGGTGAAGAGTATGCGGCATCAATGGCCACCATGTGGCTATTGATGGAAAAATGGCAGCCATTGGGCAAAAGCACTGAATACGTCGAGTCAATTGTTGGCAAAAAGTTGAAAACCAGGGGGGATTATTTCTATTACATCATCGATTCTGGTTTCAGCGGTTTTCGGTTGAAAGTCCAGGTTCGAAACGGTGTAATTTTCAGTGTGACGTACTAATTTAAGAGGAAAAGAGGATGTGACAGAATGAGTGTGGGACAGGATGATGGATACAGAATCCAATATTCCTCTTCACTCTTCAACCCGCAACCCGCAATCTTCCCTTCTCCCTTCTCCCTTTTCAACCAGAAACCAGAAACCAGAAACCTGAAACCAGAAACTCTTCCCAACTCTTCCACTCCTTTCTGTCCCGTTTTCATCATTCTGTCACCAAATCATCCTGTCACCATCTTCTCTTCACCATTCTGTCCCCGGTCTGCATCATGCTGCGGTGGTCGGCCCGCTGCCCCGCCTGGCTGAAAGCCCAAGCTCCTTTTTGCCGCATACACCCATTCGGTGTGTCCGCTCCGCTGTTCACGGAAAAGTTTTTCTTGCTTTTGAAACCAATACAAACGAAAATTCCCGCCTATGAAAGCTTCCCTCTTGGACGTCTGTTGTCGTGAAGTGTTGGTGTGTGATGGTGCCATGGGCACGGAACTGATGAAACGGGGGATGCGTCCCGGCGAATGTGGGATGTTGTGGAATGTGAACCACAGCGCGGCGGTGGTGGAGGTGCATCAGGCCTATCGCGATGCGGGCTGTCGTCTGATCATCAGCAATTCGTTTGGCGGGAGCCGTTCGATGCTGGAGCGCCATCATCAGGGAGGACGGACGGCGGAATTGAACCGGAAGGCGGCGGAACTGGCGCGGAAAGCGGCGGGTCCGGAGGCCTGGGTGCTTGGCGATGTGGGTCCCTTTGGCGATTTTCTGGAGCCGATGGGCGATATGACCGAAGAGGAACTGGAAGTCATCTTCACAGAACAGATCGCGGCGTTGATGGAAGGCGGGGCGGATGCGATTCTGGTGGAGACGATGGTCGATCCCGGGGAAGTGGCGGTGGCGGTGCGCGCTGCCAAAACGGTGGGCGATGTGCCGGTCATTGCGAGTTACTGTTTTCAAAAACACAACGGGACCTTTCGCACGCTGATGGGCACGACAGCGGCGGAGGCGGTGACGGCGGCCATCGCGGCGGGCGCGGACATCGTTGGCACCAACTGCGGCACGGATTTGAGTCTGGACGATTATGTGGCGCTGGCGGGCGAACTGGTGGCGGCGGCGGGAGACACGCCCGTGATCGTGCAGCCCAACGCCGGAGCGCCGAAGGAGGGTCCGGTGGGTCCCTTTTACGATGCCACGCCGGAGGAAATGGCCGAAACCGCACGGCGTTTGCGCGATGTGGGCGTCCGCATCGTCGGTGGCTGCTGCGGAACGCGTCCCGACCACTTGGCGGCGATGGCGGCGGCCTTGCAGACACCATGAGTGCAAAAAACCAGGGGACACAAGGAACACGATTCATGAGGCGTATTGCCCCCTGGTTTGGATTAATGGGTTGTACTCGGGATTTTTCGTCTGGGTGTTGTTGAGGTTTCCTAGGCAATCCTGAACAGACAGCCTTTCAAACCGAGGTCCGGACCCTTTACTGGAGAGCCAATTGAAGATTGGATATCTGTGAAATAAATGTGAAGTCCCGATCTCGGGCAAGGATGCGGGCGTCCTGTTGCAAACAACAGGCGGCAAAAAGACAATCAATGCTGCTGCGGATCTGGAATCCACGATTCCGCGCGGATCGATAGAGATCCGCAGCGAGTCGATGGGTTTCACGTGTGGGATAAAGTTCCACAAATGGATGAAAGTGCGCCTCCACCCGATCCCGATTCGACTTCGAGGCGATACCCTGAAACAATTCTTGCAGTACAAGCCCAGTGTAGAGGATGGTATGTCCTTCATCCAGGAATCGTGTCAACAGCTCTACCTCCCGGACATCACGTCCGGCAAAAAACTCAATCCAAACACTGGTGTCCACAAAAATCATTGCGCATGCATGGATCGCATTTCCGCCAAGTCCCCCTGCCAGTGGATTTTTCCACGCAGCGAAAGAATTTTCCGCTGATCCCCCCGGCGCACGAGTTCGAACAAGGCGTGGTTCACCAACTCCTTTTTCGTTTTTAAACCCGTGAGTTTCCGCGCGGCAATGACCAGTTTTTCGTCAAGATCCACATTCGTTTTCATAGACACATCAAACGGTAATTCAGGTGTCTTGTCAAGCCTCACGTGATACAGGGAGCCGTCGTCCTGCGGCCGGGGCTTACCCCTGGATGAGGCGCAGCAGTTCCTCGCCGTATTGGGCGAGTTTGACGGGGCCGATGCCGCTGATCTGCT
>CAZCFM010000220.1:0-3973 GCA_964497855.1 uncultured Verrucomicrobiota bacterium | reverse complement strand
CCGCCCAGAGCCGCAGCGCCGGATCGGGCAACATCTCGCCCCGCGCCGCCAGACGGATCAACTCCCGCTCGTTGTCCTCCCTCAGGACGTCAATACGCTTCCCCGCCCCCGCCGTCAAGGTCCCCACCCGCTCCTCGAAGGACAACAACAACGCAGGGCGGGCCTTGTCGTCCGCAAACCCGGATGCCAACACGCCGGCGCACACGGCGAGTACACATGCGAAGAGGGTTTTCATGGGCCCTTGATCTCCTTCCCCCGCTTTTCTTCAAACAACACCACACTTAAAGGCTGTTTTTGTAAAAGGTATCCAATCAGTGGAAATTCCTCCTGTATTCGCTGGCGGTAGGATTCTGTTGGCAGTGGTGGCATTGCGGGGATCTGAACTTCAAGAAGCCGGGCCTCTTCCTGCCAGGAAAAACGACACTCGACTTTCTCCGGCGGCGGATCATCCGGGGAATCTGCGGAGACGACCAGCGTAGGATCTTCCACATGGCGCATTGCTGAAGCATCGATGAAGCGATCCAGGCGCTGGCTCCAGAACGCCGGCTTCCCAGGAGTTCCCACTACTAACAACGCCAAGGTCCCATCCGCCCGCTCCTGTATAAATCCAAGGCACTTCTCCGGGCGCTCCGTGCCCTGGTTCAGACTCGCTTGGTATGCTGCGCAGGAGTTGACCTCCACGATGGGTTGAAATTTCTCCGTTTCGCAGGGCCAAAACAGGAGGGTCTGCGAGGAATCAAATGCCTGGACCCAATAATGACCAGGAGCGCTGACAAAGTGCCAACGGTCGTATTCCATCTCGATGACTTGGCGGCGGGGTAGAATACCCAGGTAAAAACGGGCAACGGGGTGCGGACGAAAGGGGTCCACCTCACGCACATAGTCGGGCGGACGATGTGCGCGTATCCACAAACCCACAGCGTCTGCTTCACGAGTGGTATAGCTTGGGTAAATCATTCTCAATGCCTGGGGTTTCCCCGCTTCGGGTTCCAGGAACTGAAACCGCGTGCTGGTCGCAGAGATGGGCGCCACCCCCTGAATAAGAGTGGGTTGTTGCGGATGGAACCCTTTCATCGGTTGCCATCCTGGAACAGCATCCGCGGTGGCGGCAACTTCGGGCTCCACCTGTACCGCTCCCGTCTTCATCCAATCCGTTTGAAATGAACTCCCGGCCTCCCGGCGCGACCACCACGACGGTGGTGCTTCTTTATTGACGCTGAACATGTTCTTCGTTTCCGTCAAGCGGTCAAACCCGATTTTCTCCGGTGCCGTAATATACGAAGTGTCGGTTGACCGATTTTTGGGATAAAATTCAAAAACATGCATGCCCCGCATGGCGAATTCGAGCTGTATCCACCCTTTGACCCCGCTTTCCCCGGATGCGGTTACCTCCACCGCGTCCAGTTCGATAAAAGTCGTGTCTTGTACCGGCACGGCGTTGGTTCGCTGGGTGGCAACCGTGGAGTGGTGGATGAGTTTTGTGGGACCGGACCAGGGCACGGGAACATTCAGCACGGCCATGCCCGCAGGATTGCCGCCGGAAGTGTGCGCCAGCACATGCACGGAATCCTTGCCATTGTCCGCTACCGCCCAGTGCAGAAACACCGGATTCGCGGCGGTTGACGACGCGGCAATATTTGCAATTCCCGGATGGTGCGCCCAGCTTCCAAAACGGAACATCGGTCGCAGGTAGGTCCAAAAAGGGCTGGGGCGGTCGCTCCCGTCTGGAAAAAAGAGGCCACCGGGTTGGCCTCCCTTCACAAAAACCCCTTGTTGTCGTTCCATCAACCACTCCGCAACCGAATTAAAGGCCCAGGCACTGTTGGCGGCAATGGCTTCGGAACGGAATGCCTGTCTATCCGGATAATGGAAACATGGAAGGGTCGCCCGGTTTTCAGGAAGCCAGTAATGGCGCAGTTCGCCGGAGAAATAACCATGCCGAATTATGCCGATGTCCAGGCTTTCCTTGAACCCCTGGCGGAAGGGTATATCCGAGAGTTTTCCCTTCTTATTAATGAAAGGGAATTTATTGAGTCTGTGATAGATGCGGGCAGTCGGTATTCGGTCAAGAATCCGCGCAACGTGAAGATCTTCCCAGTTGAATTCGCTTACGGCAGGGTCCCACGCTTGTACAACCTCGCCAAAAATATAGGCCGACGCCTCCGCACTATAGGGGGTTTCGTCATCGTGCTCCATCACCACAGTGGTCATCATGCCTCGCTGTGTGGTATCCCGCAATGTTATCATCCACTTTTGAAGGCTTGGGAGATGGGGGTGCGAAAGGTCTTCCAATTCCCTATAATACTTCAAGGTGTTTTTCCATGCGTGTGCGAGTTCCGCCGGATTGTGAACGGGGACTCGAATGCCCGGAGGCAGATCGGGGGGGACGGGGCGTTTGGCACGCTCCGCTGCCGTCCTTTCATACACATTGAAATTATCCACAACAAGTGGAGGTTCGGGTGCGCCAGGGGGAAAGGCCCGGGCGGGAGCTGCGGGCAAATGAAGTTTTGTGTTGCGAACCCATGCGGATTGTTCCCGGTTCAGCCATTCGGCCTGCTCCAACCCGACAAACAACGCCTGACTGGGCTTTCGAAACGGGCTGATCCATGCGGCATCCAGAGGTACGGCATGGGTACCGAGATTTTCGAGGGTGATCAGATTGGTGCCCGGAAGGAGCCGATTGGGATTCAGTACGACTCTTGTGACGGCATTCAGTGGCGCCACACTTCGCTGCCAAACGATCTCATCATTGAAGCGAATACGCACGAAACGCTGGAAATGGGTTGCATTTGTATAGATTTCCTGGGAGGCGGCAAAGGTTTCGGGATCGCCTCCCGTGGTGGCCAAATGGAAGACATACAGATCCGCAGGCAAAGGAGGTATGTGGAGAACCACCGTCTGACCGGGCTGCAAAAACGCGGGAAACTCGTTGGGATCCCTGACCTGAATCGCGTCCGAAAAATCCTGGTCAACAGGGTACTCCTCTGGAGAATACCCACCGCCGATACCAGATGGAATCCCATTGTAATACCCGGCCCTCCATACGGCTTCAGGTATGGGCAGGACCCGGGTTTCACCAAAAACATCCTTTGTCGTTTTCATCTCCGTGGGAAAGTATCTTGGCGGCCTCCCGGTGACTTCCGCTTCTGGGACAGGCTGTGGAGGAGGCTCAGGAGGAGGGAGTAGGGGCAAATCCGCCCAGAGGGTGTCCACTGCGTTGGGGAGGGCTGTCGTATCTGTCTCGGATGCTTCAGGTACGGGGAGGGCCGTCGGGGCTTCCTGCGGAGGGGCATCGGAATGCGATTCAACCCTGCCGACGGGAGGTTCGCAGGCTGTGAACAACAGAAAACAAAAGGGAATGCAGGACTTTATCTTTAAAAATTCCATATAAATACCGTGAGGATTAAAAGAATTGGAAATAAACTTGCCACAGAGGCCACTTCCACATACGGAAGCGGTCCCGCATTGCAATTGAAAAAAACACTGAGAAATGAACAATGAAGAAGCGTATAGCCCCCCCCCTATTGCATAACCATAATCGCATTGGTATTCCATTTTGGAGTCTGCACGAACCTTCGTGCCCATGAGGCCACACAAAATTTCAGGATACAACCTGGCAATTATGTCAAGGTCTATTCTCTTCCTGAAGGTCCCAATGATGTTCGGACATTGAACATGACAGTCCTCGATACGTTCAAGGCTGCCGGCAAGATCCCAATCACAAGCGGCTGGGGTCTTGAAAGTCGATATGTAAATTGTGGTCAAAACAGTGGGTGGAGCTTTGGAGTCAGCTCCTGTACCGATGACGCCTGCCCCCGGGAAGTGGCGATCTCGTTCAAACAAACACCGGGTCCCGATGCGGGAAATCAATTTGTCACAAAAATTTCAGGTGTCGTGATTCCCTGTGGCGGTGGGGGTGGCGGTGGGGGCGGGAAGGGAGGCTCGGGCCAGACAAAAACGTTCAGTGTATTGA
>CAZCFM010000219.1:0-4010 GCA_964497855.1 uncultured Verrucomicrobiota bacterium | reverse complement strand
GGTGATGAAGCGCCCGTCGCGGCTGAAGGAGGGGTGGACATGCGCGGCGGCGGCGTGGCCGCCTTCGTTGGAGGCGTCGGGCCAGCAGAGGATCTCCTCCCGGCCGCTTTGCAGGTCGATGAGAAACAGGGGGCTGTGGTGTTTGTTTTGCACGTCGGCCACGAAGAAACGTCCGTCGGGCGAGCAGACCCCGTGCCCGAGGCGGTGTTCGTAGGAGGTGAAATGGGCTCGCCAGTCCGTGCCGTCGCGCTTCATGGACGCGACGGTGACGGGGGTCCATTCCCCGGCGTTTTTGTCGAAGAAAAACAGCCGTTCGCCGTCGGGGGACCAACTTTCGTGGGTGAGGGTGCGGAAGCGCGGGGGGCAGAGGCAGGGGGTGACTTTTCCCGTGCGCGCGTCCACGCGGAACATGCGCACGCGCTCTTCGCGGGGCAGGTCCATGTTCCAGCACAGGTTGCCATTGGGCACAAAGGTGATCAGGTTGTCGTCCCCCGGACAGATCATGGGATGGGAAAATCCGGTGGGCCAGTGGCAGACGAGGCGGTGGTCCCCCGTGAACAGATCGACCAGGATGAGGCGGCAGTCCGGCCCATCCCGTGCGCCGATGCCGCTGGGAATGGGGGTCATGCGGCCGCGGTCCATCACCGCGACCGCCGCGAGCCGGCCGTCTCCGGAAAACGAAAGCGGGTAGCCCCACAGCAGCCCCGGGTACCGTCCTTCGTTGGCGAAGACGCGCTCCTGCCCGCCGGTGGCGATGTCCACGCGCCAAACCGCGTCGTGGCCGGTGTAATAGAAGTGCCTGCCGTCGGGATGGACGTTGAGGGAATACTCCATTTCGCCGGAGTTTTCGGTGAGCTGGCAAAGTTCGCCGCTCTCGAGGTCGGCGCGGAAGAGTTCGGTCTGTCCGCTTCGGTTGGACTGAAAGAGCAGGTGGCGGCTGCCGGCGCTGAAGCCTTGGCACTCGAAGTACACCGCCTCGTTTTTGCAGGGGGCGGAGGTGATCTGCCACAGCTCTCGTCCAGTGCGGCTGTCGCGGAATTTTTTCCATTCGGGGGGAAGGATTTTCACTTGGAGACCTGCCAGGATTCGCGGGTGGAGATGCGCAGGTTCCGCCAGAGCATGCGGGTGTTGCGCATGTTGCGGAGGGACACGTGGCCGGTCTTGTAGACGGGTCCGGCGTGGGCGGAGGGATCGTCGAGCACATCGAACACCTTATAACCGTCCATATACCCGCGCCAGCGGCCGCCGTCCTGGCGCAACCGGGCGCGGTGCCAGGTGTTGAGTTCCAGCCGCCGCGGCATGGTCTGGTAGGCCAGGCCGCGAAAGAAGGGGTTTTTCATGAAGATGTGGCTGCCGATATCGTTGCGCATGCCCTCCATTTCCCGGAAAAACTCCCAGTGGTAATTGCGCACGTTTTCCCAGCAGACCATGCGCATGGAGCCGGTGGTGCGCAGCGGGTGGTCCCGCATGAAATCCTCCCGCTGCATGCCGTTTCCCTGCACCATCACCAGTCCCAGCCCCTCGTGGGCCAGCGGCATGAACTCGAATTCCAGAAACAGCTCGCCCTCGAATTTCTCCCAGAGATGCATGTACACCTGGATCATGTCCTCCTTGTCCCGCCCCTCCTCCGGAAGCGGCGGGGAGCCCTGCGGGGTTTCCACCCGCATGCCCTGCGGGGTGATGCTCACCGCGCCGCGGTTTCCCTGCACATAGAACTTCTCCAAGTCCGCGGGATCGGTGAGCGGACAGAAAAAGCGTTCCACAAAGCCGTCGGGCGGGGGGCAGGCCTCCTCCACACAGCCTCCCCCGGCGTGGGTCACGCGCATGGATTCGTCGGGCTCCCCGCCGTCGGCGGCATAGGCCCGCGCGAAGTCGGCGTCCGCCCAGGCCCCTTCGTAAAAGTTCAACTCACCCAGCGCGAAGAGGGTGGACCCCGTGTACAGGTCCGGTCCGGTGACGTCGAAGATCGGGCGTTTCCAGGAGTCGGTGCGGCTGACGCACACGCCGTTGGCATAGAGCGAGGCGGTCCGCGCCTCCCGGTCCCAGGCCAGGCCGAGCTGCATCCATTTCCCCTCGGGGAAATGGAACTCGCAGGGGCCGAAATGGGACCACCAGCGGAAATGGGTTTCCGGATGCCGGGCGCAGAAACGGGTCATGAGCGGCCGCCACCAGAACTGCTGCCAGGAGAGCGAAAAGGCGCAGTCGAGGATTTCCCGCCGGTCAGGACGGGTGCTGAGCAGGGGCGTATTGGCGAAATCCGGCTCTACGGTCTGGTAGTGGCCCCACCAGATGCCGGGACGCAAATCCTCCAGGGCCATCACCCACCAGGTGAGGGCGCCCCGCGGGGCGTCCAGGGTGTGGCCTCCGCGGAGGTGGAGCATTGCGGTTTTGGAGAGGGCGTTCAGGCCGGTGCGGCCCTGGTGGAAAATCGGACGGAAGTTGCCTTCCACCCCCAGCCCCTCCACGAGGGCGGAAGGTCGGAAATACGAAAGAACGGGTTGGCAAAGGAGGGGGGTGTTCATATTGTCTTTGCGGGTTCAGGGACGGAGATCGAGATGCAACCCCTGTCGGTCGGAAATCACCCGGGTTGACGCGGGCAGCGGGCGACCGTTGTAGAGGATGGCCTGAAAGTGGCCCTCCACCTTCGCCGTGCCCTGGAGGGAGACGATGGTGAAACGCGCTCCGCGGGTGAGCGGCGGGCCGGTGAGGTCCAGGACTGCGGCCGGATCAAGGGTCATCACCGCGTTTCCGGAGAGGGCGAGGCTGTGAATGCCGCGGAATTCCGGGAGGATGCGCAGACGGAGCATGGCCTGCGGCCCCAGATCGAGGGGGCCGCCGACGAGGGTGAGACTCTGGGGCTGTTCCACGGCGTGAAGGTCCCCGGGCTGGAGGATGCCGGGGCCGTCAAAGCCGACCCGGAACGGGACCCCGGTGGCGTTGTCGTTGTGGAGGGTGCCGGCGCCACCGAGGAGGGCGGGTTCGCCGGGGCGTCCGTGGATTTGGTAGCCGGCGTCGCCGCGGTGGGGATGGGGGGCGGTCACCTCGCCGTTGAGGATCAGGGTTCCGTGGAGGACGCGGCGTCCGTTGGGTGCCGGATGGCCGCTGAAGGCTCCGTCGATGTTGCCGGCCACGCGCAGCAGCCCGCCGCCATCCACCACCAGGGATGCGGTACCCGGCAGCACCACATCGCCGCCAACGTTGACCCGACCCGGGCTGTTCAAACGGATTTGTTCGCCGGACCGGAGATTCCCGCCGATGACCAGATCCCCCTGATGTTCAAAGACAATTGGGCGCATTTGCTCCTGAATCCACATGTCGCCGGTGACGGTGAGAATCGCGTCGGCGGGGACCGCCTTGAAATTCCATTTGTTGTTCTGACGCCAGGTGATGTTGCCGTCCACCGTGTTGCGGCCGCGGAATTCCGCCGCGTGGGGAAACTGGAACACCACCCCCTCCGGGGGGAAATTCCGGAAAGTGTAGCCCCCCTCCACGACAATCGGCCGGTTGAGGACGAACTGGAACGCCCCTTGAAAATCGAGGGTCTTGTTGTCGGGTCTTTCCGGTTTGGCGGGCAGAAGCACGTCGCGGCCGGTGAAGGAAACCTCAATCCCCTGCGTGTGGGGTTTGTGGGGACCCCAGTTGCCAAAGTCCTCGGCATTTCCCGGTCCCGCACTCCCCCGCCCGGTCCACACATGGGTCTGGGCGCGCGCCAGGGGAACGGGCCCGAACAAACCCGGGAGGATCCCAACCATGAAAAAAACGGAGGCGAAGGTGCGGCGGTGTTTCATGCTTTTCAGGACCTATACGGGTTAATATGAACGTTAGCAAGAAAAGAAAATTGCGAAGTCGCGTCGAAAGCGCCCCCCCGGGGGACCTCCCTTGAAATTACACAAACCCATGAAGGCGGGCAATCCCAAACCAAGGGCGGGAAACGTGGTGATGCTATAGTTCCACAGGGGCGCATCTCGCAATTGGTGACTTTTTGGGAAGAACACCGTCTGGCCGAGTCT
>CAZCFM010000218.1:0-4071 GCA_964497855.1 uncultured Verrucomicrobiota bacterium | reverse complement strand
GCCGCGCTCGGCTACATCACCACCGACCTCGACTCCTGGCCCGGCTGGCATCAGGGCTGGAGTCCCGGCAACCCCAATTTCCACACCGACAAATACATGGGGGCCATTTACATCGCCACCGCCCTCCGCGATCATCCGCACAGCGACGAATGGTTAAAACACGGCTGGACCAACTTCCAGGAGGACATGCAAAAAGTGCTGCTCGCCCCCGACGGCGCGGGCTATGAATGCCCCGGGTATTCCGGCTACTCCCTCCAACACCAGCTCAACCTGGCCTCGATCTTCGTGAATGTGGGCTTCGGAAATCCCGTCGCGGAAAACCCGCTTTTCAAAGGCACCGGACGCTGGCACCGCAAGCTGATTACGCCCTTTGATCACCGGATCGAACGCCGTCACGCCGCCCCCATCGGAGACACCCATCGCTGGGACTCCGGCTTTGGCCACGGCTTCGGGAAACTGGCCACGTTTTACGCGAAAGCCGACCCCGCCTTTGCCTCCGAAATGCAGGGAGCCTGGAAACTGCTGACCGACAACGGCCTCAAATCCAAAGAGCGTCTGCGCACGCAGATCCTCGACTCCGATCCCTCCATTCCGCCCATGGATCCGCTGAAAATGGACTGGTCCTCCGAAGTTTTCCACGGCTTCGGGGCCCTCTTCCGCAACAACTTCGGCAGCGAACGCGAAAGTTTCGTCAGCTTCAAGGCCGGCCCGCTCCAAGGGCATTACCACAACGACGAAAACAGCTACCATTTCTACGCCCAGGGCCGCCCCATCAGCCTCGATTACAACTGCAGCTACCATCCGCGCGGCGACCACGCCGCGTTGCACAACTCAATGACCTTCGGGCGCGGCGGAACGGTCCCCCACAACCAGCGGCAGTCTCCCGTGGAAACGATGGAACAGATCGTCGGCGTCGCTTGGCCCATCGCCTTCGCCAGCACGCCGGAGATCGACCTGATCGTTGCCGAACGTAGCGCCGGCGAGGTGGTCATGTACCCGGTGGAGCCCGGCGACCACGAATTCAACCGCGGCTATCCGACCCGGAACGTCGAGCCCATCATACACCGCCGTTTTCTCGCCTTTGTGAAACATCCCGTTGGTAGTCCGCTGAGCGATTATCTGGTGGTTCGCGATGAAACCCGCAGCCGCGAGGCACAGGCGGTGAACATTCATCTGCTGGCCCGCGACATGCGGCAGGAGGGCAATCTTCTGCTTGGCAATGGGCAGTACGACATGGACATGGCCGTCTACGTCGCCGAGGTCAGCGACCTGCGCGTGGAACATCGCTCCTGGTCCTACAACGACGAGTGGATGCTGTCGCCGGGCGAGGAATACGAGCCGCAGGTGAACGAGACGCAGGCGGCATGGGCCGCGCGGATGGAGGCCCTCAAAAAGCAGCACAACGCCAAAACCCTGCCTCTGCCCGGCTGGAAACCCCGCTGGAAAAACGACAAAAGCGCCGACGAATCCGCGCACTGGCAAAAACTCATTGCCGACACCGGGGGCAAGGCTCTGATGCCCCCGCCGGGCTGGACCCAGTCCTGGATGTACGGCGAATACCAGCACTGGCTGCGGCTCAACACCGCGCCGGGCACGCCTGTCGCCTGGGTGCTCTACCCCTACGCCAAAGGCACAGAGCCCCCGAAATTCGAGTCGATTCCCGGCGGTGTCCGCGTGGTGCACGGCGGCGTGACCGAGGAAATTCTTCTCGGGACCGATCCGGATGCCGGAATGGCAGGACAGGCTGTATTCCGTCGCAATGGCACAGAAACGGTGTTGTTAGCGAAAGGAAGCCTGCCCGCACTCGGAGAAATAGAGCGCAAACCCTTGGCGAAAAAATGAAAAGAGTGTAAGGAGAGGTTCGATCAAACGCCAAAAGAAACATGAACGAATCCCTCGACACCCTTGCGCGCCTGCTGGCCGCCGAAGAACATCCGCATCTTGCGGAGGAAGAGGGCTTTGCCGAATGCCGCCGGGAACTGGAGACCTCTCCGGATCTGCAGGCGGCCTTGGCTGAAGCCCGGGCCTTCACCGAGCGCTATCCCCGTCTGGTGGACCTGGGCGGGATGCCCGCAGATACCCGCGACCGCATCAAGGCTGTGTTGGAGGAAAAATTTCCCCCTCGCCCCAAAGTTGTTCACCTTCACCCCTGGTCGGTGCGCAAGCAGTTCGCCTGGGCGGCGGCACTGGTGCTGCTGCTCGCAGGAATGTCCGTCATCTCTTCGACCATTATTCAGAACCAGCAGGCACCGGACCCCATCATCGCGGACTCACCTGTGGATGCTTTTCATGCCTTCGTGGCTAAAAGTGTCCGCAGTGGCACGATGCCCCAACATCAGGAAGCGGAAATGAACCAGCTCGTTTCCTGGGTTCAGGATCAGGGCAGTCACAGGTTTACGCTGCCAGAAACATTGCTGCAAAAGTCGGGCATCGGCTGCTCCAAGTTGAGAGGTCCCGGTGGAGATGTGTTTTTGCTTTGTTTCAAGGCCGACACACAGACGATGCATCTGTTCAGCACCTGTGCCAAGCGCCTCAAGATTCCCGCCACCGCCAGCCCCAGCCAGTTTCGCATCGAAGGCCGCGAGACGCGGGAGTGGAGTGACGGCAACAACGTCTACCTTCTCATTACCAACGACCCCGGCACAGCCATGCCGGAAGTGATGCTTTAGGTCCCCTCACAGAGGATCGCTGGATGCGACGCCGACCATCCGCGGATAACGCCCCGGTGTGGGCGCGAATTTCTTGAACAGCAACAGCGTTCCACCGCCAGGCTGCTCCTGCTGTTTGCGCAAGCGCAGAAAAAGCCGTTCGATGGCCCGTTCCGACTCCACCAACTCCTCCACCGCCTTCGCGCCCTTCATCGCCAGCAGGAAACCCTTCACCCGCAGCAGCGGAATGGTCCATTCCAGCAACACGGGCAATCGCGCCACCGCCCGCGCCGTCACCAGATGAAACTGCTCGCGGTACTCCGGATCGCGCCCAAGCACTTCCGCGCGCTGGGAGGAAACCTTCACGTTCTCAAGACCGAGCAGGGCCACGGTTTCCTCAAGAAATTTCGCTTTTTTCTGAACAGAATCCACCAGAACCCACTCCAGATCCGGACGACAGATCGCCAAGGGGATTCCCGGAAAGCCCCCACCGCTCCCGAGGTCCAGCGCCCGTTGTCCGGGGTCGTGTTTGAGCACGTTGAGCAACAGCAAACTGTCAAACACATGCCGCAGCCAGACACTTTCCGCATCGCGCGCGGCGGTCAGGTTCATGTGCAGGTTGACCACCAACAGGTGTTCGACAAATCGGCTGAGCTTGTCAATCTGTTCGGGGCTGAGGGAAAGGTCCTGCTCGCGGCAGGCCTGGAGAAAAGAGTCGGGAGGTGCGGACATGCCCTCCCCTTAGCGGAAAGCCGGGGCCAACGCACTCCCAAAGCGTGAAATAGGCCCCGTTTTACGGTCAACATACGTTGCGAAAATACCGAAGGGTCCAATCAGCACATCACTCCTCCGTTTCAGGACCGCTGATGGCCATGGCGTTGCGGACGAGGCGCAGGAACTCCGCGCGGTGTCCGCCGGGGTCGCGCTGGACGGCGGATTCGGCGAGGTCGAGCACGCGGTCGAGGGGAAAGTCTTTGGCGAAGGCGGGGTCGCGCAGGGCCTGTCCGAAGGCGGCAACGGCGGCGGCGAAGCGGAAGTCGCCGATAGTTTCGCGGATTTCGAGCTGTTTCGACTGGAAGGGGAACTCCAATTTCTCGGAGCTGTCACCCTCGGGCGCTTTGTAACGGAGTTTGACCGTCAACATCTCGCCGCTGTCCGCGGCCACTGAGGCTTCGTTCGCGGGCTGGTATTTGAGGGGATCGACCGCCGGGGCCGCGTCAGGGACGGGCACACCCGCAGGCACGATCTCGTAGAGGGCGGTCACCGTGTGTCCCGCGCCGATGTCGCCCGCGTCGACCGCATCGTTGTTGAAGTCCTCTTTCTTCAACAGGCGGTTTTCGTAGCCGATCAGCCTGTAGGCGACGACCTGGGCGGGATTGAATTCCACCTGGACCTTCACGTCCTTCGCGATGGTGACGAGGGT
>CAZCFM010000217.1:0-4084 GCA_964497855.1 uncultured Verrucomicrobiota bacterium | reverse complement strand
TTTCTCGTTTCAGGTTGAAGAGAAGAGTGGTGGTTTCGGGTTGAAGAGGGGGAGTGGTTTCGGGTTTCGGGTTGTTGAGTCCGGCGTGTTTCGGTGAAAATGTCTGGTTTTCGCCCCGAAACGTGCACGGTTGGGGTGAAAGCGGAAATCCTCACCCTTGCCAATGGCGCATATTTCCGCTAGGAACGTCCGCCTTTACCCGGAGAACCACCATGATTGATAATGTAAGCTTTAAACTGAAGGAATGGCGCGACAAACTCGAAGAGATGCGGGGGTATCTTTGACGTCGCCGCCCTTCGCGACAAACTGAACGAGCTGGACGCCAAAAGCGCCGACCCGGATTTCTGGAATGATCCGCAGGCCGCGCGCGTTGTCATTGGCGAGGCCAACGCGATCAAGGCCATGATCGAGCCCTTCGAGAACATGATGGCGCGTCTGGACGACTGCGATGTCATGAACGAACTGCTGGGCATGGAGGAGGACGAGGCGCAGATCGCCCAGGGCTGGAAAGACCTGGAGGCCGGACTCGCCCTCGTCGAGAAACATTTCAACGAGATGGAACTCAAGTCCCTGCTCGGCGGAAAACTCGACGCCAACAACTGCTACCTCTCCATCAACGCCGGCGCGGGCGGAACCGAGTCCTGCGACTGGGCCTCCATTCTCAACCGCATGTACATGCGCTTCTGCGAGGACCAGGGCTGGAAATACAGCGTGCTCGACATCCAGGACGGCGAAGAAGCCGGCATCAAGAGCATCAACATCCATATCGAAGGGTCCTACGCCTACGGCATGCTCAAATCCGAACGCGGCGTGCACCGCCTCGTGCGCATTTCGCCCTTCGACAGCAACGCGCGGCGTCACACCTCCTTCACGGCGGTGGATGTGGTCGCGGAAATCGACGAGACGGTGGATGTGCAGATTCTGGACGCGGATGTACGCGTGGACACCTACCGAGCCTCCGGTTCGGGCGGTCAGCACGTGAACAAGACCGACTCCGCTGTCCGCCTCACGCACGCGCCCTCGGGCATCGTCGTGGCCTGTCAGTCGGAACGCAGCCAGCACTCCAACCGCGACAAAGCCTACAAACTGCTCGCGGCCAAACTCTACGAGTGGGAGATGGACAAAAAGCGCAAGGAGATGGAGAAGTTCTACGACCCCAAAGGATCCATCGCCTGGGGCAGCCAAATCCGCTCCTACGTGCTGCAACCCTACACCATGGTGACCGATCTCCGCACCGAACTGAAAATCGGCAACGCGGCCGGCGTTCTCGAGGGGGGGCTGATGCCCCTGATCGAATCGTACCTGAAATGGAAACGCCGGGAGAACGCGTGAACATCCTCGAGCGCATCATCGCCGACAAACGCCTAGAAATCGCGGGACGCAAGAAGGCTCTTCCTGTCGAAGAGCTGAAAACGCTGTCCGTTCCGCCGCCCCCGCCCTTCGCCGAAGCGCTGCGCAACGCGCCCATCGGCCTGATCGCCGAAGTGAAACACCGCAGTCCCAGTGCGGGCGTGATCCGCACGCCCTTCGAACCCGCCGCGATTGCCCGCGCCTACGAGCGCGGCGGCGCACACGCGCTGTCGGTGCTGATGGACGGAAAATATTTCGGCGGCGGCGAGGCGCATTTCCGCGAAGTGCGCGCGGCGGTGTCGTTGCCGATGCTCTACAAGGAATTCGTGGTGGATGCCTGGCAAATCTGGCACGCCCGCTCGCTCGGCGCCTCGGCCGTGCTGCTGATTGCGGCGGCCCTGCCGGAAGTGGAACTCGCGGCCCTGATCGGGGAGGCCGGGGCGGCCGGACTCGAAGTGCTTTTCGAGGTGCACGACGCCCACGAGCTGGCCACCGCACTACACCTTGGCGTGAAGCTGGTAGGCATCAACAACCGCAACCTGAAAACCTTCGTGACGCGGCTCGAAACCACGCTGGAACTTCTGCCGCAGATCCCGAAGGACGTGACCCTGATCAGCGAAAGCGGCATCCGCACAAACGACGATGTGCGGCGGCTGCAAGAGGCCGGCGCGCACGGCATTCTCGTGGGCGAGCATCTGTTGCGCAAAGCGGAACTGGACCACGCCGTGCGGGAACTGCTGGGATGAGCGTGTTCGTCAAACTCTGCGGACTCGCGCGGGAAGAGGATGTGCTCGCCGCGATCGGGGCCGGACCGGACGCCCTGGGATTCGTGTTCTGGCCCAAAAGCCCGCGCGCGGTGACGGCGGAGCAGGTGGCGGCCTGGACGCGCGGACGCGTGCCCCCCGGCATGAAGAAGGTGGGCGTTTTCGTGAACCAGGACCCCGCTTATATCCGCGACTGCGCCCGCATCGCCGCTTTGGATGTGGTGCAACTGCACGGCGACGAGGACGCGGCTTTTGTGCGCGCGCTCGGACTGCCCGCCTGGAAAGCCCTGCATCTCGACCGACTGCCCGCAAGCTGGGAAACGCTGCCCGTGGAACTGTATGTGATCGACAGCGGCACGGCGGAGATGCCCGGAGGAACCGGGCGACGCGTGAACACGGCCCGCGCGGCCGCCTTTGTGCGCGAAAGCCCGATTCCCGTCCTGCTGGCAGGCGGCCTGAACGCCGCAAACGTGACCGAAGCCCTCCGCGAAGTCCGACCCTGGGGCCTGGACGTCAGTTCCGGCGTTGAACACGCCCTTGGACAAAAAGATCCGGAGGCCCTGCGCGCCTTTGTGCGCAACGCGCGGGCCGCCGGGTAGAACGCCACCGTAAACTGAACTTTTTCTTTGACTGTTTCGATTATTTCGAATAGGTTTGCTTTTATGGCAAGCCAGCACCCCATACCGACAGACGCCAACGAAAGCCAAGAGCGTGACCGTGAGCTGCTTGAGAAGCTTTACGAGGTGATCAACGGCAACGAACGACCTGTCCTGTTGGGCAGGGAGGGAGCCCACATCCAGTTCCCCGAACCCGTTTTTCATTTGTTGACAGAAATAGTCCGAAAAATGCACCGCGGCCAATCCGTGGTCATCCTCCATGAAAACGAGGAGCTGACGACCCAGGCGTCGGCCAACCAATTGGGGATTTCCCGTCCGCATGTGGTCAAACTGCTTGAAAACGGAGAGATACCTTTCCATATGGCGGGCTCCCACCGCCGCGTTTACCTGAAGGACGTTCTCCGATACCAAAAAAAGCGCGATTTGGAGCGCAGAGCCGCGTTTGACTCGTTGAACCGTCAGCTTGTGGCAGAGGACCTCTACGATTCGGACTACACGGGAGGAGAATGACGGCGGATTTTCGAGTCTGCCTGGATGCTTGTGTGCTCGCCAACCAGGGGGTTTGCGATTTGTTGCTGCGCTTGTCGGAAACCCCTCGACTGGTTTGTCCGGTTTTTTCCGAGGGGATTCTTGACGAAGTTCGATCCGTACACCGCGAAAGACTTAAACGTCCCTGGCCCCCGCACCTTGCCGAGTCGTGGCAGCGGGAAGTACGCCGCCACTTCGCGGGGTCCCTCGTGCAGGGCTACGAATATGTGGAGCCGTTACTGGAGGAAATCGATCCTGGCGACCGTCATGTCGCGGCGGTGGCCATCCATGGGAAAGCCGAATTGATCATCACTTTCAATCTGAAGCATTTCCCAGGAAGCGCACTGGCCAAGTGGAATCTCAAAGCCATCCATCCCGGGGAGTATCTTTGCACCCTTTATGAGATGAGTCCCGATTTGGTCTTGAGGAGGTTGTATGAGATTTCAAGCTTGGCCGGGCGGGATCTCATCGAGACCCTACGCCGCTTGAATACATCCATCCCTCACTTCGCCGGGTCAGTGGCGATCGCGCTAGGTCTGGACTTGTGAAGGAAAGGGAGTTGGCGTGTCCACCGACTGTGTTCGCCGTAGCCGCGTAGCGCGAAGAAGGAAGCCAGCGAAGCGAAAAGGCTGAAACCGCCAGGAAGGAAAAGTATTCAGGGGGAGAAACTTGCTGGCAGTTCGGTGGTTATCGGAGAGAAGTAGGTTCCTATTCACTTGCCGTATAATCACTTAGAAAAACGTTAAACATCGCGGGCAGACCCCTTGCCCCGGGCCGCCGGGTAGAACGCCACCGTAAACTGAACTTTTTCTTTGACTGTTTCGA
>CAZCFM010000216.1:0-4089 GCA_964497855.1 uncultured Verrucomicrobiota bacterium | reverse complement strand
TACAGTCATGGGTTATAGATAATCGACTCGCAACAAAAGCGCAAGGGGAAATGTTAGACCTTGCGGAGTATATTTAATATTGCAGCTGTTGCAATACAGCTGATACAGAGAAACTCTATTATGTCGACAAGGGTGTCGGAGTTTAGGTCTAGCCAGAGGATGCAAATGGCAATATTGCATCAGCTGCAATATTAAACTTAAGTAATCGGACCGGATTAGATGCCGGTGATGAGTCTGTCCACCGTTCGGAGGGCCTGAAGGGTGACTTCGTCCATGTTGAGGTAGGCGTAGGTACCGAGACGTCCGAGGAAAGTGACGTGTTCGAGTTTTTCGGCCTCGGCTTTGTATCGGGCGTAGAGGGCGTGAGACTCAGAGAAGGGAATGGGATAATAGGGTTCCATGCCGGGTCCGTAGGCCTGTGGGAATTCGCGGGCAATGGTGCTGCCGTCAACGCGTTGTCCCGTGATGTGTTTGGTCTCGACGATGCGGGTCCAAGGCTCGGATCCGGGATAATTGACCTGGACGACGGGCTGGTAGAATCCTTGTGGGATGGCGAGGGAGGGATCGCCGGGCAGTTGTTCGGGCGGGAGGTGCTCGAACTCAAAGCGAAGGCTGCGGTAGGGCAGGGGGCCGAAACGGTGCTCGAAAAAGCCATCGATCGCGCCGGTGTAGAGGAGATGTCGGTGGCGGATGTGGGCAATGGCGTCGCGGGCGTCGGTGTTGAGGAGGATGCGGAGGCGGGGTCCGCAGGCGTCGATCAGGTTTTCGAAGAGGCGGGTGTAGCCGTCGGCGGGGAGGACCTGGTGTTTTTCGGAGAGGTAGCGGCTGTCGCGTGTGGTGCGGAGGGGGATGCGGTTGCAGACGGAGGCGTGCAAGTCGCGGGGGGAGCGCTGCCATTGTTTGCGGGTGTAGCCCTCGAAGAAGAGTTCGTAGAATTCGCGGCCAAAGCGGGCGAGCACGGCTTCCTCGGAGTTGCGGATCTCGTCGAAGACCTCGCAGTGTTCGGCCAGCCAGGCGCTCATTTCCTCAGAGCTGGAGGGGCGTCCGAGATATTGTTCGAAGGTTTCGAGGTTGACGGGAAAGCTCCAGAGGCGTCCGCGGGTGTGGGCGAGCACGCGGTACTGGGCGGGGATCCATCGCGTGAAGCGTCCGAGGTAGGCCAGCACCTCCTCGGAGTTTGTGCGGAAATAGTGCGGGCCGTAGGGGTGGATGAGAACGCCATGCTCGTCCAGCCTGTCGTGCGCGTTGCCGCCGATGTGGCTGCGTTTGTCGACCACCACACAGTTTTTGCCGTAGGTGTTGCAGAGGCGTTCGGCGGCGACCAGGCCCGCATAGCCGGCTCCGACAATCAGGTAGTCAACCGGCATAGCGCAGGGAACCATGGAGGGTGGAAATAGGCATGGATTTGAATCTTCCTTGAAAATCCGGAATGGCAATCCGAATGTTCAAGGGAGATGAACCTTGTCGCCGTAAATGGCACGAATGACGGCGAGGCTGCGGCGTCCGTCGGCTCCACCGGTGGTCATGGGGCCGTTGTGTTGCATATGGTCGGCGAGCTGGAGGTAGAAGGCTTTGTGTCCGTTGCCGTATACGCTGGCGGTATGGTAGGTGGCGTCGTGGGCCAAGGCGTCCTGTTCCGGGTCGGGCCCGTCAAATTCCCATTGTTCGATGGTGTTGAGGGCAACACCGCCAATACGCACCGTTCCTTTCTCCGCGAGGATCGTCAGGGACCCCTCCTGATCCTTGCGTCCGAGCATGGTGACAAAAATGTTGCCCAGAACGCCGTTTTTGAAACGCAGAAGCGCGGACCCCGTGTCTTCCGATTCCATGCGGCGGGCCAGGGTGCCGATCATCGATTTGACCTCAACAACGTCGCCCATGAGAAAACGCATCGCATCGACATAATGAATGCCCTGGTTGAGAAAAGCGCCGCCGTCGAACGCATGCGTCCCGCGCCACGCGGCAGAGTCGTAGTAGTCCTGTCCGCGGTGCCAAATGACCACGCTGTTGATGGCGTAGACGGTGCCGAAACGCCCCCGTTCCATGGCCGTTTTCACGAGCTGTACCGTGGAATTCAAGCGGTTTTGTTTGACCACGAAGAGTTTCACCCCGTTGTCGCGGCAGGCCGCGATCAGGGCCTCCGCAGCCTCCACTGTCACAGCCATGGGTTTTTCCACGAGCACATGTTTGCCGGCGCGGGCAGCGGCGATGCCGTGTTCCGGATGCAGTCCGGAGGGCGTGCAGATGCTCACCACATCGATGTCGGAGCAGGTGAGCATGTCCTCGATCCTGCCGAAGCCGGTGGCTCCGGTGGCCGCGACGCCACAGGCAAGGGCCTGTGGATCGTGGTCGCAGACGGCGGAGAGGATGGCGCGCTCGCCCAGGGCGCGGATGGCGTCCACATGCGTGGGGGCGACGCGGCCATAACCAAGAAGACCGAAGCGGAGGGGAAGGCGTTCAGCGCTCATAGACGATGTGGGGGTGCCCATGGGGAGTTTCAGCCCTCCAGCAATCCCTTGCCAATGGCGTAGACTTCGAATCCCTGACGGAGATAGGCTTTGTGGTCGAGAATGTTGCGCCCGTCGAAGATAAACGCTGGCTTGTACACGTGTTCAAAAAGCTGCGAAGGAACTATTTTCTTAAATTCGTCCCATTCGGTGAGGACGGCGATCCCGTGGGCCTTGTGGGCCGCCTCCAGCGCCGAGCCGCAGAACACAATGTTCTCGGCCATGAGTTTGCGCTGCCGTTCGGTGATGCCGCCGGGTTCTTGCGCAAAAGCGTATTCGAGATCGGCGAGAATCTGTTCGCGCCCCACTTTCGGGTCGTAGATGGCGACCGTGGCCTGTTCGTTGAGCAGATCGCGGCAGACGTAGATCGCGGCGGACTCACGGGTGTCGTTGGTGTCTTTTTTAAAGGCGAAGCCCCAGATGGCAATGCGTTTGCCGGAGACCGTGTTGAAGAGGGTGCGGACGATGTTTCGGGCGAAACGCTGCTTTTGGTAGTCGTTCATGATGACGACCTGTTCCCAGTAGTTGGCCACTTCTTTCAGGCCGTAAAATTCGCAGAGGTAGACCAGATTAAGGATGTCCTTTTGGAAGCAGGAGCCGCCAAAACCGACGGAGGCCTTGAGGAACTTCGGCCCGATGCGGCTGTCTTTGCCAATCGCGTTGGCCACCTCGTCCACGTCGGCCTGCGTGGCCTCGCAGAGGGCCGAAATCGCGTTGATCGAACTGATACGCTGGGCCAGGTATGCGTTGGCGGCGAGTTTCGACAACTCCGAGGACCACAGGTTCGTGGTGAGAATCCGTTCGCGCGGCACCCAGCGGGCATAGACGCTGACCAGGCGCTCGATGGCCTCGGCGGATTCTCCGCCGATGAGCACGCGGTCCGGGCGGTCCAGGTCCACCATCGCGGTTCCCTCGGCGAGAAACTCCGGATTGGACAACACATCAAAGGTCGCTCCCTGCGTCGAGTTGCTGAGAATCCGTTTCACCGCCTCGGCGGTGCGCACCGGCAGGGTGGACTTCTCGACAATGATCTTGTGGCCCACGGCGACTTCTGCGATGCGGCGGGCGCAGAGCTCAACATACTTGAGGTCGGCCGCGCGCCCTTTGCCCACGCCGTATTGTTTAGTGGGCGTGTTGACGCTGATAAAAATGATGTCCGACTCGCGGATGCGCGCATCCACCTCGGTGCTGAAAAACAGGTTTTTCCCGCGTTGCAGTTCGACGATTTCCTGAAGACCGGGTTCGTACACCGGAAGCTGGCTGGAATTCCAAGCGGCAATGCGCCCAGCGTTGATATCGACCACATCCACCCGAATATCGGGGCACTTGTGCGCGATCATGGCCATGGTGGGTCCGCCGACATAGCCGGCTCCGATGCAACAGATTTTCATAGGTAGGCTCCAAAGGGGGTTATGAGGTTCTTAGCGGAAAGATGTTCCGGTGCAAGTGCGAAGCGAGCAGGAGGGGTGATGAAAAGGCCATGCCCCACTCACTCTGCGTGGCGGAGCGCCTGCATGATGTTGATGGCGTGGTTGCCAATGCTTTCCATGTTGTTGAGAATATCAATGTATAACATTTCGGA
>CAZCFM010000215.1:0-4110 GCA_964497855.1 uncultured Verrucomicrobiota bacterium | reverse complement strand
CAAAACAATCAAAGGCGGCTGGTTCGGGATGAAGTCGCTGCGACAGGTGAAGTAAATTCTGCGGGTCGGAAAGGACCGCCTGACCCGTTTCCGTGAACCGGAAATGGTTTTGGAACAATCGGATGGCAAAAGGTAAGCCAAACGCATCAAGGATGGCCATTTGAAACCGCACCTTTTTGCATAAGGGTCGAATTAGGGATCGCCCCCAAAACGTAGAACCGGTGACCGCCGGGTTTTAGAAAGGAGGGATGGTCATGATAAATTCATTATTGCAGCTGTTGCATTGTAATAATAATTTGGGGACGCCCCAGAATGGAAGGACGGAATTTCCTGCCGGAATTGACGTGACCCGCGCGGAATTCCTGCCATATTCCACCGCCCGTCCGTCGCAGGACTTTCCGAAGTTCGGAAAGCGATGCTCCGGCCTCTTCCGACCTTCGGAACCCCACTTTAGCCCCAAGGAATCCTCCATGAAACGCTCCCATACCTGCGGCGAACTCACGCCCGCCCACGCTGGCCAATCCGTCACCCTCTGCGGATGGGTGGACACGGTGCGCGACCACGGCGGCATTCTGTTTATCGACCTGCGCGACCGCTACGGTCTCACCCAGATTGTGTGCGACCCGGCGGACAATCCAGCAGCGGCCGCCGCCGCCCAGTCCACCCGTCCGGAGTACGTGCTGCAGGTCAAGGGCGTTGTGCGCGCCCGTCCGGCCAACATGGTCAACAGCCGTCTGAGCACCGGCGGTATCGAAATCGTCGGCAGTGATGTCATCGTGCTCAACACGAGTCCGACGCCGCCCTTCCCGCTGGAAGAAGAAAAAGCGGCCAAGGTCAACGAAGAATTGCGCATGCAGTACCGCTACCTGGATCTGCGGCGTCCCTCGATGCAGCGCGGACTCATCTTGCGCCACAAAATGGCCATGGCCGCACGCTGGCACATGGATTCCCTCGGTTTTGTGGAAGTCGAAACCCCCATTCTCACCAAGAGCACACCCGAAGGCGCGCGCGATTACCTCGTGCCCAACCGCGTCACGCCCGGCACCTTCTACGCGCTCCCACAGGCTCCCCAGCAGTACAAACAACTGCTCATGATGGCCGGCATGGACCGCTACTTCCAGCTCGCCCGCTGCTTCCGCGACGAAGACCTGCGCGCCGACCGTCAGCCCGAATTCACCCAGATCGACGTGGAAATGAGTTTCGTCGACGCGGAGGACATGTACGCCGTGATGGACGGCCTGATCGCCTCCGTCATGGACGCCGCCGGCCACGGACGCCCGCAGTTACCGCTGCCCCGCATGTCCTGGCACCACGCCATGGAGCACTACGGTATCGACAAGCCCGACCTGCGCTTCGGCTGGGAACTCAAGGACCTTGGCGACATTTTCCAGGGCACAGCGTTCAAGGTCTTCGGGAACGTGCTCGCCTCCGGCGGCGTCATCAAGGCCGTCAACGCCAAGGGCCAGTCTGGCATCGCCATCCGCCAGATTGACGAGTGGACCGCGCTTGCCAAGACCTTCGGCATGGGCGGCCTCGCCTTCATTCGCGTGCAGGAGGACGGCAGTTGGAAATCGCCCATCACCAAGTTCTTTTCCGAAACGGAAATTGCCGCTCTGCGCGAACGCCTGAACATCGAAACCGGCGACCTCATCCTCTTTGCCGCCGCCCCCTGGCTCAAAGCCAGCCAGTTCCTCGGCAAGGTCCGTCTCGAAGCCGCCCACGCCGCCGGCAACGTGATTCCCAACGAGTTTAAATTCACCTGGATCACCGAATTCCCGCTGTTTGAAGAAGGCGATGACGGCCATCTCGCCTCCATGCACCACCCCTTCACCACGCCGCTGCCCGAGGACATTCCTTTGCTGGCGACGAACCCCGGAAAGGTCCGGGCGGTGGCCTACGACGTCGTGCTCAACGGCGTCGAACTCGGCTCCGGTTCCATCCGCATCCACGACCCCGTGCTGCAGGGACAGATGTTCGACCTGCTGAATGTGTCGGCGGAAGAAAAAGAAAGCCGCTTCGGCCACCTGCTCAAGGCCCTCTCCTACGGCGCTCCGCCCCACGGCGGCATGGCTCTTGGTTTCGACCGACTCGCCCTGCTCATGGCCGGCGGTAAAACCATTCGCGACGTCATCGCCTTCCCCAAAAACCACAAAGGCATCGACCTCATGATGGACGCCCCCTCCACCGTCGACGCCAAACAGCTCCACGACGTCCACATCCAGCTCGACCTGCCGCCCACCGCGGAATAAGCCGGCCTCACAAATCCATCGGCTTCTCGTACTCGGCCACCGCCACGGGGATATCCAGTCCCTGTGCGAGTTCCTGGGCAAAGCCAAGGGAAACGGATTCCTCGCCGTGGTTCAGGAACACGCGTTTCGGTTTTGTGGGCAGCGCCTCCAGCCACGTGCGCAGTTCCCGCTTGTCCGCGTGGCCGCTGAAGCCGTGCACCTGGGCGATGCGGGCCTTGACGGGGACCAGTTGTCCCAGAATGCGGACTTCGGCGGGCCCCTCGAGAATCGTGCGGCCCAATGTGCCCACCGCCTGATATCCCACAAACAGAATCGTGCTCTCGGGACGCGACAGGTTCGCGAGCAGGTGGTGTTTGATCCGCCCGCCCGTGCACATCCCGCTGCCCGCAATCACGCAGACCGTGCCGCGAATCGAATTGATGGCCTTCGATTGGTCCCGCGTGCGCGACATTTTCAGTCCGGGGAAGTTGCAGGGGTGTTTGCCGCTTTCCAGCAGGGCCACCGTCTCGTCGTCAAAGAGGTTCTTGTGGCGCATGAACACCTCGGTCACCCGCACCGCCATCGGACTGTCCAAAAAAACCATCGTCGAGGGGATTTTCTTGGCCGCGAGCAGGTGGGAGAAATGGTAAAAGAGGTCCTGGGTGCGCTCGACCGCGAAGCTGGGGATGATGAGGTTTCCGCCGTCGCGGTGGGTCTGGTTGATGATGTCCGCCAATTGGTCGGGAATTGTTTCATCGGTGTCGTGGACCCGGTCGCCGTAGGTCGATTCCAGGATCACGGTGTCGGCGGCGGGCGGAATCACGGGGTCTCGGATCAGGGGCATGTTGTCGCGGCCCAGGTCGCCGGAGAAGAGAATGGTTTTTTCCTCCCCGTTTTCGCGGACAGTTAGATGAATGCTGGCCGCGCCGAGAATGTGGCCGGCCTCGACCCAGATGGCGCGCACGCCCGGCGCGATGTCCACAGGCGTTTCGAAGGGAACGGGTTTGAGCAGGCTGACGGCGTCTTCGGCGTCGTCGACGGTGTAGAGGGGTTCGTAGGGATGCGGGGAGCTGCGGCCTTCGCGCTGGTGGCGTTTTTGTTTCTGGCGGACGTCTTCCTGCTGGATGCGCGCGCTGTCGCGCATGACGATGGCGGCAATGTCGGCCGAGGCGGAGGTGGTCAGGATGTTGCCGCGGTAGCCCTGGGCCACGAGGCGCGGCAGGCGTCCGCAGTGGTCGAGGTGGGCGTGGGTCAGCAGCACCACGTCGATGGACGCGGGCGGCACTGGGAAGTCGGCCCAGTTGCGGTCCTGGAATTTTCGTTCCTGAAAATAGCCGCAGTCGATGAGAATGCGGGTTTTACCGGTTTCGAGCAGGGTGCAGGAACCGGTGACATTGCGGGCGGCGCCGAGGAAGGTGATTTTCATGGGGAGACAAACCCGGGGTTAGGGGAGCTGGGAACGAATGCGAACGGCAAGGGCCTGCAACGCGGCGGGGTCGGCCGGGCGGGCGTTTTTAAAATCGAGGTCGCCGATGCTTTCCATCGGGATCAGGTGCAGATGGCAGTGCGGGACTTCGAGGCCGGCGACGACCAGTCCCACCCGCAGGCAGGGAACGCAGGCCTGCAGGGCGCGGGCGATCGGTTTGGCGACGGGCAGCATCGCGGCCAGAAGGTCCTCCGGAAGATCGAACAGGTAGTCGGTCTCCTGCTTGGGAACCAGCAGCGTGTGGCCCTCGTGGATCGGACGGATATCCAGGAAGGCGAAAAAACGTTCGTCCTCGTAGATGCGGGCGCAGGGAATGTCGCCCCGAATGATGCGGCTGAAGATACTGGACATGCGGGCAATCCTTCCACAGTCCCCCGCCGGATGCAACCCTCAATC
>CAZCFM010000214.1:0-4118 GCA_964497855.1 uncultured Verrucomicrobiota bacterium | reverse complement strand
ATAACCCCTTTGGGGTTTTCAATAGGTTCCAGAATCCCTTAAGTTAGTGCCATTCGGGTCAGCCCGTGCATTTTAACATTGCCTCCTTGAGGTTTTGGACTTCCATCTCTTTGCCGTGTCGAAAACGGCTGATGGCGCGGGAACAGTTCGTGCGGTGGCCCATCCGCAGACGGTTTGTGATCCAGGTTCCACTCACAGCCGTGTGTGTTTTGACCAACCAGGCCACCGCCTGCTTCTCCGCTTGAACACTTTTCGCCTCCAGCAGCGCGTCCTCATCCCATCCCAAGGCCTTCAACGCCTTCCGGATCAGCCGCTCGGCCTCCGCGGGTCCATGTTCCTGACGCTGTCCTCCCCGGTGATTGTCATTCTTGGCCCGCCCCATCAACAAGGCATCCAGCCGTTCCCGGAACTCCTCCGACCCAATAAACCACCCGCGCTTGATTTGTTTATCAAACTCCCCCCGCATCCCCGCCGCCGGATCCTCCTCGAATCGCATCAATTCTTTCATCCCCGCGACAAGATTCGCCTCCGGTGTCTCCAAAAGCAGGTGGTAATGGTTCGACATCAGCACATACGCATGGATCAGCCACCCCGTTTGTTCACACACCTCGTCCAGCGTCGACAGAAACAGCCGGCGTCCGTCATCGTCCTCAAAAATACTCTGCCCATTGTTTCCACGACACATCGCGTGGTAATGGGCTCCGGGATATTCAACTCGCAAGGCTCGTGGCATAAACGGGTCTTATCACATCTATCTATCTTCTGTCAATGTTAAAATGCACGGGCTGACCCTTTGCCCCGGGCTGACCCTTTGCCCCAGTGCCTTTGATGGGTGACCCTGTGCCCATTGGCCTTCGTTTGTTAGGTGACCCCATTTCGGTTTTAATCGGCGCTTCCGGGATCACCCGCGGCCCCCTTAAGCAGTTCTTCCACCACCTCCACTTCAACTTCGCCAAACTCGATAACTTCTCCTCTCTTGTTCAAATAAAACACTTTCAAACTCTGTTTCCCAGATCCGTATAAACTAATTTGGTATTGGCTATCAGATCGAAGGCTGGCTTCAAAATAACTAGGTTTTCCATGAACTGTACTTTGGAACTGTATGTCATAGACTTGATTAGCTTCCCTCTCTTCAGATTCCAGTTCTATAACCTTGGTAGTGACTTTTTTAGGGTCCGCGATTTTCACTAAAGGAATCGCTTTCCCATCTGCTCGGGCAATCAAATATGGCTTGCGAGCAATGACTTTCTCCAATTTTTTTATTTCATGAGGAGGACCGTTGTCCGCCAGTTCCTGAGTTGGTACGTCCGCAAAGAATAGATTGAAACTCGCTGCATTTTCAGAGGTATACCAGGCAGCAGCTCGGTTCTTGGCTCCAGTAGATGCTGACTTGAGTCTTACGTAATGCTCATCGTGCTCAGCAAGTATTTTGTTATCACCATCAACCAACGCAATCAAGCCATCAATCAACTCATTCATCTGAGCTATTATAACATCTTTGTTGACTGGAGATGAAAGGGGCTGCTGTCTGGGCGAAAAGACTACATCAATCAGAATCCCCCTCTCAATACTCAGTCGAAAAACTCTTGCAAATCTATCAGCGTTCGTAATAAGCGAATATGAACCAGCTTCCATATTTGGCTTATTAAACTTATGGTAACCACTACCGTCACTATAATCTTGGTACGAAGTATGAAGCAATATGATATCACAAGCCGCTTGACAGGTCTTTGGTTTAGAGACTGACACTGTAAAGTACGAAAGATCCGGGCTGCATAAATCAAAGGTTAACCACTTCTGCCCGTTTGTTGTTACAATATGACTATCAACCTTCGAGTCAATCTTCGAGACCACTACGAAATCACGAACTCCGTTGACATTTGCAAAATTAGGTAGTTGAATATCCTTTGACTTATAATCAGACTCTCTATCATAAGGTAACGAAAGAAATGGCTTAACGTAGGCCATAACTTCTCTTATCATTGGATGTGATTGATCATCAAGTTTTTCAGAAGACGAAATTTGCACGCAACATATGCCAACCAGCACATGTAAACCAACGGTTTTTATTTTCTTCATAATTCTCCTTATTCTTTTAAATTGTTTCTTGAGTTCTTGAATTGGTTTGTTCCGGCGTTTGAGGATCCCGATACACTGTGCCTTGTTAGCAAGGTAGTGCGGATCTGCTTAAATTTCATTCAATTATTCGAGTATAGGTTGTCTCAGGACCTGGATATTTCGTAGCCCAGGCAGCATCTATTTGAGCCTGAGAAAAGTTGATTTTGGCAGCTGTTTGAGCACTTGCAGGCATGCAGTCATAAAATTTTGGCCCAGTAGATCCAAGTGGTTTAAATCGAACATATGAATGGTATCCTATATCTGGTACTTTTCTTCGTTCAACTGTACTGAGACCCCGAACACCGATTACGCCTCCAGTACTCCATAACCCCACTGCGCTATCACGACAATTTGCCAATCCCGCAGGAGCAGCGGCAGCAATGTACTGAGTGGGAAAAAGGGTCAGCCCGTGCATTTTAACATTGCCTCCTTGAGGTTTTGGACTTCCATCTCTTTGCCGTGTCGAAAACGGCTGATGGCGCGGGAACAGTTCGTGCGGTGGCCCATCCGCAGACGGTTTGTGATCCAGGTTCCACTCACAGCCGTGTGTGTTTTGACCAACCAGGCCACCGCCTGCTTCTCCGCTTGAACACTTTTCGCCTCCAGCAGCGCGTCCTCATCCCATCCCAAGGCCTTCAACGCCTTCCGGATCAGCCGCTCGGCCTCCGCGGGTCCATGTTCCTGACGCTGTCCTCCCCGGTGATTGTCATTCTTGGCCCGCCCCATCAGCAAGGCATCCAGCCGTTCCCGGAACTCCTCCGACCCAATAAACCACCCGCGCTTGATTTGCTTCTCAAACTCCCCCCGCATCCCCGCCGCCGGATCCTCCTCGAATCGCATGAAGCGCTCCAGTTTTTCCCGGTAGCCCCGCAGACTCCAGTCCTCCCCTTCCGTGAGTCCCCAGGTTTTCATCACTTTTTCGCGCACCAGCCAATCGGGACGTTTCTTCGCCAGCCCGCAATACGACGGATAACTGCTCCACACATATTCCTCCAATGGCTTTGCGCATCCCTCCCCACAGAGTCCCGCCCGGAAGGGATTGAGGTGAATGTACGTGCTCACCTCCCGGAAATATTCCAACCCGCCATCGCGCGGGTCAGTGGCAATCGGTATCGCCTTGTAGCGTCCCTGGAACAAATGCCCCCGCCGCTTGAACATCGCATTGAAACGCTGGGTGTAGGCTCCCTGGAACCACTTCATGCCCGCGACAAGATTCGCCTCCGGTGTCTCCAAAAGCAGGTGGTAATGGTTCGACATCAGCACATACGCATGGATCAGCCACCCCGTTTGTTCACACACCTCGTCCAGCGTCGACAGAAACAGCCGGCGTCCGTCATCGTCCTCAAAAATACTCTGCCCATTGTTTCCACGACACATCGCGTGGTAATGGGCTCCGGGATATTCAACTCGCAAGGCTCGTGGCATAAACGGGTCTTATCACATCTATCTATCTTCTGTCAATGTTAAATTGCACGGGCTGACCCTTTATTCCGCTTGATTCAAGACCTCGGACGACTGCCCTACGGGGCCCTGGTGGTCATGGCCGCGCGGGACGATGTCACCCGCCGCTTCAGTGGCGCCGCGCACAGCGCACTGTTTCGCCTGGGTGCCGCGAAGGGCGTCCAAAAGCTGCCTTATCGAAGTTCTTATATCCTGATCGGCATCAAGGGCCTTGCGCCCGGGGACGCCCACGAGGAATCCGGGATGGAAAAGTTGGTTTATTCCCCCGAAAGAGCTCCTTGAACGGATGGCCCCACTATTATTCCAACAGCTACAGTATAAGTGATTTTCTGCGCCTTCGGGCGGCGGGCGCCTTGCTGCGGGCCCGCCTGGCACATCAGCAGTAAGGGGTCAGGGGATTTCCTCTTCGCGGAAAAAAACGGTCACCATGTCGCGCCCGGAAAACTCCAACACACTCCAGATGGCCGCGCGGGCATTCCCGGCCGTGCCAATGCTGACGATCCGCACCCAGCGCCGATCCGCCGTGTTGAAGACACCCG
>CAZCFM010000213.1:0-4144 GCA_964497855.1 uncultured Verrucomicrobiota bacterium | reverse complement strand
CGTCGAAACGCTCGAGGTAGTCGTGATACTCCTTGCGCTCAGGGTAGTCGCGCTTGAACCTGTCGATTTCCTCGCGACGTCGCGCGGGGTCCCGCCAGGGAATGTCCCGCACAATGAACTCCGACCGCGCACGGATGGCATAGGGGCTTTGGGGGTACTGCACGTAAATCATCGCGAACAATTCGGAGGACGGGAGGGGTTCTCCATGCGAGAGCAACGCCGCACGGAACAACAGGTGCGGTGCGGATGGCGCGTCGGGGTATTGTTGCGCAATCTCCAGAAGATGGGGAATGGTGGCCCGGCGTTTGGGATCGTCCACGGCGTGGAGGAGATGGCTTTCGGCGACGGCCGCGCGGGCGACAGCGTTGCCATTGCCGGCCAAACCCGCCGCAACACGGATGCGCCGGTACAGCTCGCGGGCGGCCTCGAAGCGCTCCAGCATCAACTGCATGTCCGCCCATTGCATCACGAGCCGGACCCGTTCGTTCAGGCCCTCCAACTCCACCGCCTCCCCCAGCAGGGGTTTCCCCCGCTCCAAGGTGTGCAGAATGCGGGCGTGGGCGTTGTAGGCCCCTTTGTCCACCTGCTGTTGCATGGAGGGATCGTGCGCGAGCGCGAGATCCATGTGCTGGCGCGCGGCGGCGGCGTCGCCCCCCACGATCGCCAGAAAGGCCAGTTTCCATTCCACCTCCGAACGCAGGGCCTTCAGGTACCAGGGGGCCGTCACGCGGTTGACAAGGGCCTGGACGGGAATTTTCTCCTGGACCATCACCTGATCGCGGTCCAGGCGACGCAGGATTTTGGGCGGGGCGGTGATATCCCGCGATTTTTCCGGGACCAGGTACGTTTCAAGAACCCGGGTTTGATGAGCCACGGCCTCGCACCAGCGGGCCGCGCGTGTGTAGGCCTCTTTCGCGTTGTTCCGGTCACCTTCCGCAAACAAATACAGGTCGCCCACGCGCGCCAGGGCTTCGCCCCGGTAGAGGCCGACGGGATCGTCGCGGTGGAAAGCCAGTAGTTCGGCGATGGCCTTGCGGGATTCGCCCAGGTGGGCGAGACAAACGGCCGCGAACAGGCGGGACGCATCCTTGTACACTCCCGAGGGAAAGAGGGTCACGATCTCCAGATACTGGTCGCGGGCGGCCTGGAAATCGGCCTCCGGAATCTCTGACAGCCCAGAGGAGTCCTTGAGCTTGAACGCCGCAGGGATCCGCGTGAAGTCGAGCGCGGAGGGGTGATCGGCCTTGCGGAGGATTTGCGCGGTTTCATACAGGACAAACTCCAGGCCATAGCGGTCCACACGAATGCGCCGTTCCAGGTCAGCGATCCGTTTTTCGACAAGGGGACGCAGCACCTCCCATTCCCCCGCACCGGGTTTGGCGGGTTTCAGGGCTTTGGAATCCGTCTCCTCCACTCGCTCCCGCTTGAACCACTCGCGCCCCTTCGCCAGGGCATCCTTTTCCAGGGCCAGAGCCTTTTCCAGGTCCGGCTGACGCTCCGCCAGTTCCGACAGCGTGCGCAATACCCCCACACGCGCCAGGCCCCCTTCGCTGTCTTTGAGTGCCCGGTTCAGCAGGGAAAGGGCCTCAAAGGTCTGGCCCAGATTCGCGCGCACGCGGGCCGCCTCCAAAAGTCCCTGAATGTTTGGCCACACCAGTGTCTCCGGGGATGGGGTTGCATATTCCTCCACCCAGGCCAAAGCCTCCCGACTCCGCCCGCGCTCCCGCAGTAACCGGGACATTGCCACCCGCGACGACAAACGAACGTCCACATCCTTGTCATTCGTGTAGCGCCGCAATACCTGTTCCTCCTGTGGCGTCCCCACCCCCTGTTCCACCTTGTCCACCGCGGATTGCAACTGGGCGGGAAGCTCCCCCGCCATCACCGGGGCACACCCAACAACGGATGCCACAAGAACTAAAACGCGCCAAAAAGCGCTCCACGACATCAGAGGCCTCTGTCGTTGCTCGGAATGTTGAATGTGTGAAAACTTCATCTGTCCAGTGGGCCGTTACAGATACGGGGTTTAGTGCTTGTCAACACCTTGTAGATTGCCGTTCGGAACCAGCGTTGTCCCGTTGAATTCCACAGACCTGGAATGATCGGGGGCGTAAAAATAGGTGAATTCGAGGTGAAATCCCATTTCCCATCGGGGTTTTTCCAGTATAAAATAGGAAATAATGGGTACAGTATTGGTGGAATACACTTTCCCATACCGCGCTCGAAGCACGTTTCCAGTTTCAGGATCGATTTCAGTATGCGTCCGAAACCAAAGCCCCTCGAGAGGAGGGGGATCATCTGGGTTTTTCCCGTATATCCGTGCCCACGCACTCGCCTCGTCTTCTCCAGGCGGGGGTCTTTTATGTTTAGAACGCATTTCAAATGTGGGCTGATATCCCTCTAGCGGTGCCTCCTGACCCAGCAGCAATTTGCTTTCGGCCAGCATCACAGGCCGGACGGCGATGACACCGTCACCCTTGTTGGGAAACGAAAGAGTTGTGGTCACATCGTATTCGTCTGTTTCCTTGTTCACCGCACCGCTCATGGTGAAAATCATGTCGGCACGAGTGCCCTTTCCATGCGGTCTTACCCAGTCCCCAATCTCCAGGTCATACCCATACGGAACATCGAACTCCCGCAGGAAGATCGCTCCTGTTCGCTGGGCGAACAGAGGTCTTGGATTCTGCTTTTTCCGCAAGACAATGATGATGTCTTTCCGTGTTTCCGGGAAATACCAACCAATGGACTTGTCAATCGAATCCGGCCATTCATCCACCAAGACCGACTTCCAATGCTCCTCTTTGGTTACAACTGTTAGGGTATCCAATGCGCGTTCCTTGAAGCGAACGGACTCTCCTGTCACACTTTTGCCCGACTGTTTTAAATAGAATCCACCATGATCGGGATGAACGGTGTGGAAATGCACTGAGATATCGGCACCTTCAATGGGGTTCTCCTGCGTGTCCTGTACCCGCACGCCCACGTTCAGAAAGCCTAAATTTTCGGCAGGTTTCTTTTCAGGGGATGCCCAGGCGCACAGCGCAAAACCGCAACAGAAAGCAGTTATCAGAGATTTCGTTATGTTCATGGATGCTGTATGGAATACACTACGTGTTTAAAGGGTTCAAGAGTTATATTCATCGGGATTCGGTACCCAAAGGCCAATGTCCATCCTTCAGCAGATTTTTCCCGTTGAATTCCATACTTGTCTGGGTATCGGGAGAAAACATGTAGTCGAAAACCAGCGAACCTATCGGTTTTCCCCGAATATAATCAAAACTGAATTCGAAGGTTCCCTTGATTTTTCCATAATGGCCTTGTATCACATTGCCAGTTGCAGGATCGATTTGAGTGCGCACACGAAACCAGTACCCGTCAATCTCCTCGTTGCGAAGTGTCCTTTTGGTCGTACTCCTGCGAAAAACAAGGTTTTCTTGATAACCAGTGGAAGGAGCTACCCGGCCAAGAAGAACCTCACTTCCAGGAAACTCGGGGTCCTCCACCGCCACTATGCCATCCCCTTTCACAGGAAAATGGACTGTTAGGGTAACATCATACTCGATTTTTGGAACTTTTATCAATGAGTCAGGTTGCCGGGGCGAGACCATGACCTTACCCTCGAGTGTGAAAAGGATATCCTTCTTTTCCCCTTTCCCATGGGGACGCACCCAGTCATTCACTTCCAAGTCAAAGGCATAGGTTGTATTCAATTCAGGAAGCGAGGCTCTGAATTCTCCTGCATACATGGGTCGGGGATTTAATTTTTTTGGGAGAATAATCGTTGGATTCCAACGAATCTCCCAGAAGTCATTTTCGGTCGGGATTTGAGACTTTCGTAAATTTTGAATGTCCCCAAAACGGCCAATAGACTTGTATGTCGACCAATATCCATTTTTGCTGGCTGTGACGGCTACGCCAAGCGAATTTTCCCTGAAGGTCACCTCACCCTTCTCATTGGTAACTTTTTGAACCGTAAATGAGTCCCCACGATTCTCATCAGTCATTTGATGCAGCGTTGTCGCGAAAAGTAATTCAAGTTCAACCCCTTGAACCGGTTTGTTTTCCTCGTCAACAACTTTGATAACCCCTTCAATCATGGTGTCGTTTTCCCTGTACAGGCCTTTCTCCTGCGCACAGCAGGTCA
>CAZCFM010000212.1:0-4154 GCA_964497855.1 uncultured Verrucomicrobiota bacterium | reverse complement strand
TTCTCCCGCAGACCTGCGGGTGTGGGAAACGACAGGAAAAACAGGCAAAACAGGGGTTTGGAGGGTCGTCGTGTTTTGTATCATGCGGATGTTGGGCTGGGTTCGGGGTTCGCCCCCATCAATGGGTGTCGTGGCGGTGGGTGGAGAAAATCAATCAGGCCCCTCCTGAAAGTCAACCGGAAAGCAGGCGGTGGGCGGGAATTCCGCGGGCGGGGGGAAGGGCAAGCAAGACCCTTCACCCCACAGATAAACTGTGGGGGCTCTGCCAGGGTTGGAGCTGACAGATTCCGTATCGGAAGACTCCGCCGGGCGTGGGGCAAGCCCAGCCCGACGTGGCGGGGTCCGCCGCAGGATAAATAACGACGGCGGGGTCCGCCGTCCCACAGCCCAAAGCCATCGGCGTGGGCCACGGCGGTGGCGGGGTCCGCCGTCCCACGGATCCGCACCGATGCCGTCCCACGTCGGGCCGGGCTCGCCCCGCGCCCGGCGGAGTCTTCCGTCCCGGAATGGGTCTCATCGCCGAATGGAGCCCCCACAGCTTGCCTGTGGGGTGAAAGGGTCTCCCGGCCCCTGCCTCATCTTCCTGCCCAAACGCCCTCAACCCCAACCCCCGACGCTTCGGCACGATTGGAAACCTGAAATGTCTTGCCAGAGGGGGTTCAATCTGAAATAGAAACCCGGCCCCGAAATTCCGGGCCCGGCGCGCCCAGCCGCCGCAAACCCCGCTTTATCAAGGACATCGGTATGCCCAAACGCACGGACCTCCACAAGATCATGCTCATCGGCTCTGGGCCCATTGTCATCGGCCAAGCCTGCGAATTCGACTATTCCGGCACGCAAGCCTGCAAAGCCCTGCGCGAGGAAGGCTACGAGATCGTGCTGATCAACAGCAATCCGGCCACGATCATGACCGATCCGGAGATCGCGGACCGCACTTACATCGAGCCGATCACGCCCGAAGCGGTCGAAAAAATCATCGCCAAGGAGCGCCCCGACGCCCTCCTCCCCACCCTCGGCGGCCAAACCGCGCTGAACACCGCCATGGAAGTGGCCCGGATGGGCATTCTGGAAAAATACGGCGTCGAAATGATCGGCGCCAACTCCGAAGTCATTCACCGCGCCGAAGACCGCGAAGCCTTCAAACAAGCGATGAAAATCGCCAAGGTCGAGACCCTCACGTCCATCCAGGTCCACACCCTGGCGGAAGCCATGGCCGCCGCCGACAAAATCGGGTATCCCGTGATCGTCCGCCCCAGCTTCACCCTCGGCGGCACCGGCGGAGGCACCGCCGACACGCCCGACGAACTGCGCGTCGTCGCCACCGCCGGCCTCAAGGCCAGTCTCAACACCACCGTGCTCATCGAGGAATCCGTTCTCGGCTGGAAAGAGTACGAAATGGAGGTGATGCGCGACCGCAAGGACAACGTGGTCATCATCTGCTCCATCGAAAACTTCGACCACATGGGCATTCACACCGGCGACTCCATCACCGTCGCCCCCGCCCAGACCCTCACCGACCGCGAATACCACGAACTGCGCGACGCGACCATCCGCGTCATGCGCGCCATCGGCGTGGAAACCGGCGGCTCGAACGTCCAGTTCTCCATCGACCCCAAAAGCGGTCGCATCGTTGTCATCGAAATGAACCCGCGCGTCTCGCGCAGTTCCGCCCTCGCCTCCAAGGCCACCGGCTTCCCCATCGCCAAAATCGCCGCCAAACTCGCCGTCGGCTACACCCTCGACGAACTGCCCAACGACATCACGCGCGTGACTCCCGCCTGCTTCGAGCCGACCCTCGACTACTGCGTGGTGAAGATTCCGCGTTTCGCCTTCGAAAAATTCAGCACCGCCCAGCCGAAACTCGGCGTGAGCATGAAGTCCGTCGGCGAAACCATGGCCATCGGACGCAACATGAAGGAGGCTTTCCAGAAGGCCCTGCGCGGACTCGAACGCGGTTTCGACGGCTTCGACCTGAAATGCGAGGCTCTCGTCGCCGACCGTGTGCTGGAGGGCGAATTCGCCCGCACCCATCCCGACCGCGTCTTCCGCATCAAGACCGAAATCAAGAACGGCATGTCCATTGAAGAGCTGCACAAACGCACCTTCATCGACCCCTGGTTCCTCGACATTCTGATGCAGATTTGCGAACTGGAAAAACGCATTCAGGACGCGCCGGAGCTGAACGCGGAACTCATGAAAGACGCCAAGGATGACGGCTTCTCCGACGCCCAGATCGCCGCCCTGCGCAACATGACTCCCACCGAAGTCCGCACCCTCCGCAAATCCTTCGGCATCCTGCCCAAGTACCGCGTCGTCGACACCTGCGCCGGCGAGTTCGAGGCCTACACGCCCTATTATTATTCGAGCTACGGCAGCGTGGACGAGGTCCGCCCCGCCACCAAACCCAAGATCATGATCCTCGGCAGCGGACCCAACCGCATCGGCCAGGGCATTGAGTTCGACTACTGCTGCGTCCACACCGTCATGGCCCTCCGCGACCTCGGCTACGAGACCATCATGGTCAACTCCAATCCCGAGACCGTGTCCACCGACTACGACACCTCGGACCGCCTCTATTTCGAGCCGCTGACCTTCGAAGACGTGATGAACATCTACGAGCGCGAACAGCCCGAGGGCGTGATCGTGCAAATGGGCGGCCAAACCCCGCTCAATCTCTCCGTCCCGCTTTCCAACGCCGGCGTCAAGGTGTTCGGCACCCCCGCCGACAGCATCGACCAGGCCGAAGACCGCGAACGCTGCCGCGTCCTGCTCAACCGCCTTGGCCTCCGTCAGCCCGAAAGCGCCACCGCGATGAACGTCGAACAGGCCGTGGCCGTCGCCAAACAAATCGGCCTGCCCGTGATGATCCGCCCCTCCTACGTGCTCGGGGGACGCGCCATGATGGTCGCGCATACGCCCGAAGAAGTCGCGCCCTACGCCAAAGAGGCCTTCAAAGCCGGTCCAGGCATGCCCGTGTTGATCGACCGCTTCCTCGACAACGCGATCGAAGCCGACGTGGACGTGCTCTGCGACGGTGAAGACGCCTACATCGGCGGCGTGATGGAACACGTCGAGGCCGCCGGCATTCACTCCGGCGACTCCGCCTGCTGCACGCCGCCCTACTCGCTCTCCCCGCTCGTGGTGGACCGCATCAAGGAAGGCTGCATCCGCACCGCGCTCGAACTCAAGGTCAAGGGACTGCTCAACGTGCAGGTCGCCGTGCACAAAGGCGAAATCTACATCATCGAGATCAACCCCCGCGCCTCCCGCACCGTCCCCTACCTCAGCAAAGCCACCGGCATCCCGCTGGCCAAACTCGCCGCGCAGGTTTCCGTGGGTCGGAAACTCCGCGACCTCAATCTTCCGATCTTCGGAACGCCCAACTACCACTGGTACGCGGTCAAAGAGGCCGTGTTCCCCTTCAACCGCTTCGCGGGCGTGGACCCGGTGCTCAGTCCCGAAATGAAATCCACCGGCGAAGTCATGGGCATGGACTACGTCTTCGAGGCCGCGTTCTGGAAATCGCAGATCGCCGCCGGACAGAAGCTGCCCACCGAGGGCACGGTGTTCCTCAGCGCCAACGAGGAGTCGAAAGACTGGATGGTCGACATGGGCAAAACCCTTTTCGACCAGGGCTTCTCCATCATCGCCACCGAGGGCACCGCCGACCGCCTGGCCGAGAAGGGTGTGCCCGCCGAGAAGCTCTTCAAGCTCGCCGAGGGCAAATCGCCGAACATCCGCGACTTCATGGCCGAGGGCAAAGTGCAGCTCATCATCAACACCCCCAGCGGCGCGATTTCGCGCAAGGACGAGGTGCTGATCCGCAGCGAGGCCATTGTGCGCGGCATTCCCATCATCACCACCAAATGGGGCGCCATGCCGACCATCGCCGCGATCGAATACATCAGCAAACGCGGCTGGACCGTCACCGCTCTTCAGGAATATTTCCTCGCCTCCCCCAGCGGCGTGAAATTCCGCTGACGCGATGTTCGTGGGAGGATAGCCTTTCAGGCTGTCATTTCTTACGAATCGTCGGGCTGAAAGCCCAACCTCCATTTCGTTTGTCGGGCTGAAAGCCCAACCTCCGTTTTTTCCTCGCTTTTATTTCAAAGGTTGACGGGTGGGGACTGTGGTGCGAAGGTAATGTGTCGTTC
>CAZCFM010000211.1:0-4243 GCA_964497855.1 uncultured Verrucomicrobiota bacterium | reverse complement strand
CATGTCGTATCGAATATCGTTTGCTTTTCCCTGTGACACAATCTAAAGTATAAATATGAATTCAATCAACATTCGGACCCTCAAGCAACAGACTCGGCAGGTGATGGCCCGTGTCGCCATGGGCGAAACGATGGAGATCCACAACCATAAAAAAGTTGTTGCGGTTCTGCAACCTCCACGCACGGAGCCAATGCCCTCGGCTCCGTTGCGGTTTCCTGATTTTGAAATCCGTCTGAAATCACTATTTGGCGACAGGATGCTGGATGTGGATGCCACCCGCCTTCTCTCCGAAGAACGGGGGGATCGTTGATCTCCGGCGTATAGCAAGCGGTCCACTTCATGAACTTCTTTCCGGGAAGCCAATCCAGACGCTCCAGAAACAGACACTACCCCCCGCGTGTCAGCGGCGGCGGCCACTCACCACGGCGTAGGCGTTGTGCTGGTGGATGGATTCGTGGTTGGTGACGCGCACGCTCCAGCGGTCCACCCGGTTTTCGTCGCGGAGCCGCAGCGCCACGGCGCGCACCATGTCCTCCACAAAACGCGGCTCGTCGTAGGCCTGCATGGTGACAAAACGTTCGTCCACACGTTTGAGAATGGGGTAGAGCGGTGCGGATGCGGAGGCCTCCACGCCTTCGATGACCTCCTCCAGGCAAATTTTCACTTCGCCGCTTTTGCCGAGATCGTGTTCCAGTTCCACCTCGACATAGCCCCGCTGATTGTGGGCCCCGTAGGCGCTGATCTCCTTGCTGCAGGGGCAGAGGGTCGTGACGGGAACCTCGACTTGCTGGACAAAACGGATGTTTCCGTCCAGCAGATGAGCGGTCCAACGGCAGCGGTAGGCCTGTTTCGCGATGCGTCCACTCACGGGGGCCTGGCGGTCGATGAAATAATCGAAGGCGATGGAAACATGCGCGGCACTGGCCCCCTGATGGTCGCGGAGGCGTTCCAACAAGGTCGTGACACCGCGCAGATCCAGACGTCCTTCGGCCTCCAGCAAATCTTCCACCAGACGGCTCATGTGAATCCCCTTCAGGTCGGGACGCAGACTCACCGCCAGCGAGCAGAGGGCTGAAACCGTCTGTTCGGCACTTTCGTCCAATTCGACCCCGGAAATGCGCAACGGCATTTTCAGGTCGGAAATACCGACTTCCTGAATCGCAACACCGCGATCGTCGGTGTCGGTTTGTACATCGCGTGAGAGGGACATGGGGAGTGGGTTCATGGTGAAAGGGGAGTGTACTTTTTATCCGCACAAGGACGGTGGAATCAACAGGATTCTAACACGAATCGATGGGCGTTTTCGAACCTTTCACCGAATGTGCACATTTTCCAGAATGCCGAGGAGGGTTCGGGTGCTGTGGATAAGGCTTTCTTTCCAGTCGTGGCCGATGATGGGCTGGCCGGTCAGGGAGTCGAGGAAATCCATACGCACGCCGGGTCCGAGCAGGTGGCGGTAGTCCACGGTGATTTCGTCGCCGGGAACGATGTCGCGCAGAGAGAAGATAAAGCCGAGGTGCCAGAGGCCGTTGGGGCTGAAGGAATGGTTGACGAAACACTCGTTGGGCCAGTCGGGCGACACGGTGCAGTGCTGCTCAAACCAGCGCACGGAGCAGTGGGAGTGGGGGTGATCGGGAACCGCGAGCAGTTCGTCGATGGTGATGGTTTCCTCGATGTGGGAGGGGGCGCTGATGACACGTCCGGCGGGAAGGGTCTGCGTGCTGAACAGGCCCATGCCCGCGCCGGGGATACGGGAGGGAAGCACTTCGTGGGAGATGAGGATCATGAGGGGCTCCGGGAGGAGTGGGTGTGGAAACGGTTGGGCGTCAGGCCCTGGGGCGGGTGACTTCGCTGACCTTCTGGATGCTGATGCATTCCACGGGGCAGACTTCGACGCAGGCCCCGCAGCGGATGCAGTTGTTCTGGTCGAGGTGCAGGCGGTTGTAGTCGCGGGTGGAACTGCTGCGGACGTAGCCGCTGATGCGTTCGGCGTCGTCGTAGATCAAACTGCTGACCTTCACAATGCAGTTTTCGACGGGTTTGACCTTGAGGCATCGGTCGCAGTAGATGCAGAGGTCGTTGTCGATTTCGAATTTGTAGTGGCAGAGGTAACAGCGGGAGGCTTCGCTCCGGGCGTCGTCCGGCGTCAGTCCGCTTTCCACTTCGTCGCGCAGGCCGCGGCGTTCGGGGGGGATTTCGGGCATGCGCAGGCGTGGCAGGGCGTCCATCGCGCGAGTGCGTCCGGTGCCGTGGGCCTTTTCGACGAGCACCACGGTTTCAAAACGGTCGCGGCCCATGAGGGCGCGGTCCACGTCGCGGGCAACGGATTTTCCGTGGCCGATGGCTTCAATGAGCGAGCCGGAACCGTTGACCGCGTCACCGGCCACGAACAGTCCATCGATCTCCTTCCACCAGCCCGCCGCGCGCTGGCCGAGGCCGAGGATCACGGTGTCGGCCGCCACCTCGAATTCGCTGCCGGGAATCGCCACGGGCACCGGACGCGATCCGTCGGTCTCTTTCATCTCGGTGCGGACAAAGCGGACGGCGCGCAGGTGTCCATTTTCCCCGGCGAGAAGCTCCACGGGCGCCACCTGGAACTGCGCCTCGATGCCCTCGCTGGCAAACTGATGCAACTCATGTTCGCCGACGTACATTTCGTCCGGAGAACGACGGTAGTGCATGCCGACGCGTTTCGCACCGAGACGGCGGGCCATGCGCGCGCAGTCCACCGCCGTGAAGCCGCCGCCGATCACCACGACCGTTTCCCCGAGGTCGGGGCGCTCGCCGCCATTGACGCGTTTGAGGAAAGGCAGTCCGTACTCGACGCCGGGCAGGTCCTCGCCCGGGCAGCCCAGGCGCTGCACCTCGTGCGTACCCGCCGCCAGCACCACGGCGTCGTGGCTGCGGCAAAGGTCCTGCAACCGCGCGGCATCCACGCTTTCGCCGCAGCGGATCTCCACGCCCAGCGCGCGGATCTGATCGACTTCGCGGCGCACGACGTCGCGGGGTAGGCGGAACTCGGGAATGCCCTGCACCATGAGCCCGCCGGCTTCGGAATGGCGTTCAAACACGGTCACCGCATGACCCCAGAGCCGCAGTTCGCGGGCAACCGTCAGGCCTGCGGCCCCGGCGCCGACGACCGCGACGCGTTTGCCGGAATCGGGAAAGAGCGGATCGAGCCGGACGGGGTCCTGACGCGCCCGGAAATCATCGGCGGAGCGTTTGGCAAAACAAATGGCGACAGGTTCGCCGAGTCCTTCCCATCCGTGACGGCAGGCGGGTTCGCAGGGACGCGTGCAGGTGCGGCCCAGCACGGCGGGAAAGACGTTGTCCCGAAGGTTGATGCGGTAGGCCTCCTCCATGCGGCCCTGGCGGATGGCGTCGAGGTAGCCGGGGATGTCGGTGCGGGCGGGACAGGCTTCGCGGCAGGGGACGTTGCGGGCCATCCAGTCGAAGTCCTTGGCGTGGCGGCCCTCCCCTTCTGCAATCGAGAGGGCATATTCGGGGGCGTTGGAGAGGGGCGTTTTTTTCATTGCCGCCTCTGTTATCAAGTTGCGGCGGCGGGGTCCAGTCCAGAGGTTGTCAAGATAAGGCGGCCGGGAATGCTGCGGCGGAGATGGTAGGCGGGGGCGAGGGCGCGGAGTTCGGCGGGTCTGAAGCCCTTGCGGATGGAGAGGAGTCCGTCCAGGCGGGCGAAGCTGTCGCGGTAGAGGCGGGCGACGAGGGAGAATGCGAGATAGGAGAGGCGGGAGCGGCGCAGATCGGTGAAAACGACGCCGCGCTGGGCGAGGCGGGAGGCGTCGGCGAAGAGTTTGGGGAGGACGGCGTCGGGCAGGTGGTGGAGAAAGTGGTTGGCGAAGAGGAAGTCGAAGGGGGCGAAGGCGTCGAGGTCGAGGGCGTCGGCTTCGCGGATGTCGAGGCCGGGCTCGTTGTCGTGGCGTTCGCGGGCGTAGCGGACGACGCGGGGGTCGGCATCGACGGCGGTGACGCGGAGGTCGAGGCCGCGGCGGCGGGCCTCTCGGAGGAGCCAGACGGGAATGTCGCAGGCGCCGGCCCCGAGGTCGACCAGGTGGAAGGGTGTGCCAGGCACCATGCGGTCGAGCACGTGGCGGCGCAGGACGGGCCGGACGCGGGAGAAGAGGCGGTTGATGGAGCCGAACTGATCCAGGGTGCGGAAAAGACGGGCCTCGTCGGAGTCCGGGAGGTCCATCAGTTCGGCGTCGGTCGCGCGGTGGCGGAGGTT
>CAZCFM010000210.1:2049-4349 GCA_964497855.1 uncultured Verrucomicrobiota bacterium | reverse complement strand
GTGGTCGCGGCCCAGGCCCTGACCCCCGCGCAGGAAACGGCGCTCCAGGAAAAACTCGCCGCGCGCAGCGGCAAAACCGTTCTCCTCGACTGTTCGGTGGATGAATCGCTTCTCGGCGGTTTCCGCCTTAAAATCGGCGACGTGGTCGAAGACCACAGCCTCGCCACCAAACTCGAAACTTTCAAACGCAACGTCATCAACGCATAAGCAAGGATTCTTCCCATGTCCGTCGACATTCAGCCCGATGAGGTGGCCTCCATTCTCCGGCAACAGCTTCAAAACTTTGGCAGCGGTCCCGAAACCTACGAAGTCGGCACCGTGCTGAGCGTGGGCGACGGCATCGCCCGCGTCCACGGACTCTCCGGCGTCATGGCCGGCGAACTCGTCGAATTCCCCCGCAGCGGTCTCCGCGGCATGGCCCTCAACCTCGAAGACAGCAACGTCGGCGTCGCCCTCTTCGGCGGCGACACGGGCGTGGTCGAAGGCGACACCGTCAAACGCACCGAAACCATCGCCTCGGTCCCCGTGGGCGACTGTATGCGCGGACGCGTGGTCGACGCCACCGGCGTGGCCATCGACGGCGGCGCTCCCATCCACGCGACCGAATCCCGCGTGATCGAACTCAAGGCCCCCGGCATCATCGACCGCAAAGACGTGCATGAGCCGATGCAGACCGGCATCAAGGTCATCGACGCCCTCACCCCCATCGGACGCGGCCAGCGCGAGCTGATCATCGGCGATCGCAAAACCGGCAAAACCTCTCTCGCCATCGACACCATCATCAACCAGCGCGGACAGGGCGTGCAGTGTTTCTACGTCGCCATCGGCCAGAAACGCTCCACCGTGGTCCAGGTCGTGGAAACCCTCAAGCGCCACGGCGCGATGGAGTACACCACCGTCATAGCCGCCACCGCCTCCGACCCCGCCGCCATGCAGTTCCTGGCCCCCTACGCCGGCACCGCGATGGCCGAATACCACCGCGACAACGGACGCCATGCGCTGATCGTGTTCGACGACTTGACCAAACAGGCCCAGGCCTACCGACAGTTGTCCCTGCTTCTGCGCCGTCCTCCCGGACGCGAAGCCTACCCCGGCGATATTTTCTATTTGCACAGCCGTCTTCTCGAACGCGCCGCCAAAATGAGCGACGCCAAGGGCGCGGGCTCCCTCACCGCCCTGCCCATCATCGAAACCCAGGGCGGTGACGTTTCGGCCTACATTCCGACCAACGTGATTTCCATCACCGACGGCCAGATCTTCCTCGAAACCGACCTCTTCAACGCCGGACAGCGCCCCGCCATCAACCCCGGTCTCTCCGTTTCCCGCGTCGGTGGCGACGCTCAAATCAAGGCCATGAAAAAGGTCGCCGGCACGCTTCGACTCGACCTCGCCCAGTTCCGCGAACTGGCCGCCTTCTCGCAGTTCGCCAGCGACCTCGACGCCAGCACCCGCCGCCAGCTCGAACGCGGCCAGCGCCTCATGGAAGTCATCAAGCAGGGCGTCAACGCCCCGCTCAACGTCGTCAAGCAGATCGTCCTGATCTACGCCGGCACCCGTGGGTATCTCGACGACATCCCCGTCAACCAGGTCCGTCCTTTTGAAGCCAAACTCAACGATGCGCTCGACTCAACTTACGCCGACTTTGTCCGCCTCTTGGACAAAGAAAAAGCAATGACCGATGCGGTGGAAACAGCTCTGAAAACTCTGTTGACCGACTTCAAAAAGCATTGGACCCCCTAAGCCCCGCCTCTGAACCTCTGAAAGCGATCCCCGATGCCGAGCATCAAGGAATACAACCGTAAAATAGGCAGCTTGCGCAACACCAGCAAGATCACGAAAACCATGAAAATGGTTTCCGCGAGTAAACTGCGCAAAGCCCAGGACGCCCAGCGGAAGGCCAAGGACTTCGCCCACGAGGTCAACCAGCTCATTCACCGCATCGCTGGCAACGTCGATGCGAACATGCACCCGCTGCTCACCCCGCGCGAGGAATTGAAAAAAGTTCTGCTCGTGGTGTTCAGTTCCGACAAAGGTCTCTGCGGCGGTTTCAACAACAACCTGATCCGTTTCGTGGAACGATTTCTGGCCGAACACGCCAACGACGGCGTGGCCTACGAACTGGCCTTCTGCGGCCGTCGCGGCCACATGCACTTTGTCACCCGGGCCACGGTGCTGCGCCGTTTTGACTTGCAGAGCGCAACGCCGCGCGCCATCGACGCCAGCAAAATTTCCCACGATCTTGAGCACCTGTTCCTCAACGGCAGCTACGACAAGATTCTGCTCGCCTGCAACCAGTTCAT
>CAZCFM010000210.1:0-1949 GCA_964497855.1 uncultured Verrucomicrobiota bacterium | reverse complement strand
GCGACCACCAACGCCAAGAATCTCATCGAACAGAACGTCCTGCTGCGCAACCGCGCCCGCCAGGCCGCCATCACCACCGAACTTATTGAAATCATCTCCGGCGCGGAAGCGCTCTGATCCAAGGAATCCCCATGGCCACACGCAAAAAGAAAACCTCTTCTCCGGACGCTGGCGCCGACGCCTCCTCCGCCGCCCTCGGCAAAATCACCCAAGTCCTCGGCGCGGTCTGCGACATCGAGTTTCCCGAAGGCAAACTCCCCGCGATCCTCAACGCCCTGGTCTGCACCAACTCCTCCATCAGCGACCAGCCCGACAACCTGACCTTCGAAGTCGCCCAGCACCTCGGCGGCAACGTCCTCCGTGCGATTGCGATGGACACGACCGACGGCCTCGTGCGCGGCACCGAAGTCCGCGACCTCGGCGGTCCCATCATGATGCCCGTGGGCGAGGGCACCCTTGGTCGCGTCATGAACCTGCTCGGTGAACCCATCGACAACCTTGGCCCCGTCAAGGAAACCAAACGCCTGCCCATTCACCGTTCCGCGCCGGCCTTCGATCAGCAGGACACCTCCGCCAGCCAGCTCGTCACCGGCATCAAAGTCATTGACCTCCTGGCTCCGTACCGCAAGGGCGGCAAAATCGGCCTCTTCGGTGGTGCCGGCGTGGGCAAAACCGTTCTCATTCAGGAACTGATTCACAACATCGCCAAAGAACACGGCGGTTACTCCGTGTTCGCGGGCGTCGGCGAGCGCACCCGTGAAGGCACCGCGCTCTTCCGCGAAATGCGCGAGTCCGGCGTGATCGACAAAACCTCCATGATTTACGGCCAGATGAACGAGCCCCCCGGCGCCCGTGCCCGCGTGGCCCTCTCCGCCCTCACCGTCGCCGAATACTTCCGCGACGAAATGAACCAGGACGTGTTGCTCTTCGTCGACAACATCTTCCGCTTCACCCAGGCCGGTGCCGAAGTCTCCGCGCTGCTCGGACGCATTCCCTCCGCCGTGGGCTATCAGCCGACTCTCGGCACCGACATGGGCGCCCTGCAGGAGCGCATCACCTCCACCAAGTCCGGTTCCATCACCTCGATTCAAGCCGTGTACGTCCCTGCGGACGACTACACCGACCCCGCGCCCGCCACCACCTTCGCGCACTTGGACGCCACCACCGAACTCAGCCGTTCCATCGCGGAACTTGGCATTTACCCCGCCGTGGATCCTCTCTCCTCCAGCTCCACCATTCTCGCGCCCGAAATCGTCGGCGAGGAGCACTACAAAGTCGCGCGCGGCGTGCAGGAAATCCTCCAGCGCTACAAAGAACTGCAGGACATCATCGCGATTCTCGGCCTCGAAGAGCTTTCGGAAGAGGATCGCCTGACCGTGTACCGCGCCCGCAAAATACAGCGTTTCCTCTCGCAGCCCTTCCACGTCGCCGAACAGTTTACCGGTCTTTCCGGACGCTACGTCGAACTGGCCGACACCATCCGCTCCTTCAAGGAAGTGTTGGACGGCAAACACGACAGCGTCCCCGAGCAGGCCTTCTATTTGGTCGGCAACATCGAAGACGTTCTCGCCAAAGCCGCCAAGCTCTGAGCCGCGCCATGAGTTTCCCCCTCCGCATCCTCACGCCCGAAGGCCCGGTGTTCAATGCACCGGTCGATCTGCTCAATGTCACCGCGTACAACGGTTCCATGGGGGTGCTCACCGGACATGCCCCGCTGCTTGCCGCCGTGGTGATCGGCCCCGGCAAGGTCGTCGTGGAGGGCAAAGAAAGCTGGTACGTGTTCGGGGAAGGAACGCTCGAAGTGCGTTCCCCCGATGTCGTCCTGCTCGTGGATTTCGCCGAGGCCACCCCAAGCTACGAAGCCGCCAAGGACTTGACGGCCAAAGGCCGCTCCTAAGCCCCGCATGAGTGCCTGGGTCGAAAAAATGAAGGCCAAATGGGGCCTGACC
>CAZCFM010000209.1:0-4367 GCA_964497855.1 uncultured Verrucomicrobiota bacterium | reverse complement strand
TTCTTTAGGCTTCAATGTCGCCATGTTCTCCTCCGAGCCGCACAAAGCCACGAATCCCCTCCCGCCCGAGTTGGAAATCCTGCCCTTTGAACGGGTGCCGGAGGAGTATCATATTGATGTGTTCGGGGTGCCCTATGTGCGCAGTCCCGACGGGGAAGGGGGCTTCTTGTATGTCACCCGCTGGGGCTGGCATCGTCTGCCGCATCTCCAACCCATCAACTGGTATGCGGGACGGCGCTTTGTGCGGGAAGGCCGTCGTCTGCGGGGAAGCACCGGCACCGTCTATCACTATCCCAGCCGTCCTCCGAATGCCTCCCCCATGGAGCTGCTGATCAAAGTCTCCCGCCTGGCCGAAGTCGTGCCCGGAAAACTTCGCGCCGACACCGCCGATACCCGCATGTTGTCCGACGCCGCCTTCAACTCGCCTTTTGAGGAATTTGCCCTGGTGGAGGACTTGCGCAGTTCCCGCTTTGGCCCAGCCACTTTGCACGTTCGGACCAAACGACCCCTCGCCATTTATTGCAGCCCCCGCGACCTTCCCGAATGGCAGCTGGGCCGCCAGGACTCCGAATTTCAATTCCGCTGGTCTCAGCTCGATCACGATCAGGAACATGCCCCCGAGGGCATGCGCATCCACTTGCTCCCGCAGCGTCAGTACTTCGTCCTCTTCGCCTGGGTCCCGGGCATCGACGCCCAGCAGGCCTGGGAAGAGGGCTTGATCACCCAAACCGAACTGGAACAGCTTTCCGAGCGTGTCAACCACGAGCTCGCCCTCAAAGGTTTCCGCATCCTCGACAACAAACCCAAACATTTTATTCTCCGCAAAGACCTGCAAGGAAATTTGCTTCGACACCACGGAGAACTTGTATATGTGCAGGTCGACTTTGAACTTCTTCTCCGAAGCGCCGAGTACGAAGCATTCCTGTCCCAACCTCCTTCCCCTTCACACCTATGAATTCTCCCGTTTTCACATCGGTCTGCAAACTTCCTCCGGGTTTTCGCGCCGCCGGCGTCCATGCCGGCATCAAAGCCGATCCGGCGAAAATGGACATGGCGATGATCGTTTCCGATGAAGAACATACGGTTGCGGCCGGTATGTTCACCACTAATAAAGTCAAGGCGGCACCTGTGCGGCTGGATATCGAACATCTCCGGAGCGGACGTGCCCGTGCCATTGTCGTCAACAGCGGAAACGCCAACGCCTGCACCGGACCCCAGGGCGAGCTTGACGCGGCGGAAATGGCGCACCTGACCGCCGAAGCGTTGCGACTGCCTTTGGGCGAAGTGCTCGTCTCCTCCACCGGAACCATCGGCAAACCCCTGAACCTGGCCCCCATCCGCCGCGGCATTCCCCTCTTGGTCGAAGCCTTGGATTCCTTTGGTGGCGAGTGCGCCGCGCGCGCCATTCTCACGACGGATACCCGCCCCAAAACCTGCCACACCTGCATCGAAATCGATGGCGTTTCCGTCACACTCAGTGGTTTTTGCAAAGGGGCCGGCATGATCGAGCCCAACATGGCCACCATGCTCTGCTACCTCTGCACCGACGCCAACATCGGGGTCGAGGCCCTGCGCGAAGCCTTGCGTGTTGCCGTCAACCAGTCCTTCAACCGCATTTCCGTGGACGGCGACACCAGCACCAATGATTCCGTCATTCTCTTTGCCAATGGACGCGCGGGACACACGGAGCTGACGCCCCGACACCCGTCCTGGGGCCTCTTTCAGAGCGCCTTGAACGGCCTCGTGTTTGATCTGGCCATGAAAATCGTCTGGGACGGGGAGGGCATGACCAAATTCATTGAGCTGCGCGCCAAAGGGGCGCTCAACGACGCGGAAGCCGATAAAGCCCTGCGGGCGATTGCCAATTCCTTCCTCGTCAAAACCGGTTGGGCCGGAACCTATCCCGTCTGGGGCCGCATCGCCGATGTGCTCGGGTATTGCGGGGTCGAGATTGACCCGGAGCGCATGGGCATCGATTACGACCAACTGCCTCTCATGCGAAACGGTATGACCGCCAAGCCGGATCCACAGGCTCTCTCAGCCATTCTTGCCGGAAACCGCTACACGATCACCGTGGACCTCGGAACCGATGGAACCGGCTCCGCTGTGCTCTACACCTGTGATTGCACCGAAGAGTACGTGCGCATCAACATGTTTTGATTTATTTGCCGCTTTTCGCGCGCACGGAACCAAAGAGGGAACGGGCGAACTTGTTGCGGTTGTCCGTGGCCTTGGCAGCGGCACTGGGCGACTCGCTGGCTTCTTCCGAAGCCGTATTTGATTTCACTTTATGCGTAGTTGGTTCACGTGATTCGGCGGGTGGAGGAACGCCGCGTCCAAAGCTGCGATGCGCATCCCCACGGCTCGACTGATTCGGCAGTGCCGCAACACTCGCGGGCATGCCCAATTTTTCCCGGAGATCTTTCAACTCGCGGCTGAGAGCCTCGATTTTGTCGTCTTTGGCTTTCTGCTTGCCGACAATGCTCGCGGCATCGAGAATCGTCGTTTTGGCCTGCGCCAAATCCCGGCTCAACGCCGCTTTGCGTTTCTCGAGTTCCTCGACCTCATCCAGCAGGGCAATTCCGTCCAAATTCATGCTCATGGCCTTCGAGGACTTCAACTGATCTTTCAACATCATCAGCTCCTGGCGCAACTGTTCGGACTCGGCGGAGTGCTTGGCCGACTTTTCGCCTTCGAGCGCTTTTTCGCGGAGCTGATCCATCTTGGCATTGAGTTCCTGATTCTGGCGCAGGAGCTCTTCCCGTTCCACTTCCAGGCCTTCCAAACGGGCCTTCAACGAGGCCGCCGTATCCACGTTCTTTTCCGTTTCGTTCAGACGATTCAGCAGGGAGCTGATTTCGTCTTCCGCCCGGACGAGTTGTGCCTGCAGCTGATCTTTTTCTTTTGCGAAGCGCTGTGCATCCTGTGAACGCGACTCCATGGAATCGGTCTGCGATTCCAAACGCATTTTCATTTCGGCAAGCTGACCCTCGAAGCGGGCGGACAGTTCCTGCTGGCGGTTTTCGGAGGCTTCGGCCCGTTTCCGGCTTCCGGTCAGCTCCAACTCCGCCTTCTGCTGCGATTCCCGCGTCTGATCCACCATCAGCTTGAGCTGCGCAATCTCCTGTTTGTAGCGCTCGGAAATTTCCAGAATCTGCGTCTTCTTCGCATGTTCGGTCTCGACCACCTGCGCTTCCAGTTTCGCAATGGTTCCCTCCAGATCCGACATCTTGCTCTGCAACGCTTCCGATTCGCGCTGACCCACCGGCGTGGAGATGAGCGCTTCCATCTTGGACTGCAATTCTTTCTTCTCGCGACGAATCTCCATCAGCGACTGGGTCGTCCGCTGCATCTGCTCCGCCGTCGCCGTCAACTGCTGGTAACTGTCCTCCGCCTCCTGCTCGGCTTTCGCCGCTTTGCTCTGATAGGACTGGGACAGCCGGTTTGCATTCTCCAACAACTGATGCTGCTCGTCCAAATCATGGCGAAGCTTTTCCAATTCCATGGAAAGGGTGCCCATCTCCGCCGTTTTGGCGTTGAGGGAGGTCTCGAGTTCGTTGCTGCGGGACTGCTCGCTGTCTTTGTCAATTTCCAGCTGAAGAATCCGTTCCTCGGCACTCTGACGGGCAGATTCCGATTCCTGCATTTTCCCCTGCGCCGTACGGACTTCCTGCTCCACTTCGCGGATGCGGGCGGCCTGCGCTGTGCTCTTTTCCTGCAATTCCTCATACTGACTCTGCAAGTCATTCCGCAGGGCCTCCATTTTCTTGAGCTGCGAACTTGTCGATTCAAGTTCCGCAACTGCGCCGTGTAGCTCGCTTTCCAGCTCGCCGGTTTTCTGCTCCAGATCGTGTTTGACCCCGTTCATCAGATCCAGGCGCGCCATCAATTCTTCGCCCTCTTCCATCAGGCGGGAATGAATCTCACTGAATTCTTTTTCCCGTTCCCGGAAGGCTGCAGCTTCCGTTTTCAGACGGCTCTTGTCGGCCTCAAGTTCCGCCAAACGGCCTTCCAAAACCGCGAGAATGTTTTTCCGTTCTTCTGCAGTCTGTTGCAGCTCTTCGTTTTTCGACGCTGCGTCACGGGAGGCGGCTTCCAACTCCTGAATCCGCGCGGTTGCGCGATCGACCTGCGCCTGCGCCTCTTTGGCCACGTTTTCCAGACGGTCCCGCTCCAAGCTCAGGGCCTGCTTTTCTGCCACAACGGCATCCTTTGCTCCTTCGCTTTCCTTCAAGCGAAGCTCCAAAGCCTCCGCCTGTTTTTTGGAGGTATCCACCTCCGCTGTCCACAATTCCACCTCGGATTTCAGAGAGGCCACTTCGCCCTTCAAGGCTTCCAGCGCCGCCAGACGTTCCGCGCTTTCGCCG
>CAZCFM010000208.1:0-4445 GCA_964497855.1 uncultured Verrucomicrobiota bacterium | reverse complement strand
GGAGGCTCTTTCGCGGGGGATGGAAGATCAGGGATTTCAAAAAATAATAACGTTAATACCCCTCCATGCAAAGCACGAAACTTCACCGCGGCGGAAAAAGTGAACCCCTGCGGGAGGGGCGGCGGGATTTCCCGCTGCGCGATTTGCCCTCAGGCCGGGGGTGGGGCGCAGGTGTTCCCCGGTTCGAGTTTCAGGGGGATGCAGACGGAGGGATGGCCGATGTCCGGGTTCTCCAGGCGTTTGGCCAGCAGTTTGACCGATTCCAGCGCCAACTCGTCGTAGGCGGTGCGCAACACCCCAGGAACCACGTCATTTATCGCGTCCTGGTTGTCCGTGAAACTCAAGAGGGACACATCCCGGGGAATCCCGAGTCCCAGCGCCGCGGCGGCATAGAAAAACGAGTTGGTGCGGGAATAGTTCAAGACCGCCGTGGGCTTGAGGGGGGCGCCCAGCCATTCCATATAGAGTTCCTTGCGTTGGAGGGCCGTGCCTTTTTTCTTTGGAAGACAGATGACAGGCTCCAGTCCCAGGAACTCCATCGCCTCCTGATAACCCGCCAGCCGTTCCTGCTGGCTGTAGTGGACAGGTTGATCGAAGGAATCGGCCACATGCGAGTGGTCCATGTAGGCGATGCGGGTGTGACCCAGAGCGGCGAAGTGCCCGACCGCCATCTTGGCCCCCTTGAAATCGTCAAAATACACGGAGTTGTATTTCTGTTTGCGGTTGATCCACACCGCCGGCACGTGCTCCTCCTCCAGAAGCTCGTTCACGTTGTCGGGAAGCTCCACCTGGTTGAACACCAGCAGTCCGTCCGCCGCCCAGGTCCGCAACAGCCCGGACAGGTTCCCGCTTTCCACCAGCCGCTCGTTGGGAACTTCGCCCACCATCAGGTTCAGATTCAGTTCCGAGAGGGCCAGGTTCATGCCGCTGAGAAAATCCCAGGGCAACCCGTGCCCCATCCCTTCGCTCGAATAAACAAACCCCACGTTTCCGGTTTTCCCGGAGCGCATCGCCCGCGCCTGCGCGTTTGGCCGGTATTTCAGCTCCCGCGCCATCCCGAACACTTTCTTCTTGGTGTCGTCCGAAAAATTCCCCGTGCCGTTAAGCACCTTGCTGACGGTGACGATGCTCACATTGACGCGTTCCGCGATGTCTTTGAGGGTGGCGGCCATGGGTTCCGGGGGTGTTTGTAACTGAAATGAACGGGATATGGGTTTCTTCTGGGAAGAAAACGCCAATAAATCAACCTTTAACCGGTTCTGATCTCTCCGCCCAAAATGTATTCGCGCGAAATCGCGCGAAATCATTTATTACGTTGACAAGACCGGGGAAACCCATGTAGAATAAACGTTGTATCTATGAGTAATTCCCTCTGAATCCCTCGAAAGGCACCTATGTCCGCTCCACCTGTGAAAATTGGCATTGTCGGCTGTGGCGTGGTGGCCACGGCGTATTATCTTCCCTATCTTCTCACCGATTCCCGCGCGGAAATCACGGCGGTTTGTGACCTGGATCCGGTGCGCACCCGCGAAATTGCCCGTCTTTTCGGGGCCCGCCGGGAGTACAATGATTATATCGAGATGCTGGAGCGCTCGGGGATCGACGCGGTGTGGATTCTCACCGCGCCGGGCACCCATGTGCGTTTCACCCTGGAGGCGGTGGAGCGGGGAATCCACGTGCTCCTGCAAAAACCCATGGCCCTGAACCTGGCCGACGCCACCCGTATCACCGACGCGGTCCGCGCCAAGGGCGTGAAGTGTCTGGTGGAACCCAGCAACATGACCCTGCTGCACCCGCGGTGGCGGGAGGTCCGGGCTCTGATCGACGCGGGCGTGTTGGGGCGTCCCTACTGGTTCAGCGCCATCGAGACGGCGGGTTCCTCCTACCACAACCTGCTCGGGGGCAATCCCTACGGGGCCGGGGCCTTCTTCGCCAAGGATTCCGGGGGCATCCTGTTCGACTATTCGTACACGCCCAGCAAAATCGTCACCCTCCTGGGCGACTGCGCGGCGGTGACCGGCAACGCCCGCATTTCCGTGCCCGACCGGATGATCGTCCCGGAACAGGACTACAACGGCTACCTGAAGGCCTGCACCGATCCCATGAACTGTAATTACTGGGAGCAGGTGATGGCCTTGGAAAAGACCCTGCCGGTGAAAATGGAGGCGCCCGACAACGTGTTCAGCACCTACGAAATGGACAACGGCTGGATCGGGACCTTTCACATCGGGCGGCCGTTTCATCCCACCGTTCCCGGCACCCAGGGATCGGACTTCATGGTCTTCGGCGCGGGCGGCAATCTCATCACCGGGGGCGGACACTTCGCGTCCATCATCAGTGACAAGCCCCACCTGCTTCCGGAGGTTTCCGGGGATGGCTGGTACCATGTGCCGGGTCTCACCAACCCGGATCCGCGGTCCGGGGGCTGGCCGAAACCCAGTTCGTTTGACTACTATTCCGAATCCAGCAAGCACCTGATCACCTGCATTCTGGAAGACAAGGACCCGATTCCCAACGTGGAGTTCGGCCGGCACATCACGGAAATGATGTACGGGGCCCTGGTTTCCGCCGGGACGGGACGGCGCTACGAGATGACCACCACCTGCACGGGACTGCGGGCGCCGCGGGCGGAGGCGGGGGCGTGAGCGGTCCCGCCCCGGTCCGCATCGCGGTGATTGGCTACCGCTTCGGGCAGAACCATGTGATGAGTCTGCTCAACCTGCCGGAATTCAGGCTGGTGGCGGTGGCCGACGGCAACAGTCCGTCGCTCGGGGCGGACGCGGAGCGGCTGGGTTTCCGCGCCTACGCCGACGCGCTGGAGATGGTGGCGCGCGAGGAGCTGGACGCGGTCAGTGTGTGCGTGTCCCCGAAGTTCCGTCCCGCCCTGCTGGAGGCGCTGACCGCCCGGGGGCTGGCGCTGTTTGTGGAAAAACCCTGGGCGAGCCATGCCGGACAGGCGGAAGACCTGCTGCGTCTCTGCCAGAGCGCCCGCGCCCCGGTGATGAGCGGGTTCAGTTTTCGGTTTCTGCCGGTGGTCCGCAAACTGAAGCGGGAGATCCTGCCGGAACTGGGTGCGCCCTTTCTCCTCTCGGGCGCGTATGTGCCGCCCTGGCTGCCCGGCGGGCAGGCCTGGCTGTGGGATCCTGAAAACGGAAACGGGTTTTTCAACGAGAATTCCTGTCACCTGCTCGATGTGGTCTGCGACCTGTTGGGAGCTCCGCTGCGGGTGCAGGCCATGGGCGGGCGCTACATGGAGCGTCCCATGGAGGACGCGGCGGGGGTGCTGATTGAATTCGCGTCGGGGGCGGTGGCCAGTCTGGCGGTGGGCGGCGTCGCCTCGCCGGCCTTTCAGGACTTTCCCTCGCTGGATCTGTACTGCGCCGGGGGGCAGGCGCAACTGCGGGGGCACGGGCACATCTGGAACCGCCTGCGCTGGGCCGCGCGGGGGGACGCCGCGCCGCGCGACTGGCAGGACGCCCCGGAGGCGCTGGGGCAGACGCGCTATTCCCACGCCCTGCGCCACTTTGCCGAGTGCCTGCGCCAGGGAATCCCGCCCGAAGCCACCCCGGAACACGGGGCCCTCTGCGTGCGCCTGGCCATGGCCATTCAAGAGGCCCTGAAGACCGGGGAAGCCATTCACCTCACGGAGACAAGCACATGAACCTGGGACTGGAAGCCGGAAAACAAACCCTTGACCTGGCGGTGACGCTGGGCGTGCGCGGCGTGCCCATCCACGGCGGGACGCTGGTGGCGCAGGGCGTGGAGGCGGTGATGGCGCCTCTGCGCGAACGCGGGCTTATGGCCTGTCAGATCAACGCCTTTGGATGGAACCCGCTTGCCCCGGACGGAGAGGCCGTCGAACGGGAGCGGCGGAATCTGGAGGTGCTGATCTCTCTGGCTCCCGAGACGGGCTGCCGCTGGATCATGATCAGTCCCGGCAACGCCCATCCCAACCTTTTTGGATGCCACCACCCCCTCAACGACACCCCGGAGGCGCTGGACATCTATGCCCGCGGGCTGGAGCCGCTGCTGGCGCTGGCCGAGGCCAAGGGGGTTTGTCTGACGGTGGAGCCCTACCTGAAAGGCGTGGTTCAAAACGCCGGACGTTTTCTCGGGCTGCATCGGCGGGTGCCGTCCCCGGCCCTGCGCTGCAACCTGGATGTGAGCAGTTCCTACGATTACCGCACCGCGCTGGATCCCATGCCTTTTGTCCGGGAAAGCTGCGCGGCGCTGGCGGGACACTACGGTCTGGTGCACCTCAAGGAGGTCACGGTGATGGAGGGCTTCCACATCCACATGGGCCTTTGTCCCATGGGCCGGGGCAACACGGACTGGGCGGAACTGCTCCACCTGGCCCTCCCGCACCTGAACGACGACGCCTGGGTGATCGTTGAGCACGTGGCCGACGAGGCGGAGGCCCGCGAAAGCCTCCGCATCGTGCGCGA
>CAZCFM010000207.1:0-4456 GCA_964497855.1 uncultured Verrucomicrobiota bacterium | reverse complement strand
TTATTGTATTTTTCTTTTTCGCCATCGCGGGCTCTCCTGACAGATATGATCCGAATACACTCGGACCGTTTGGTGAAGATGCAGGTCCAAAGCTTCCCCACGCTTTGCCCAATGAGGGCATACCGCAGTTCGGTATCTGTACGTGCACGCACGATCAATGCTCTCTCATCCATCCAGAGGGAACGGGCTTGATCGAAATCAATCCCGTGTTTTTCACGGTTGGATGCGGATTTGGCCGGATCGTACTCGAACTTCATGTTGAGTATTTATTATACCGTTTCAGGTGTAACGTCAAGCGCCCAAGAGCTCGGGAGCGTGAGGTTGGGCTTTGCAAGGGGCTGGGGTCTGTGCTAGGGAAGGGGGCATGAAGACTATCCGCATCGGCTGTATCCAATCCAAGGCGTATCCCAGTCCCGAAGCGGCGGCGGAGCGCACGGAGGCGCTTGTCCGCGAGGCGGCGGCGAAGGGCGCGAAGATCATTTGCACCCAGGAGCTGTTCCTGACGCCGTATTTTTGCCGCACGCAGGATCCGGCCCTCTTTGATCTGGCGGAGCCGGTGCCGGGACCTTCGGTGCTGCGTTTTCAGTCGCTGGCCCGCGAACTGGGTGTGGTGCTGGTGTTGTCGCTGTTCGAGCGCCGGGCGGCGGGTCTCTACCACAACACGGCGGCGCTGATCGACGCGGACGGACGTTATCTGGGACCCTACCGCAAAATGCATATTCCGCAGGACCCGGGTTTCGAGGAGAAATTCTATTTCACGCCCGGAGACACGGGGTTCCGCGCCTGGGACACGGCCTACGGGCGCATCGGGGTGATCATCTGCTGGGACCAGTGGTATCCAGAGTCGGCCCGCCTCACGGCCCTGCAGGGCGCGGAGATTATATTCTGTCCCACCGCGATTGGCTGGCTGCCACAGGAAAAACCCGCTCTGGGCGAACGGCAGCGCCGGGCCTGGATGCGGGTGCAGGAGGGTCATGCCGTGGCGAACGGCTGTTACTATGCCGCCGTCAACCGCACGGGCACCGAGGGAGACACGGAATTCTGGGGCACAAGTTTTGTCGCCGACTACACGGGAACCGTGCTGGCGGAGGGCAGCACTGACCGCGAGGAAATCCTCCTGGCCGACTGCGACCTCAAGGCTCTCGAAGATCACCGCCGCATGTGGCCCTTCTTCCGCGACCGCCGCATCGATGCCTACGGCGGGATTCTGGAGCGGTGGGGGGAGTAGTCACCCGTTGGCGAGGGCGGCCCATTCGGGGAGGGTCAGGGTCTCGGGGCGGCGGGAGGGATCAACGGGCCAGGTGGCGGGCTCGTGGCCAAAGTCGCGGAGAATGGTGCCGATTTGTTTGCGACGGCGGGTGAAGGCGAACTGGACAAGGGATTCGAATCGTTCGGGATGAGTGAGGAGCGCGGGCGCTGCGGGGCGTCGGCGAAGGTGCACCACACTGCTGCCCACGCGGGGCGGCGGCCAAAAGCAGGCGGCGGGGACGTTGCGCACGCGGGAAATTTCAAAAGTCCAGGACATGCGGACGGTGAGGAGTCCGTAGAGTTCGTCGCCGGGGGCGGCCAGCAGGCGGTCGGCCACGTCGCTTTGCAGCATGACGGTGATGGAGAGCGGTGCGAAGGCGGGGGTCGCAAGGTCGTAGAGGATGCGGCTGCCGACAGAATAGGGCAGGTTGGAGACGACACGCACGGGGTCGGGTCTTAAAAAAGCAGGCCACTCGGTTTTGGTCGCGTCGGCGTGAAGCAGCGTGAAGGTTGTGAGGTCGGCAAAACGCTGGCGGAGGTGGTCGACGAGGCGGGCGTCGAGTTCGATGGCGGTGACGTGGGCGGCCTTGGCGAGCAGGCCTTCGGTCATGACGCCGAGGCCGGGGCCGACTTCGACAACGTGGTCGCCGGGCGCGGTTTCGGAGGCGTCGATGATGAGGTCGCGCATGTTGGCATCGGTGAGGAAATTCTGTCCAAGGCTTTTGCCGGGGCGGAAATCGATGCTGTCGAGATAGGCCCGCAGGTCGCGGGCGCGGGTCAGGCAGACGCTGCGCGGGTCCATGGCGAGGGGCGGGATGCGAGGTGAAGGGCGGTGTGGAGGGCGGCGATCATGCTGTCGGGACGGGCGATGCCGCGTCCGGCGATGCCGAAGGCGGTGCCGTGGTCGGGGGACGTGCGGACGATGGGGAGGCCGAGGGTGAGGTTGACGCCTTCGTCGAAGGCCCAGAGTTTGAGGGGGGCGAGGCCCTGGTCGTGGTAGAGGGCGACGATGGCGTCGAATTCGCCGCGGACGGCGGCCTGGTGGAAAACGGTGTCGGCGGGATGGGGTCCGGAGACGGGTTTGCCCTCGGCGGCGAGGCGGCGGAGCAGCGGGGCGATCCAGTCGACCTCCTCGGAGCCGATGGCGCCGCCGTCGCCCGCGTGCGGGTTGAGTCCGCAGACGGCGATGCGGGGCTGCGGGACACCGAGGAGGGGGAGGCCTTCGCAGAGGAGATCGACGGCGAGGCGGATTTCGTGTTCGTTGAGGAGTTCGGGGACGCGGCGCAGGGGGATGTGCCGGGTGGCGAGCATGACGCGGAGACCTTTGCCCATGAGCATCATGCCGAAGCGTTCGGTGTCACAGCGGGCGGCGAGCAGTTCGGTGTGTCCGGGGAAGTCGATGTGGGCGCGTTTCCAGGCCTCTTTGCTGATGGGGGCGGTGACGAGGGCGTCGAGGTCGCCCGCGAGGCAGGCGGCGATGCCGGTTTCGACCCAGGCGGCGGAGGCAGCACCGGCTTCGGCGGAGATCTCGCCGTAGGTCGCGCGGGGGAAACGGAGGCCTTCGGCGGGGAGCACACATTCGGGGACCGGCAGGCCCAGGCGCAGTGCTTCGTTGCGCAGCAAATCCGGGTCGCCAATCAGGACGTGAACAAAACCCGCACTCCGCATTCCGCACTCTGAAATGGCCTTGAGGGCGATTTCGGGGCCGATGCCGTTGGGGTCGCCGATGGAGATGCCGATGCGGGGCGGACGATCAGAGGTCAGCATTTTCGAGGGCACCGGAGGGATCGAAGCGGAAGACGGGGAATTCGCGGCGGAGGCTTTCCATAAAAACGTTTTTGCGTTGATCGAATTGGACGCGGCGGAGGTCGGTTTCGAGGATGGGTTGGGCTTCGGCAAAGGACATGGTGTCGCCGCCACGGCGGTCTTCGATCCAGAAGATGTAAAATTGTGTGGGCGTCGGGATGAGATCGGTGATCTCCCCGACGTTGCGCTTGAGCAGGACATCGCGGAGAACGGCAGGCAGGGTTTCGGGTTTGACCCAGCCCTCATCGCCGCCCTTGTCGGCGGTGGGGCCTTCGGAAAATTCGCGGGCCGTTTCGGCGAAGTCCGCCCCTTCCCGCACACGGGTGAGCACGTCGTTCATGAGGGCTTTGCGGGCTTCTTCTTCGCCGGCGGCGGCCGGACGAAAGGCAATGGAGCGAAGTTTCAGCTCCACAGGGCGTTTCAGTTCGTCGCTGCGGGCCTCGAAGGCGCTACGCAATTCCGCCGGAGTCACATGGATAAAACGTGAGACAAATTGTTGGGTCATGCTCTGCACGATGATCTGATCGCGGAGTTCGTCCTCCCATTCCTTTTCGCTTTTCCCGACCTGCCGGAGGGTGTTGAGGAGTTCGGCGCGGTTGTTGTTGAAGCGTTCGCGGAGGATGTTTTCCGTGCGTTCGCGCAGGGCCCCCGGCGGAAGGGAGGCCTCGAGTTTGGTGAACTTGGCGACCATGAGATGTTGGTCAATGAGCCGCTCCAGGCCCTCGTCGAAGAGTTTGCGTTGGGCCTCGGCGGCTTCGCGGGGCGAAAGGTTGCGGCGACGGAGCTGTTCGAGCGGTGCCCGGATCGAATCGATCACATCCCCCACCGTGATCACCCGACCGTTGACGATGGCGGCAAAACCGTCCACGGGCCGCGCGCGGGGCGATTGGGCATGGGCAAGGAAGAGCCCTGGAAGGGCGAGAACAAGAAGGAAGAGGAGGCGGCGGTGCATCGTGTCGTCATAGACCAGTAAACGGCGGCTGTGAAGTCGGAAGTTTCAGGGCCGTCGGTTGATTTCAACTTGACAATATGGTTGTCATTAAATTATTACCGCGAGCCGGCGCTGTCGGTTCTGTGGCCCATTTTTGAAAAATCGCCGGATCACCTGACGATACGCCCCTTGTCACAGTGCCGCCGCTGTTGTCCTGGAAAATGCAGAAAGGCGATCTGCATCAACTCTACCTGCTCGCTGGTCTCGCACGCATCAACCTCGGACCCGCCGACGGCCCCTCGCATCTGTTTCCGCTCTGGTTTCGCAACCCCGCCACCGAATCGTTGTTCACGCCGATCTACGGACGCGACGCGGCGGGGGCCTCCGGGACCTTCCACTACTGGTTCACGCCCCTGGTCGGCAGCTATCGCAATCAGCAGCGGGGAGGCTGGCTGTTTCCGCTCTTTCACC
>CAZCFM010000206.1:0-4498 GCA_964497855.1 uncultured Verrucomicrobiota bacterium | reverse complement strand
CTTTACCCTTCTTTAAACTGCGAAACAAGGGCCTGCACGCTGGCTTTGGCGTCGCCGAGCAACATGCGGGTGTTTTCGCAGAAGAAGAGGGGGTTTTCGACGCCGGCGTAGCCGGGGCGCAGACTGCGCTTCAACACGATGCAGGTTTTGGCCAGATCGACGTTGATGATGGGCATGCCCCAGAGCGGAGAGGTCTCGTCGGTGCGCGCGGCGGGGTTGACCACGTCGTTCGCGCCGATGACAATTGCCACATCCACCGCGCTGATGTTCGGGTTGACATCGTCGGGCTCGACGAGTTGTTCGTAGGGCACATCGGCCTCCGCGAGCAGCACGTTCATGTGACCCGGCATGCGTCCGGCGACGGGATGGATGGCGTACTGCACATCGCAGCCGTTTTTGCTGAGCAACGCGCCGAGTTCCTTCACCGCGTGCTGGGCCTGGGCGACGGCCATGCCGTATCCTGGCACAAACACGACGCTGGAGGCGGCTTCAAGCAGGTAATACGTGTCATCCGCCGAAATCGGCTTGGCTTCTCCCTGCACATCTTTGCCGGATTTGGAGGCCGTTCCGCTGCCGAATCCGCTGAAGAGCACGTTGGACAAGCTGCGGTTCATCGCTTTGCACATGATTCCGGTGAGAATGATACCGGAGGCCCCGACCAGCGAGCCGGAGACGATGAGCACCGTGTTGTTGATGATAAAACCCGCAGCGGCGGCGGCCAGTCCCGAATAGGAGTTCAGCAGCGCGATCACCACCGGCATGTCGGCACCCCCGATGGGAATGACGGCCATGACGCCAAAAGCGAAACTCAGGAGCACCGCGAGGAGGATCCAGGGGTTGCTCAGCCCGGAGGGGTTCATGCAGAAAAGAACTCCGCAGATCAAAATCAGCGCCAGAATGGCGATGTTGATGGGCTGCTGTCCTTTGAACATCACGGGTTTGCCGCTGATTTTCTCGGCGAGTTTCAGATAGGCCACCACCGATCCGGTGAAGGTGACCCCGCCGATGAAGACGGCGAGGTAGAGGGGGATGGATGCACCGAGAGGGAGACCGGGTTTGACCGAAGCCCATCCGACGAGCACGGAGGCGAGACCGCCCGAGCCGTTGAAGAGGGCGACCATTTCCGGCATGCCGGTCATGGGTACGCGTTTTGCGGCGACCGCGCCAATGACGGAACCAATGGCGATGCCGAGCAGAATCCAGATCCAGGAGAACCCACTGTCCATCAACGTGGCCAGCATGGCGAGTCCCATGCCGACAGCGGAGAGGATGTTGCCGTTGCGCGCCGTGGCGGCGGAACCGAGGCGTTTCAGGCCAATAATGAACAGGACCGAGGCGATAATGTAAGCAAGTTCGCGCATGTTATTTCTCCTCTTTCTTGGTCTTGAACATGCCGAGCATGCGGTCGGTGACGAGATAACCGCCGACCACGTTGATTGTGGCGGTGATCACGGCGAGGAAGCCGAGGACAACAACCGCCGGGCCTTCAACCCGCTGAAGGGCGATGAGGGCACCGACAATGGTGATGCCGGAAATCGCGTTGGAACCCGACATCAGCGGCGTGTGCAACTGAGAGGGAACTTTGGCGATCAGTTCGACGCCGAGGAAAATCGCGAGCGCGAACACGAAGAGCGTGAGCCCCATCGTGCCGCCGCTGGCGGTGACGGTTTCCACCACCGGGGTGGAGAGTTCGCGGACCTGGGTTTCCAGTCCGGCAATCATGTCCTTGAGGACGGTGATCGTTTCCAGAAGTTTTTCGTTGGGATTCATGTTCAGGAAATCCTTTCTTTGATGACGCTGTGGACGACGTTGCCGCCGTGGGTGAGCAGCGAGCCTTTGATGATTTCATCCTCCATGCGGAGGTCGAAGGTTTTGGTTTCCTTGTTCCAGAAGTGCTGGACGAGGTTGACGAGGTTGCTGCCGTACATCTGGGTCGCATCGTAGGGCACGCGGCCTTCGAGGTTGGTGTCGCCCATGACGAGCACGCCGTGTTTGACGACGTCCTGATCGGGCACGGAGCCTTCGACGTTGCCACCGGAACCGGCGGCCATATCGACAACGACCGAGCCGGGCTGCATGGCTGCGAGCTGCGCGTCGGTGATGAGCAGCGGGGCCTTGCGACCGAACAGTTTGGCCGTGGTGATGACGATGTCGGACTTGGCAATGGCCTTGCCCATGGCTTCCTGCTGCTTTGCAAGCTGCTCGGGGGTCAGTTCCTTGGCGTAGCCGCCTGCCGTCTGTCCGGTTTCACCCAGATCGATTTTCAGGAACTTGGCGCCGAGGGAAAGGACCTGTTCTTCGACGACGGGACGCGTATCGAAGGCTTCGACGCGCGCACCCATGCGTTTGGCGGTGGCGATGGCCTGGAGTCCCGCGACCCCGGCGCCGATGATGAACACTTTGCAGGGCGAAAGCGTGCCGGCGGGGGTCATCATCATGGGCAGGCTGCGCTGCAGTTTGCCGGCGGCCTGAAGGACGGCGCTGTAGCCCGCGAGCGAGGCCTGGGAGCTGAGCGCGTCCATTTTCTGGGCGATGGTGGTGCGAGGAATCATTTCCATACAGATCGCGCTCACGTTTGCCGTGGCAAACGCCTTTACGTTGGCCAGATCGAAGAAGGGATCGAGATAACTGACGTGAATGGCGCCCGCTTTGAGGCCTTCCGGCCCGGCAGGTTTGTTCAGGCGCAGCACCATGTCGGCGGCGGCGAGGGCAGGGGCGAGATCGGTGACGACCTGCGCACCGGCTTCGGCGTAGGCCGAATCGGGGATGAGCAGCGAAGCACCCACACCCGCTTCCACTTGAACAGTGGCGCCGAGTGTGACGAGTTTTTTGACAGCCTCGGGAAGGGCTGGCGCCCGGGTTTCGCCGGGCTTGGTTTCTTTGGGGATGAGGAGGAGCATAGTTTTATTTTACGTGTTCATTCGACAGGTTTTGGGATTCGAGGGGGGACGAAATGTTCGTTGCCGTTGCCTGTTGGGGGGGGATCGGTTTGGAATTGCGGAGTTTCTGGAACGCATCACGCATGCGGAGGCTTTGGTTGAGCTTCTCCTCCCAGCTCCGGTCTTTTCGGGCCAGCTGCCACGCGGCCTGCCGTTCAAAAAGTTCGGTGGCGTTCATGTTGTTTTCCGTTGGAACTGATTCCACTTGTCGGAGAGGCCTCTGCTGTCTGCCGCGGCAGCCAACTCTTCTGGAGTGATGGCGTGAACCTCCAAAAGGGAGACTACGCGAAGGTGGTCCTTGACGCGTCCCGTTTTGAGGGCCATCAACGCCAGAAAAAGGGCTGAAACAACACGCGTATGGGAGCCGTCCACTTCGGTCTCCTCCGCCGTTTCCAATGCTTCGCGACTCAAAGAGTCGAAACAGGGTATGAACTGAACAGGCCAGTCGCCGATCTGAATCGCATCTCCAGTCGGTTTGAACCCCTTGGCTTCGCAGAATTTGTAGATGGGTCCAAGGACATCCAGAGGGCTTTCATCCGGCAAAGCCACCAGAATATCGGCATCGGCGGTGGCGACGGCATCTGTGTAACGCATCTGGGCCACGGCACCAAAGATAGCGTAGCGGAGGATGACCCCCGCTTCCACCATTTGGTTCAAGGTTTCGATGCATTCTTTCATGGGCTGATCATGCCGTCCTATCGCTCAAATTCAAGTGAAGACTGGCACGAATCACAGGCGGGGCAGGGTGAGGCCTCCGTCGACCATGATGACCTGTCCGCTGGAGTAGGGGAAGTCGTTGCGGGCGAGGGCGGCGACGGCGCGGCCCACGTCGTCGGGCTGACCCCAGCGTTTGGTGACGGTGAGGCCGTTGGCGATGAGCTTGTCGTATTTTTCGGTGACCCCGGCGGTCATGTCGGTGGCAATCACGCCCGGACGCACTTCGTACACCGGAATGTCGAATTCGCCGAGACGCGCGGCCCAAAGCATGCTGGCCATGGCCAGTCCGGCTTTTGAAATGCAGTACTCCCCGCGGTTGACGGAGGCGACATTGGCGCTGACGCTGTTGACGTTGACGATGCATCCGATCCAGGCGGGGTCGGCATTTTTCTGTTCAATCATCCAGCGAGCGGCGAGCTGGGTGAGGAAGTAGGGGCCCTTGAGGTTCACATCCATCACCCAGTCGTAACTGTCCGCCGTGGCGTCGAGAATGTCGGCGCGCACCTTGGGGGCGACGCCGGCGTTGTTGACGAACACATGCAGCGCGCCGAAGGTCGCACGCGTGGCGGCGATCAGGTTTTCGCGCGCGGCGGCGTCGGACACATCGCCCGCACAGTACGCGACGCTTGCGCCGCTGTCGCGGAGTTGCGCGAGCACATCCGCGACGGATTCTTCAGGCCTGACTCCGTTGATCATGACGGCGAAGCCGTCGGAGATGAGGCATTTGACGATGCCGAGGCCGATGCCCCGGCTGCCGCCGGTGACAGCCGCTACGCGGCGGGTTGAAGGTTGGGAAGGAGAAGTTTCAGGTTTCATGTTTCTGGTTTCTGGTTGGGAAGAGG
>CAZCFM010000205.1:0-4504 GCA_964497855.1 uncultured Verrucomicrobiota bacterium | reverse complement strand
ATCGTGCTGATGTCGATCATGGGATCGGCGTTTGCGACCGTTGCCCTGCTGCGTCGCCGGAAAAAAGTCTAATTCGTCGAAAAGTCCCCGCCGCGTCCTGCTGTGGGGACTTTTTGTGTCTACATCTCGAAGAGTAGGGCTGCATGAACCACTATCAAATCAACCTCCGCGCCATCGCCTGCCGCGCCCCGCGGAATCCGTTGGAGGCCCTGATTGAGTTTCGCGACGGTGCTGCTAAACCGGTCTCCCCTCTCGCCGCCCTGACGGAGGGACTGCCTCTCATCGCGGACCTGGGTGTCGAACTCCTGCACGTCATGCCGCCCTTCCGCATGGGCCAGCTCGCGCGCAAGGGCATCGGCTCTCCCTACGCCGTGGCCGATTACCTCGACATCGACCCGGAATTCGGCAGCGCCTCCGACTGGTTCGCCCTCGTCCGCCGCGCCCACGCTCTCGGCCTCCGCGTCATCCTCGGCTACGTCCCCAATCACACCGCCCGCGACCACGTCTGGACCCGACATGATCCGCGTTTTCACGTCCGTGCGGCCGACGGCTCGCTCGCGTACGACTTCGACTGGAGCGACACCGCCAAGCTCGACTACACGCATCCGCCGCTCCGCCGCGCCGTCACCGACACCCTCCTCCACTGGATTCGCGGCGAAGGCGCCGACAGCGGCGTCGACGGCTACCGCATGGACATGGCCCACATGATCAACGATCCCGGCTTCTGGGACGAATGCATCCCCGAACTCGAAGCCGCCGCCGGACCCCGTGGACTCCTCCTGCTCGCCGAATGTTACGGCTTCGAGCGCAACGTCGACCTCTTCCGCCGCGGTTTTCACGCCGCCTACGACGACGACTTCTACAAAATCGCCCAATACGGCTACGCCCGCGACGCCGCCGGACGCAGCCGTCTCCTGCTCGATCCCGACGCCGCCCACAATGGCGATTTCGCCCCGCGCCTCGCCGACTGGAAACGCGGGGGCATCGCCGCCGCCGTCACCGGACTCATCGCCGCCTACCAGCGCGAAGCTCCCGGCAAACTCCTCGCCCGCTATGTCGACAACCACGACGAGGGCCGCGGCGTCTACCGCTTCGGCGTCGAGGCCTCCCGCGTTCTCATGGACCTCGCCGCCTGCCTGCCCGGCACAATCCTCTTCACCCTCGCCGGACAGGAAGCCGGGGCTTGGAACCGCCCGCCTATCCACGAATATATCCGTCCTTGCGACAAAGGCTATCGCTGCGCCGCGGGCGGACGCGTCGAAGGCGTCGAATTCGAAGGCAACCTCTTTTTCCGAACAGCGGAAGAGCGTCGGCAAGCCGTTTCCGAAGCTCGGAAACGTTTCGCTCTGCGCCGCGACCATCCCGCGCTGCGCGAAGGGGACTGGACTCCGCTGGATCTGGGCGATGAACACATTGTCGCTTTCACGCGGCGTGCAGAGGGCGAGACCCTGCACTGCCTGTTTAATCTCGGACATGAGGAACGCCGCCTGCGGCGCGTATTCCCCGGAGCTGTGATTTTCGGGGACGTCGGCAGCAGCCATCTCCCGGCCTTTGCCAGCCGGGTGGTCGTTGCCCTCTGACAATGGACCCGCGGCGCCCCCGCCGCCCCGGGTAAACAGGGGTCAGTTCGGGAGATCTTTTTTGCGTTGAATCCGCAATTCAGCATGCACGGCGGAAACCCGGCTGTTGTCGGGCACAGATTCATTGAGAAAGACGTTGGCCCCGATCACGCTGCCCGCGCCGATGACCGTATCGCCCCCGAGAATTGTTGAATTGGCGTAGATGATGACATCGTGTTCGACCGTGGGGTGGCGTTTGATGTGTTTGATGGGAAGGCCATTGGCATCCAGCGGAAAACTTTTGGCCCCGAGGGTGACGCCCTGATAAATTTTCACGCGGTCGCCGATGACGCTGGTTTCGCCAATGACGACACCGGTGGCATGGTCGATGAAAAAACTGCGTCCGATGTTGGCGCCGGGATGGATATCGACGCCGGTTTGGGCGTGGGTCCATTCGCTCATGATGCGGGGAACGACGGGCACCTGCAGCGCGTAGAGTTCGTGGGCGAGGCGGTGGGCGGCGATGGCGAGCAGTCCGGGGTAGGCGAGCTGCACTTCCGCGTAGGTCAGGGCGGCGGGGTCGCCGTCGTAGGCGGCGCGGATATCGTCGATGACGAAGGCGCGGAGGTCGGGAAAGCGTCCAAAAAAGAGTTCGAGAATGCGCTGGGACTCGGCGTGAACTTCGACGCGGGGAATGACGTTGCCCTCGCTGAGGGCGGCGCGTCCGTACCAGCGGAAGGGGAGGCTGCGTTCGATTTGCGGGCGGAGGTGACGCCAGGCATTGCTGAGACGGCGGAGGAGGAACACGCTGAATTCATCGAGGCCGATGGTGCCGGGGTTCATGCGTCCGGGCAGGAGCAGGTCGATGAGCATTTGCAGCGCGGAGACCACTTCGGTGGCGTCGGGGTATTCCGACAACACATTTTCCGGGCGGTCTTCGGGTTCATCGCTGTAGAGCGGCACCAGTCGGCGCACGGTGTCGTAGAGAAACTGGCAGGATTTATCATGTTCGGGAGGCGTGTTCACAGGCCCAACCTAGCGGGCGGGGGCGGTCCTGTCCAATGAAAATCGAACACTTCCCGGATTGCGTATGAAGTTCTTTTGCTCCACACTCTGTTTATGCCTCCTCAGCCCGACCCCCGCCTGGTGCGAATCCTGATCAATCCCAAGTCTGGACTTGGGGTCTCGCTGCCCGTTCTCCTGGAGGCGTTTTCCGAAGCCTGGGACTGCGACGGGCGCAGGGTGAGCTTCCAGATGAGCCAGTCGATCGAAGACGGACGGCTCAAGGCGCGGCAGGCCGTGGAGGAGGGCGTGGGCATCCTGATTGTCGTGGGGGGCGACGGCATGATCAACACCGTGGGCAGCCAGTTGCTCGACAGCGGGGTCGCTCTCGGCGTGGTGCCCACTGGCAGTGGCAACGGTTTTGCCCGGCACTTTGGTATCCCCCTTCAGCCCAGCAAAGCCGTTCACGCGCTCGTCGGATACAAACCCCTGCGGATCGATGTGGGTACGGCCAACGGAAGGCCCTTTTTTGTCACCTGCAGTCTGGCCTGGGACGCGGCGCTGGTGCGGACCTTCGAAAAATCACCGATCCGTGGCATCTTGCCCTATATTTTTGCCGCCGCGTACGAGTTGTTCGACTATCAGCCCGAGGAATTTCGCTTCCAGCGAGACGACCTGCCCGAAGAACTAGCAGAAAAGCCGATGTTGTTCACCATTGCAAATCTGACCCAGTTTGGGGGAGGGGCGCAGATTGCGCCCCAGGCGATGGCCGACGATGGCCTGCTCTGGCTTACTTGGGCCGACCGTGCCGACGTTCCTAAACTGATCCCGCAACTGCCAAAGCTTTTCGATGGCACGATTGATCAGGTGCCCGAAATCCACGTCATGTCCCTGAAAACCATGATCGTGCGGCGCACGAGCGCCCAGCCGATTCAGTTGGATGGCGAAGTGGTGGAATCCGGCGCCCGCGTTGACATCGCCATTCGGCCGGGGGCACTAACGGTGCTCGCGCCGGGGGTATAAGTTTCAGACCTCGACCGTTTTCGCGTCGCTCCAGAGCTGTTCGAGGGTGTAGAACTCACGAAGCTGTGGGGTCATCAGATGGACGACCACGTTTCCGAAATCGAGAACGACCCATCCGCTTTCCGGGGTGCCGCCGCGGCGGAGGAGTTTTGCCTTTTTCTCCTTTTTGCAGCTGATGTCCACTTCGTCGGCGAGGGCCCGCAGATGGGGCGTGGCGTTGCCGGTGGCGATCACAAAGTAATCGGCGATGGTGGAAACATCGCTGACGTCAAGCACGCGGATGTTTTCAGCCAGACGTTCGCGCAGAGCCTGCACGCTCAGGATAAGAGAAAGTGGGTGGGGTGATTTCATGGGCATCCCGCCTATGCATCGCGAGGCCTCCGGTCAAGCGTGGAAACAAAACCAATTATTTCAACAGTTGCAATATAAATTATACTTGACGCCCATCCATGCTCCGGGTAGGATGCCGCCATGAACTCAAAAGCATTCGATGGTGTGTCGGTGATCCCTTCGGTCTGGGCCGGGGCGTTTGAGGATCGGAAGCGGGGGCTGCGCATCCTGCCAAAATCGGGGGATTACTTTGTGCATGTGACCAGCCGCAGCGCAGGACAGCTCTTTCTTTTCAAGGATCAGGAAAAGGGGTTTTTTCTGGAGTTGTTGAGGCGCTGGAGTGCGTTTTCGGGCATCCAGGTGCTCACGCATTGCCTGATGGATAACCATTTTCATCTGTTGCTGTTCGTGCCGCGAACGGAGAAGGTGGACCATGCGGAAATCCTTCATCGCCTGGCCTTTGTGTGGCCAGAGGAGAAGGTGGAGGGCTGGAGGTTTTTCTACGAAAACGCGCTTCCGGAAGTAAGGGAGTCGATGGACGAAGCGTTGCGGGAGCGCATGGGCGACCTTCCGCAGTTCATGCGGGTGCT
>CAZCFM010000204.1:0-4554 GCA_964497855.1 uncultured Verrucomicrobiota bacterium | reverse complement strand
TGGGGAGTGACGAGTTACGAGTGACGAGTGTCGAATGGGGAGGAAGAGTTGAGGGGTGAAGGGTTGAAGAGTTTCTTGTTTCTAGTTTCTAGTTTCTGGTTTCTAGTTTCTGGTTTCTAGTTTCTGGTTTCTGGTTGCTGGGTTCAGGTTTCTGGTTTCTTTAACTTTTTAACCTTTAAACCTTTCCCCCCTCTTTCGGCCAGAATTTCTCGATGAGGTCCTTGGGCATGCCGCATTCGTCGGGGGCGAAACACTCGGCGAGAATTTTCCAGCAGGCGTCGAGGGCGTCTTCGAGGTGGAGGGTGACGCGGAGGTCCATGAGGCGTTTCTCGAAGAGATCGCCGTATTTTTCGAGCTTGCGGTCCCAGTCGGTCATGCGGAAACCCATGGAGCGCTTTTCCTCGGTCGAGCGGTAGGAGGCGTAGAGCTGAATCATGCGGTCCATGATCTTGCGGTGGTCGGGGCGGGTTTTGCCGTTGACGAATTGTTTGAGGCGGCTGAGGGAGCCGAAGGGTTCGATACGTCCGTTGCGGAGGTAGAACTGGCCTTCGGTGATGTAGCCGGTGTTGTCGGGAACGGGATGGGTCACGTCGTCACCGGGCATGGTGGTGACGGCGAGAATGGTGATGGATCCGGCCGTGGCGAAGTCGACCGCCTTCTCGTAGCGGGCGGCGAGCTGGGAGTAGAGGTCGCCGGGATAGCCGCGGTTGGAGGGGATTTTCTCCATGGTGATGGCGATTTCCTTCATCGCGTCGGCGTAGTTCGTCATGTCGGTGAGCAGGACGAGCACCTCTTTGTTCTGGAGGGCGAACTGTTCGGCGACGGCGAGGCAGAGGTCGGGCACGAAGAGGCATTCGACGGTGGGATCGGCGGCGGTGTGCACGTACATGACGGCGCGGCTGAGGGCGCCGGCTTCTTCGAGGGTTTCGCGGAAGAAGAGGTAGTCGTCGTATTTCAGGCCCATGCCGCCGAGGATGATGACATCGACTTCGGCCTGGAGGGCGATGCGGGCGAGGAGCGGGTTGTAGGGCTCGCCGGCGACGGAGAAGATGGGGAGTTTCTGCGACTGGACGAGGGTGTTGAACACGTCGATCATGGGGATGCCGGTGCGGACCATCTTGCGGGGAATGATGCGCTGGGCGGGGTTGACGGAGGGGCCGGCGACGCGGACGGGGTCGGCGTCGGGCACATCGCGTCCGTCGCGGGGGCGTCCGGAGCCGTCGAAAATGCGTCCGAGCAGGTCGTCGGAGAAAGGCACGCGGAGGCCGTGGCCGAGGAACCGCACGGAGGCGTCGGTGGGCACGCCGCGTCCGCCGCTGAAGACCTGGAGGAACACTTTGTCGCCGTCGAGCTGAATGACCTGGGCGAGGGAGCTTTCGTCGCCGTGGGTCACTTCCGCGAGGTCGCCGTAGCCGACGTCCGACGCGCGGAGCATGAGGACGTTGCCGACGATGTTTTCAATGCCGTGGTAGCGGGTGTGCATGTCAGTTCTCCTCCCCGGAGGCGCGGTTGGCGTCGACGGCCTGGAGCAGTTTCTCCTCGGCGGTTTTGAATTCGGGGCTGTCCATGGGGGTGCGGTTCCAGTCCTTGGCCATCTGCTGCCAGCGGACGAAGGATTGTCGGGCGAGATCGCGGGTTTTGAACGAGAGAGGGGTGGACATGATGCGGTGGATGACGCCGAAGACGTGCTGCTGGCGCTCGGCGGAGGAGGAGCCGTCCACGTCGTGGTAGGCGTCCTGTTGCAGATACACTTCGTCGAGGAATTCGGCCTTGAGGAAGAGGATGAAGTCCTGAAGCGCGGTGCCTTCCTCGCCGACGACTTTCATCATTTGTTCGACGTCGCGTCCGTCGCGCAACATGCGGCGGGTTTCGTCGAGTTTTTTGGGGTCCACAAGGCTCGGGTACTTGCTCCAGGAGTCGAGCGGATCGATGGCGGGATAGCGGCGCTGGTCGGAGCGCTCGCGGCTGAGGCCGTGGAAGGCGCCGACGACTTTGAGCGTGCTTTGGGTCACGGGCTCTTCGAAGTTGCCGCCCGCGGGCGAGACGCTGCCGCCGATGGTGACCGAACCGATGGAGCCGTCGCGCAGGCGCACCACGCCCGCGCGTTCGTAGAAGTTGGCGATCACGGATTCGAGGTAGGCGGGGAAGGCTTCTTCGCCGGGAATTTCCTCGAGGCGGCCCGACAGTTCGCGCAGGGCCTGCGCCCAGCGGGAGGTGGAGTCGGCGAGCAGCAGCACGTTGAGGCCCATCTGGCGGTAGTACTCCGCCATGGTCACCGCCGTGTACACGGAGGCTTCGCGCGCGGCGACGGGCATCGAGCTGGTGTTGCAGATGATCAGCGTGCGCTCCATCAGCGATTTGCCGGTGCGGGGGTCTTCAAGCTCCGGAAACTCGCGCAGCGTTTCCACCACTTCGCCCGCGCGCTCGCCGCAGGCCGCGATCACGACGATGTCCACGTCGGCGCGGCGGCTGGTGATTTGCTGGAGCACGGTTTTGCCCGCGCCGAAGGGACCGGGAATGCAGTAGGTTCCGCCGCGCGCGACCGGGAAGAACGTGTCCACAATGCGCACCTGCGTGCTCATGTTGGCGGTGGGGCGCAGGCGCTCTTCAAAACACTTGATGGCGACCTTGACCGGCCAGGTCTGGAAAAATTTCACTTCGCGGACTTCCCCGCGGGCGTCCTTCACCTTTGCCGCGACCTGTTCGACCGTGTAGTCGCCGGCTGGGACTACTTCGGTGACCGTGAACACGCCGCGCCAGCCGAAGGGAAGCATGATGCGGTGTTTGAAGAGGCCTTCGGGCACGCTGCCGACGGCGTCGCCAGCCTGCAGCGTGTCGCCGGGCTTGACCGAGGGCGTGAAGCTCCATTTTTTCTCGCGGTCGAGGCCGGCGATGTAGTGGCCGCGTTCGAGGAAGTAGCCGGTGGCCTCGGCGAGCTGGGGCAGGGGGTTTTGCAGGCCGTCGTAAATGGAGGTGAGCAGGCCGGGACCGAGTTCGACGGAGAGCAGCTCGCCGCTGAAATCGACCGCGTCGCCCACGCGGATGCCGGCAGTGTCTTCGAAGACCTGCATCCAGCATTGTTTGCCGCGGATGCGGACGATTTCGGCTTTGAGGCCGAGGGTTCCGATGCGGGCGTAGCCCACTTCGTTGAGCATGACGGCTTTGGAAAAGGTCACGCGGATCAGGTTGCCGTTGACGCCGTCGATGACGCCTGAGTTGGTGGAGAGGATGTCGGTCATGCGGAGATCTCGTGTTCGCGCAGCTCGGAGAGCAGCGGGGTCATGAAAGAGTCGGATTGTTGGTTGAAAATGCGGAGTCCGTCGCTTTCGGTCCAGCGCTGTTTCTGTTCGAGCAGGCGGAGCTGGAGGGCGTAGCCGAGGAGGTCGGCGGCGGAGAAGGGGTCGTTGCGGCGGACGCCGTCGATCCAGTTCCATTGTGCGAGGAGGAGGGCCAGTTCGCGGCGGAGGGGATCGTGGAGTTCCCAGGCGGCGACGGCGTCGTCGCGCAGGCGGTTGAAGAGGAAGGGCTCTTCGGCGGGCATGTCGGCGAGTGTGCCGGGAGGCAGGCGGCGGGCGCGGCGGAGGTCGTTCAGGTTGCGCAGTTCGCGTCGGGCCCGGGTCCAGTCGCGGGCGAAGGCCGATTTTCCCTGGGGCGGGGTGGCGCAGACGCCGTCCAGCTCGGCCAGATCCCCTTCCGACAGATGGTCGGCGCAGCGCGCGCGGAAGACGTCGAAGGAGATCGGCGCTTTTTCCGCGAGCGAGAGGGAGGGGAAGCTGCTGAGCAGGAAAAACCGCATGGATCAGGTTCCGGCGGGGGCGAGCAGGGCGGCGAGTTCGGGCCGCAGGTTTGAGGAAATCCACTCGGCGAGGGCAGCGTCGCTGAGGTCGATGGATTCGGGGGAGTCGCCGAAACGGAGCTGGAAACCGGCGCCGCTGCGGGGATTCATCACCAAGGTGCAATTGTCGGCGCCGGCGTCCTTCAGGAGGGCGGGGAGCGTGTCGCGAAGCCGTTCGGCGAGGGCGGAGCCGGTTTCGACCGTCACGTTTCCGCTGTCGCCGCGGGCCTTGACCAGTTCGCGGAGGAGGGCGGTGACGACGTCGACGGAGGAGAGGGGGGCGGAGGCGGCTTTGCGGGCGGCGACTTCGATCTGCCGGGCGATTTCGCCGCGCAGGCGCAGGAGGAGGTCGCGCGCGGCCTGTTGCAGGGCGGCCTGGGCGCGGGCGGAGGTGGTCGCCGCGTCTTTTTCGGCCTGGCTGCGGATCGTGTCGGCTTCCGCCTTGGCGGCGGCGACCAGGGCCGCCGCATCTGCCTGTGCTTGTTTCAACAAGGATTCGCGTTGCGCCTCGGCCTGTTTGAGACCTTCGCTGCGGATACGTTCTAAAAGGGGTTGGATGTGTTCGCTCATGAGAGCGGGGAGAATATGCAGACCTTCGTAGACTGCAAACCTGAAATTGAGAAATATTTAACGAATGCTGCCCGAATTGAGGTTGAGGTTTTTTAGAGCCCGAAGCGTTTGAGGGCCTCTTTGAAGTCGGCGGGCAGGGGGGAGCGGAT
>CAZCFM010000203.1:1264-4682 GCA_964497855.1 uncultured Verrucomicrobiota bacterium | reverse complement strand
TCATCCCTGCAACTGCTGTTGCAAATCCACTGCCAAAAGTTCCACTCTGGGCTAGGGTGGTCAGTCCGGTCCCATTGGCATCGTTGAATTGCCAGTCAAGGAGTGGTGCTGCGATAAGATGCGCGGTGGACAGTGCCATGGCCGTGGTGAGGGCCAGGAGAGAGGTTTTGAGTTTTGGGGTCATGGTAGGTTTTCCTTTTGGGATAGGGTTCTATGGGTTCGTGGGCAGTGTATCGAAAAAGAGGCGGAGTCCACCACTGGAGGATGCGTCAGAAAGTTTCGTTATTGCGCCCGCATCCGCCGTCTCCGTTCGCATTAACGAAAGTTTCCATCGCCTCCACTCATGGTTTCCGCCGCATCCACTGTGCTACTCTTTCAGCGTATTTTGGAGACACCCATGCAATCTTCCCCCATCCTCCTCGGCCTTTTTCTGGCGCTGTGCAGCCGACTATCCGCCGCCACACCGGGTCAAAGCCACCTGTATCAGGACAGCCAAACGACCCGCAAGGTCCGCGTCTATATCCCCGGCAATCTTTCAGTCGTCCGCGGCATTCTCTTCATCGGCAACGGCGCCGGCGGGGACACCTCCTTCGACGCCGACAAGGCTCACTTCCAGTCCTGGGCCGACAAACACGGCTTCGCCATCGCCGCCACCGGATTTTTCAGCTACTTTCAAGAAGGCAGCGGCGGTCACGACTGGCGTGTGCTCTGGGAGGGTCTTCACTCCGCCGCCACCGCCAGCGGTCACCCGGAATTGCTGCACGCGCCCTTCGTCAACTGGGGCTTCTCCAACGGCGGCCAAATGGCCTACGGACTCGCGCGCCTCCATCCGGAAAAAACCATCGCCTTTATCGTCAACAAGGGCGGCTTCTACCAGACCACCCACGGCACGGAACCGCTGGGCGTTCCCGCGCTTTTCATTGCCGGCGAAATCGACAACACCAACAGCCGCCGCGCCACCATCGAGGCTCTCTACAAAAACGGACGCGCCCTCTCCGCCCCCTGGGCCTGGCTGGAGGAGCGCCGCGCCGGCCATGTGCTGGGCAACTCCGAGCCCCTGGCCTTCGGCTTCTTCGAGGAGGTCCTCGCCCTGCGCTATCCGGACGATCCCGCCAATGTCCCCAGCGCCGACGCCCCGCCCACCCTCGCGCCCGTCTCCCTCGCCGACGGCTGGCTGGTGGATCAGGAACACGCCGCATGGTCCACCGGCTTCCTCGGCATCCGACCCGCACAGGGCTATGCCGACGATCCGCTGCAAAAGGGCTGGGTGCCCAGCGAAAGCGCGGCACGCCTCTACCGCGCCTCCGCCTCCTACGATCCCATCGTCTCCATCTTCTTCGCCGGCGGCTACCAGAAAAGCGCCGAGGTCACCCTCCCCTACCCCGCCGTCGACGGCGGAACCCTCCTCCCCGCCCGCGCAGTCTATCATCCCGGCCAGCCCGTCGCATTCGAGCTGAACTTCCCCGACACCCACACGAACTGGAGCGCCCTGCGCTTCTACGACGGCGCCACCCTCCTGGCCACCCACAGCAACCCCGGCGCCTCCGCCACCCTCTCCGTCGACATCACCCCGCTTCCCGGCCTCCGCCTCAACGCCATTCACGCGGAAATTGATTTTCCCGGCGGCCTCACCCGCAGCACCCATCCTGTCTGGCTCACCCCCGACGCCGTCCGCGCGCCGCTACCCCCAGAAGTGCTGACGCCTCCCACGGAGCTGACAGGAACCGTCCTCTCTGCCAGCGGGGCCGACCTCACCTGGACCCGCACATCGCTTCAGGAAAGCGGTTTTGAAATCCAGCGCCGCATCGCGCCCTCCGGATCGGCTGCCGTTCTGAATCCGCCCTCCCCGGTCAATGGGATCTGGACCTGGACGCCGGGTCTGGAAGGCCGTTTTGAGATCGCCGCCCGCAGCACCCGCACGCCCAACGGCGAAACCCGCGCGCCTTATACCCTCCCCGACGGCACCACCGTATCCGTCAACCAAAACAACCACGGCCCCGCCGATCTCGAATGGGAATTCCAGGACGCCACGGAGGGCGCAACCCTCAACCAGGTCTCCCAGACAGGAACCCGCTCCATCGGCAACTGGACGGCGGGCATTTCCGGCAGCGGCGTCAGCAACCAGACCTTCCGCATCCGTTCCGCAACCACCGCCGAAAGTTTCGCCGGCGGCACCAGCCTCGCCTACAACAGCGGCATCGTCGTGCTTGAGGCCGACTTCGACGGATGGAACGTGACTGGCGGCAGCACCGGCCAGTGGTTCCAGCTCAGCCTCAACACGGGCGTCAACGCCGAAATCACTGCCGGGATCACCCTCGAACAGAACGCAAGCGGATTGCTATTTTACGGACGTGCCCTGGGAACCAACACCAGCAACACCCCCGCACAGCAATTCCCCAACACCCAAAGCGGCCCGGTCACCCTGCGCTTGCAGATAGATTTCGACTCCGACACCCTGACCGCCTCCTATCGTTCGCCGGAAAGCAACGGTGCCTTCGTGCAGGTGGGCACAGGAACCCTCGATTCCGCCCGCAGCGGCGCGAGCCTGCGGCTGCGCATGAGCGGCGACTGGTCCGGCAGCGGTGAGTTCATCGACCTCTCCCGCATCCGCATCCTGCCTGCTCCACCCGCCGAAGCCGACCCCGCCGAATGGGTGGTCCTCGGCACGCAGGATCTGATCACTGCCTCCACGATACAGCTTGGCACCCAGGGCACGCGCGCTCCCGTCGTCGCCGATGCACTGCGGCTCACGCCCGTCACTCTCTGGGAAACCGTGGTCACCCTCCCCGCCCAGAGCACAGGCTGGAGCGACAGCAACCTCTCGCCCGGCACCGCCTACGAATACCGCGTCCGCGCCCTCGGCGCGGAGAGCGTCGGCGATTGGTCCGACATTCTCGGCGTACAAGTTCCCCATGCGTTGCCGCGCGCCGTGCTGCAAAACACGGCGGACGGATTACGGCTCCACTTCGACCGCGACAGCGCGGAGCTGGACTACATCATCGAAAGCACCTCCGACCTGACCGCCAACGACTGGAGCGAAATCGACCGTAATCCCGGCACGGTCGGCGAAAGTGTCACCGTCCCCATCCCCACCGGAACCCACACCCGCCTCTTCCTCCGCGTCCGCGTGGAGTGACACGGGGGCAAACGTTGAATTGACAATCGGGTCCATGTGACACATGTTTATACATATGAAAGCGGTTACCCTGCATATGGAAGAAGGTGTTTACGACCGATACAAACGGGAAGCCCGTTTGCGCAACCGGAGTGCATCGGATTTGATTCGCGAGGCGATGGGAGCCTATCTGGAGGAACTCGCGCCACCACAACAACACAGCTTGCTGGACGAGTCGGAACCAGCCCGTGTCGGCGCGCTGCTCGAATGGCCGGAACATCGGTCAGAACTCCTGGATGATTT
>CAZCFM010000203.1:0-1164 GCA_964497855.1 uncultured Verrucomicrobiota bacterium | reverse complement strand
ACCGTCGCCCGTCTGGCCCGCGAAATCTGGACGGCGCATTATACACCCATCATCGGCGCCGAACAGGTTGACTACATGCTCGGGCGTTTCCAGAACGAGGACGCCATTGCCGCCCAGATTACGGAGGGCTTCGCGTATTTCCTGGTCGCAGTGGAGGGCGGGGCCGTCGGTTATGCAGCCATTCTGCCGGAGCCGGACGCTTCGCTTTTCCTCAGCAAAATCTATGTCCACTCCTCCGCCCGCGGCCAGGGCGCGGGCAAGGCCCTGCTCGATCACATCATCACCCTCGCCCGGCGTCGCGGCCTCTCCCGCATCCACCTCACCGTCAACCGCCACAACCAACACAGCATCGCCTGGTATCTGCGCCAGGGCTTTGTAAAAATCGGCACAAAATGCCAGGACATCGGCAACGGTTTTGTCATGGATGATGATGTGCTGGTGCTGACTGTCGACAAACGGATCTGACAAAATAAAGAGGTTGAAGAGGGAAAGTTTCTGAATTCATTATGCAAAGTCGGAGCTGCATCCGCAAAACACCTGTGCTAGAATAGTCTCTTATGCGCAACATACCTATATTTTTCTGCCTGACTCTTTTCGCCAGCGCTTTCCTGCGCGCTCAAGTGGAGGGACGCGAATGGGAGGAAAGCGGAGCGCCCAAGGACCTGGAGCGCGTGTTGCGCCACATGCCGCCCGGCTCGCGCAGCATCTTCGCCCCCCTGAAGATGCGCGATGGCACGACCCTCGCCACCTCCATCTTCCTGCCACCCGGCGACGGCCCCTGGCCCGTGCTCCTGCAAAAAGGGTTCTATGGACGTTTCGGCATGGCCGACGGCGCCCGCGCCGCCAAGGACGGGAAAAGCGTGTTCATCCTCCAGGACGCCCGCGGCCGCGGCGACTCCGGGGGCAAGGGCAGTTTCGAGGCCTCCTCGTTTGACATTCATATTCAGGACATGTCCGACACCCTCGACTGGATCCGCGACCAGCCCTGGTGCAACGGGCGCATCGGCGTCAGTGGCGGCAGCGGCAACGGCATCGCCGCCGTGCATGCCTTCCTGACGGGTCACCCGAACCTGAAGGCCGCCAGCGCCAACAACACTAGCGGCTTCGCGGCGGACTGGATGTACGAGAACCGCGTCCGCCGCGGGCTCGCCTCCTGGATGAGCC
>CAZCFM010000202.1:0-4702 GCA_964497855.1 uncultured Verrucomicrobiota bacterium | reverse complement strand
GGCGGATTTCCCGTGGTCCACCAGGAACCGACATATCCCTGTGCATCGGGTGCGGTGAAGGCAAAGGTATAGTCTCCCCCGCTCACGTGAAGGCGCAGGCTGCTGCCCGGCGCAAACACGTTCTGCGGTGGCAGAGGGATCATGCTGTAGTCCACGGCGAAGGTGCTGGCGAATCTCGTTTGACCCGCCACGGGGGCGGTGACGGGACTGCGGTGGATGCCGTCTCCGCCCATCGTGTACACATAGCGCGAAGCGCCCGTCCAGTTCAGGAGGTTGCCGGTTTCGGCGAAGGGATACTGATGCAAATCCTTGGCGTCCCACTCCAGAAAGGGCTGACGGACGCCGTTGCCATCGACCTGGAATACCAGCCGGGAATGCACAGGCTTCACATGTGGGATTTCGAGGGCGGGATCATGAATGTCAAAGGTTTCCGGGTCCCAGCCCTGAACGGTCACCGAGTCGATCACGATATCGGTCAGAGGCCGGTCCTGGGCTCCGGTGGGAAAGCTCAGCGGGTTGGTGAATTGTTGCAGCAGCGTCCGGCTGGCCGGGTCGTTCACCAGGCCGAAGACCGAGTGGTAATCGTCCAGGTGGGGGGTGGCCACCAGCGTGATGAAAAACTGGGATCCGTTGGTGTTTGGACCGCTGTGCGCCATGGACACCGCGTATTGAACGTGCCCGAGATCGTTGTGGAACTGATCCTGAAACAGATAGCCGGGGCCCTGGGTGCCCGTGCCGGTGCGGTCGCCGCCCTGGATCATGAAATTGTGGATCAGCCGGTGGAAAATCACGCCGTTGTAGAAAGGCCGGTTTTGCTGGAGCTGTTTGGTGACGGGATCCACCCACGCGAACTCCCCCGTGGCGAGACCGATAAAATTCGCGACAATGCGGGGTGCCCGCAGGTGATCCAGATCCAGGACGACCTGTCCGAGATGGTTTTGTCCCTGGCGCAGGTGTAACACGCCTGAATTTGCGCCGCGAGGGGCAGCCAGAACAGACACAAACCAAGCAGGAATACCGATCGGAGCTTCATTCCGTTCTCCTAGCGGATTTCCCCCCGCTGTAAACCCAAAACCCACTCAGGAAAAAAGGAGTTTAGGCTTTTCGCCTGACGCAGCGCCTCTCCCTCCCCAACCAGAAACCAGAAACCTTCTCCTCTTCCAACCTTCAACCTTCCAGCCTCCCCCTGTTCCCCCAACCTTCAACCCGCACCCCCGCACGCCCTCACGGGAAATGGGAAACTTCGGACTCGGTTTTACATTGCGGAAAACAGGATCACATGACAGAGAAAGCCTTATGGTACAACAGCATTGCAACAGGACTGCACCCACGAAATTCGTCGAATTAGAATTCATTCGAAGCCCAGCTTGAGTCATGAACCACAAAGAAGACTTTTCGATCTACATTCGGGAGGCTTCGACCGATGGCAGCAAACGGGCCTCCTCCTATATCCGTGCCATCGAGCTGCTGGATGATATCCTCAAGCGAAAGGCGGCAGACCTGAATGGCACTAACTTAAGAGTTGTTTCAAGGCGAACAGCTCCAAAGGAGCGTTGCATATCAGCCAGGGGTGCAACCCCTGGAAAGGGTGTCGGAACAAGGGTGTGTTCTGAAGGAACACCGCATTTGCGGCGTGTTATGCCGCGTTCCTTCAGAACGCCACTCTGTTTTCATCAACCCGGGGCGTTGCCCCGGTATGATATGCATAACCCCTTTGGGGTTTTCAATAGGTTCCAGAATTCCTTAAGTTAGTGCCATTCGCGGCAGACCTTGTTTGCAACAATTTCTTGCTGAACACAGAACAAAACTAGTATCATGAGCAAACAAATCACAACTAATTATTTCATCAACCACCTAAACAAATAAAGTATGAATACTGAAAATGCGGAGGCGTGAAGTCCTGTAATCCACACCTACATCACGGCTGACGCGGCACCTCATGCACGACGATATCGATCTTCCCCTTTTCCGTAACCTGGGCCCTGGCATCTGCGCAGAGGGTACCGAGGCATACGGAGATGCGATTGGAAGTCCGCGTACACCCGGCCGCGCATTTGGGAAGTACATTGTGTATGTCGATGAGAGTGGCGACCATGGAATGAAATCCATAGATGGGTCATATCCTGTCTTTGTTCTCGCCTTCTGCATCTTCCACAAACGACATTATGCCGAGTGTGTCGTCCCTGCGCTGGAGTCGTTCAAATTCAAGTATTTCGGTCATGACCAGGTGGTCCTGCATGAACATGAGATACGCAAGGAAAAGGGCCCATTTCGGATTTTTCCAACTCGAGAGGCCAAGATAAGGTTTCTGGATGATCTCACTGCCATTGTCGAGGCGAGTCGATTCATCGTTGCCAGTTGCGTGATCGAGAAGAAACGTCTGCGCGACCATGCGGAGTTGGAAGGGAATCCTTACCACATCGCATTGGGTCACTGTGTTATGACGCTTCATGATTTCCTGGTGGAAAAGGGAGAGGGTGAAGTGACGACCCATGTTGTGGTGGAGCAACGAGGCAGTAAGGAGGACAAGGAGTTGGAGCTTGAATTCCGCCGGTTTTGTTCCGGAAACAATCCCCGGGGATCGGTCCTGCCCTTCGAAATCATTTTTGCCGACAAAAAGGCCATGTCTGCCGGTTTGCAGCTTGCCGATCTTCTCGCAAGGCCAATTGGGCTCCACGTTCTGCGACCCGAACAGCCCAACCGTGCGTTCGACGTCTTGAAAGGCAAGTTTTTCTGCGATGGCGGGCGTAGGAATGCGGGCGGGGGATTCGATGGCTACGGGTTGAAGCTGGTTCCAGCCCCCAAAAGCGAAGGGCCCCGATGATACTCACCGAAGCCCAGACGCCGACCGGGTTCTCCCAGTCCATTTTCCACAGCATAAGGGTTTCACAGCGTGTTGGCAAACGTGAAATGAGGACGATTCGTAAAAAATCTATTGCAACATGTGGATTGTTTTTCATGCCTGGCTGATTGATTCCACTGACTGGAGTCAATCAGCCAGGCAGTTTTTTTGAAATTCTGCCGGAGGGGATTCTGAAAACTCCCGGGCATTTGCGTGGGGTTCGCGCTGGAGGTTTCATATGATGGGCGCTTCGAGCCGGGCCACGAAGGTGCCGAGGATGGGATAGGGGCAGGTTTCCCGCTCCACCTGAAATGGGGGATAGGCGGGATTGTCGGAGTGAAATTCCCAGTGCCCGGGCGTGACGCGGAGTCGTTTGATGGCTTCCGTGCCGTGGCGGGTCCCGAGTTCGTTGAGGTTGGCGATGACAATGCCGCCTTCTTCCCGTGGGTGGCGGTGGTATTCGAAGATGACGAAACTGCCTTGGGGCAGGCCGGGCTCCATGGAGTCGCCGCCCACCTCCACCACAAAACGTCCGGGTCGGGCCAGAGGTTCCGGGACCCGCACCCAGGAACAATCGGGGGCTTCCGTGTCGAGATTCTCAATGGTGAATCCATGAAAACGGGGACCGGCGGCGAGGCGACCGACCCAGGGGAGGGCTTCGGACCAGGCCCTCTCCCCAAGCTCGGCAAAAGGAATGAGCGGGTGTGGAAGGGTTGGGGTCTCCAGCTCCGGTTGAGGAAGGACCGCAGGGACCGTCGGCGTTGTGGCCACTTGTTCCGTGGGGGCGCTTGACGATTTCCGTGCCCGGGAGGCTGTGAAGGTGGCGGGTTCCCAGCGGGTGCTGCCGCGCTGGATGGCGGTGCTTTCCATGGATTCGGCAAAGCGGGCGAAGAGCAGGGCTTCCCAGTTGCCGTCGCGGAAGGGGTCGCGTCCGAGCAGTGTCTGGGCCTCGCGGGCAAAGCGGATGGGATGCACTTCATGCAGAATGCGCCAGAAGTGGATGATGGTTTCCTGCTGATGATGAACCAGGTTCCAGGTGGGGATTTTGTCGCGTTTCTGGTTGTTCACCCCGGCACTGGAGGGGAACAGATTCCAGAGATCATTGTTGCGCCAGAGGCTGAAGGGGATGGCGTGATCGACATCGAAATTGCGGGGCAGCGCTTCGTTGGTCCAGACACAAAAGCGCTCCGGCAGCTGTAAAAAGACTTCGCGGGCCTCCTGAACCCGGCGCTCGGGTGCGGGCAGGATCAAAAGCCTGTCGACCACTTCGCTGGGGCGTAAACGGCCTTTGGAAAAGCCCGCGCAAAGTTCGGCCCATCGCAGAAGGGTGGCGTCCCGGATCCAGCTTCCTGTGAGGCAGAGTTCGCGCCAGAGGGCCGCCTGCATGAGGACCATTTTGCGGCTGCGGTCGTATTGGAAGACCGAAAAATCCTCCCCGCCGCCCGCGTAGCGTGCAGGCATGTTCCAGATGGTATGCTGCAGGGATTTCATGGCGCTGGAAAACAGGACCCGCAGCTCCGGCGTCAATTTCTCCGCCATGCGGTCCGCATGAAAGGCCGTCAGTCCGCCCCGTCCCTGATAGGCCTTCACCAGAGGCTGGAGGCACGTGCGCACGACGGTGGGTTTGGCGCAGTCGGGCATTTCGCCATTTTTCTGGGCGATGAACGGTCCCGGTTCGAGCAGAGGCCAGTAGTAATAGAGCCATTTCAGTGCCAGATCCCAGGTGGGGATGCCCACACGCTCGTCGGACCGGAATTCCGCGACATGGGTTTGCGTCTGGGCCAGATCCGCCAGTGCCCGGAAGAGGGCCAGCTTGTAGGTTGCGTCTTTTTTATCTCGGTTGAGAATGCCTTCGACCTT
>CAZCFM010000201.1:0-4717 GCA_964497855.1 uncultured Verrucomicrobiota bacterium | reverse complement strand
GATCGTCTCCTTCGGAAACACGTAGGGTAACACCCCATGGAGGCTTTGTGCCTTAGCTGTTACATTCGGAACATTCCCTCATGCTGGCAAACAGCAAACCCTGAAACCGAACGGCACAAACATCATGAAAACCCCTCTGAAATGGACCGCAGCTCCCCGGAAAACGCTCTTCCGCCTTTTCCAAGGGCTTCTTCTCGCAACGACGATGTCCTCCTTCCCGGCTTTTGCTGGTGATCCCGAACTCCCGGTCAATCTGGGATCGGCGGGTGACTTCGTGATTCTGGCCAAAACCGGCATCACTAATGTGCCCTCGGCCAACATCACCGGCGATATGGGTGTGAGTCCCATCGGCTTCACCGCCATCACCGGCTTCTCCCTGATTCTGGATCCATCGACCGAATTCTCGACCTCCGCCCAGGTCACCGGCAAAATCTACGCCGCCAACTATGGCGGCGCGACCCCGGTCAAAATGACGACGGCTATTTCCGATATGGAAACGGCGTATACCCAGGCCTCCCTGCGCGTCATCCCCAATACCACCGAACTGTCGAGCGGCAACATCGGCGGTTTGACGATCACTCCCGGGCTCCACAAATGGAGCACCGATGTGTCGGTGGCCAACGACGTGACCCTGGACGCCCTCGGCAATCCCGACGCCGTGTTTATTTTCCAGATTTCAGGGGATTTGCTGGTGTCCAGCGGGAAGAAAGTTCTTCTCGCCAACGGCGCACAGGCCAAAAATATCTACTGGCAGATCGAAGGCCCGGTTGGAGCGGACATTGACACCACCGCCCACGTGGAAGGCATCATCATGACCCTCAAGGGGATCATCTTGAAAACCGGGGCGACGTTCAACGGCAAACTGTTTGCCCAGACCCTGGTGACCCTTGACCAGAACGTCTTGGTCGATTCGGATTTGATCGACCCCCTTCAAGTGGAACTGGAAATCGTCTCGCCGCACGGAATCGCTTCGCCCAGCGTGGGCCTGCACACCTATGACTTTGGCAGCAGCCTGACCAACAGTGTCTCCGCCGTGGAAGTCGTGGGCGGCACCGAATACGTCAACGCCGGATGGAACATGACGGGCAACGAGCCTCTCTCCGGCATCACGAACGAAATGACCACGGTCATCACCAACAACGCCGTGCTCACCTGGCTCTGGAACACCAACCACCTGCTGAACGCCAGCGCCAATCCCGCCCTCGGTGGGATGATCACCGATGACCCCAACGGGTATTATGCCGAGGACGCCGCCGTGTCCGTCACCGCCACCGCCAACCCCGGGTACATCTTCACCGGATGGACGGGCGATACGAGCGCCACGCCTGCCGACGCCACCCAGAATCTGATCATGGATCAACCCAAAACGCTCGTGGCGAATTTCATGCTGGTGGCCCAGCCCTGCGGCACGCCCGTCACCCAGGGAGCCGTGATGGAGTTGGATATGTCGGGCATGTTCACGGGAACAGACCTGACCTATGCCGTGGTTTCGTCCATGCCAGCCTTCATGAGCGCCGAAATCACGGTTGACGACAAACTTCGACTGGTCGCCCTCGCTCCTGGGGTCACCACCATCGACGTGACCGCCTCCGCCGTGAGTGAACCCGATCAGCTCCATTCCTTTGATGTGACGGTCGTGGGCAATCCCAACGTCGTCAGCATCGAAATGGCGGCCCATGAGCCCTGGAATCCGCGTTTTGAGCACCGCCTCGTCATCGAAAACGACACCGGCATCGCCTGTCCGGCCGTCGGCATCCGCCTGCTCTTCTCCGACATCCAGCCCGGGATCACCATCGAAAATCAGACCGGACTCACGCCCGCGCCGGATGGACGTCCCATGATCGAGTGGATCGCGGACTTTCCGGATGGCGCCATTCAGGAACTGAGCGTCATTTACCTGAGCACCGGGGCCTTCCGTCCGGACCTGAACCCGCCCACCATCGAAGTACAGTACATCCTGGCCAACGAAGTCGCCCTGCCCGATCAGGCCGGTGCTCCCAACATCGAAAGCATCAGGACGCTCACGGATGGACGCGTGGTCCTGGAATTCCTCAGCGTTCCCGGCGCAACCTACAACATCGAACTCGCCCCGACCCTCCTCGGCGATTGGGTGACCCTTCCGATGTTGCTGACCGCCGGCGCCAACCGCACCCAGTGGATCGACTACGGTCCGCCCATCACGCCGCCACTGACCGATGCCCGCTTCTACCGGGTGCGTGAGGTGACGCCATGAAGGCTCCACACAACACCCCTCTGCAACTTCCTCTGTGAAAGAACGTGCTCCTATGAATCCTCTCCTCCGTACTGTCCTTGTCCTGGCCTCCTCCGTGTGCGTCGCCAACGCGCAATGGTCTCTCGAAGTCGGTCCCGTGTATCGCGGCGACATGGAGGTCTCCGTGCGCGGCGGCTCGCGTGCCTCCGACAGTGCTGCCAGCGCCGCATCCTCCGGCAACTCCGGCGGCCTGCCCACCCTCGGCAGGGCCCTCGCCCCCGATGACGGCACGGCGCAGATCCTGCGCCAATTCGACGACGGCTTTGTCGGTCCCTCCGCCTGGGCCTGGGCCAACACCGGCGGATGGACACAGTTTTTCGGTTACGACAATCCGTCCCAATACGACGTCGCCGCCGACACCCTGACCTTCCAGCGCAGCGGCACGGCGGCCGCGAGTTCGAGCCGAAGCACGACCCGCACACGCTCCGACGCCCTCGCCTGGGGCGGGGACCAGAAAACCGACGGCGTCGGCATCATGGCCACCCTCGCCTACGAGTTGCAGAACACCGAAACCCGCAGTCTGTCCGCCCTGATTCGTTTTGGCTGGCTCGAAGGCATCCGCGGCAACTACCGCGATCGCCCGGCCTACCGCCAGAGCATCGAACGCAGCAGCTACGCCTCCAGCATCCAGGGCGGCGAAACGCAGACCTACGTGTACGACACCCTCGGCAACCCGGCTTTCCCCGCCGCGCCGTATGCCATGACCGACCCCAACGCGGTCGGACCCATGATCGGCGATGTCCCCACGTCCATCACTTCCACAGCTCTGCCAACGACGGCCTCCGAAAGCCTCATCGGACGCTCCACCGAGAACGTCATCAGTACGGTGGACCTCGAAATCGACGCCCAGATGTTCACCTTTCAAGTCGGCCCGCGGTGGATGTGGATTCCCGGTGCGCATCGCCTTTCCTTCCTCATCCAGCCCGCCTTCACCCTGAACCTGCTCGATGTGACCACCCAGCGCAGCGAAAGCTTCCGCAAGCCCAACGGCGACGTGGTGGCCTCCTGGCGCGACGACTCCGACAAACAAACCTGGCGCGCCGGATTCGGCATCATGGCCGGCATCCAGTACGCGCTCTCCGAACGCTGGACCCTCGGCGCCAATGTCGGCTACGAATGGGTGGACCGCTACAGCTTCAACGCCGGCCCCGACCGCGTGAACATGGACCTCTCCGGCTACCAGGGCGAACTCGCTCTCGGGTACCGCTTCTGATCACCCGCCTTTTTTCCGGAACTGCCCCGGGGTCACTCCCATCTCCTTCTTGAATTTCTCGCTGAAGTGAAATGGGCTCACAAACCCGCTTTGCTCGGCGATGTTGCCGAGAGTGAGTGACGTGGTCCGCAGCAGTTCCCTGGCGCGATCGAGACGGAATTTCCACAGATGATGCGCGATGCCCGTTCCCGTCACCTCCGCAAAACGCAGTTCCAGGGAACGTCGTGAACAGCCCACATTCCGGGCGAGATCGTCAATGCTGTACGCGGGGTCGCAGGCATGGAGACGCAGCAGGCCATTGGCCTTCAGGACACGTTCATCGGACGTTGCCAGCGCATCGGTGGAACTGCCCTCGAAAATGCCCGAGGGCTCCACCCGGATCACCGTGTTCTTCGGGACCGATCCCTTTTCCGACATCATGCGTCCCAGCAGTTCCAGAGCCTGCGCGCCGATGCCCTCCGGATTGGAATCCACGCTCGACAGATCCAGAGGACAACTCAGACTCACCATTTCATCCGCATCCACCCCCAGCAGGACCAGATCGTCCGGGACCTTGCGGCGACTCGACTGCAGGGCCGTCAGCACCATGCGGGCAAACACATCGTTCGCGCAAAAGACCGCCGTATGCGGGGGGAGTCGTTCCAAATCCCGTCTCAGTTCGCGCAGACGCTGATCAATCGGAACGGAATCCGTCAACTCCAACACCCGCACAGGTTCCGGTGCCACCGCCTGGGCGAAGGCCTGTAAACGGGATCGACCGAAGGGAAGCGCCAGGGACCCAACGTAGGCAAAGGACTGATAATATTTTTCACGAAAATGTTTTGCAGCAAGTTCGCCGATGCCTTGATCGTCCGTGACCACGCAGGGGATGCCGCCTTTCAGATGCCGCGTGCTCGTCGCCACCACGGGCAAGCCGCTGGTCCTCACCTGTTGCAGAAGTTTCTCATCGACGGCAAACACCACGATCCCATCGACTTCCTTTCCGATGCCCGGGTAAAAATTCGAGCCCCATCGCACCATCCATCGCGGAGACTGTGTCCGCGCATAGCGCGCCATCCCCCGGAGGATGCGCTGCTCGAAGGACGTCTGCATATGTACCAGAAAATAGATGCAGCGTTGTTTCATTCCTTCCTCCTACCAAATTTGCGCTCATACACAACTTCTTTTCGCAAGGGCGGATTGTGGAAAATCGGGTTTTGTGGGACACTCCATCTATTGTCATCCCCCCACAT
>CAZCFM010000200.1:0-4723 GCA_964497855.1 uncultured Verrucomicrobiota bacterium | reverse complement strand
TGGTCGGAAACCTACCGCCACATCACCGTGGGCCGCAATGTGATCTTCGGCGGCGTTTCTGGGCCGTGATTGGCCGGATATTCCCCCACAGCGGCGTGAAGGAAGGCGACAGCCCTCAGGAGATCGCCGACAAGGTCGCCCGCCAGCGCCAGGGCGTGGACATGCTTCTGGACCGCTTCGAGGATCTCGGATTCAATTCCATGCGATTCTGGAACGGTTTTCCCGAGGGGGATGCGTTCACCCCCGGAGACGGCTCCCTCATGGACAGCGCCAATTACTTCATCGCGCGCGCGGGCCAGCGAGGCTTCCGCATCTGGAATGCGGGACTGAATCAAGTCGGCAATGCCACCCCGGACGATGTGAACATTCTGGAGGATCCGGAAACCGCCGAAGCCTGGAAGGCCGCCGTGGCGGAGGGCCGCGACGGACGCATGTCCATCCGCAACAATCTTGCGCGGATCTGGGATCCCCGTTTGCAGGCCCTCGGTATCGCCCGCATGTCCACCGTGGCCGGCCACTACAACCCCTACACCGGTCTGCGCTGGGCCGACGATCCCACGTTCGGCGTCTGGGAACTCAGCAACGAGGAATGGTGGATCACCAAGATGGTCAACGGAAACTGGCAGAACCTCCCCGCCTTCTTCCGCAATCAGTTGATCGGACTTTGGAACGACTTTCTCCGGGAGAAATATGGCGACGACGAGGCGTTGGCCGCCGCCTGGGAAAAACTGCTGCCCGGTGAAACCCTGGGACGGATCCTCTTCCTTCCCATGTCCGGCGCCACCGGTGTGCAGGCGGCGATCAACGACGAGGGCAGCGTGGCGGTGGAGGCCATGGCGGTGTTGGCGCAGGAATACCGGCGCTCGGATTTTTCCCGGCAGCGCGGTGCGGACGTGATGGAATTTCTCACCCGTCTGATCCTGCGCCACAAACAGAAGGAAGACCGGGCTCTCCGCCCGCTGGGACGCAGTCTCCGCATGAGTCCGCTGCTCTATGACACCGGCATCGGCTACCGCATCCAGGAGCAGTATCTCCACCAGCATGCCGACGCCATCGCGCACGACGCCTACATCAACGGCATCGGCCGCAACCGCTGGGACCGTGTGGAGGCGGCGGAGGACGAACTGGACCGCCAGCGCGCGGTCATGGAGGCCATGCAGGAGGAGCCCAACGACGGGAAATGGAACAACTGGCTGCTGAAACCGCCCGGCATCGCCCAGGGCGTGCCCTGGCTGGAACACAACCGCGCCCCCGGCATGCCGTATCTGGTGTACGAAACCCAAATCCGTCAGGCCGCCAAATACCGCGCCGATTTCCCCCTCCGCCTCGCCGCCCTCGGCGCCATCCAGGACTGGGACTGGATCTGCTGGCACTACTTCGGGGACGGCGGCCAGGACCGCATCACCCTGGAGGAGCGCCCTTTCGACAAGCCCATGGACATCACCACCACCCGCGCCGCGCAGGGCTATCATTACACCTACGACGAAGTGCAGTCCTCCATGATGCGCGCCGCCGCCCACATGTTTCGCAACGGGCTGCTGGAGCCCGCGCCGCATCCCACCGTGTTCCTCTTCGGGGCGCGGGACCTCTACGACCCCGACACCATGCCCTACGGACGCAGCTACGGACTTCCGGGCATGGCGTTCATGGGCACCACCTACGAACACGGCATGCGGCTTTGGATCGATCCCAACCTCCGTGAAAGCGCGGTCATCGGCCCGACGGTCTCCTTCGAACAACGGCAAAACACCCACAATCCCTACCACCCCACCGGGTCCATCACCTTCGACTGGAAAAAAGGACACCTCCTCCTCGACAACCCGCGCGTCAGCGCCTTTGCGGGTCTGATTGGACGCATGGGCGGGAAAATGCGCTTTCAGAGCGGGCTGGAAATCCGCGACGTCTCGATCCGCCACGACGAGAACTTCGCCGATCCCATGGACCTGGACGACCGCTATATATCGTTTGCCCTCTATCCGCTGGACGGCAAGCCGCTGGCGGAATCCCGGCACTTGTCCATGAGCCTGGTGTCCGGCAGTTTCAACGACGGCTTCCAATTGCCGGACGAGGGGCCCGCCGTCCGTGGAGAACTCCCCGTGCGCCATGCCCGTGTCGCCGCGACCCTGGAGGGTGAACTTTTGAATGGACTGCGCTGGACCGCCCGCGACTGGCACATGAAGCCCATCGCCGAAGGGGTGGTCGAAAATGGCACCTTCACCTTCGATCCCGGCCGGCAGGTGTTCTTTTACGAACTGCGAAGGGTTGGAGAGGAATAAGACTTCGGAAATCCACATGAAAAGCAGCACCCCTTCCGCATCGCCTCCCGGCCCCTGGATTCCCGACCTTGGCAATGGCCGTTATCGCAATCCCGTCCTCCACGCCGACTACTCCGACCCCGACGTCATCCGGGTGGGGGACGATTTTTACCTGATCGCCTCCAGTTTCAACTGCATGCCGGGCATCCCGATCCTTCATTCAAAGGATCTGGTCAACTGGACCCTCCTCAACCATGTGTACCCCGCGTTCCCGCTCGAAAAACACCGCAAGCCCGTGCATGGGCACGGGTCCTGGGCCCCCGCGATCCGCCATCACAACGGGCTCTTCCACGTGTATTTTTGCACGCCGCACGAGGGGCTTTTCGTGGCGAGGGCAAAGGATCCCGCGGGCGTTTGGGATTTCCACTGCGTCGAGGCGGTGGAGATGTGGGAGGATCCCTGCCCGTTCTGGGATGACGACGGCGCCGCCTATCTGGTGAGAAGCAAACTGACGGGCGGGAGCCTGTTTCTGCACCGCATGTCCCCGGACGGACTGCGGCTCCTGGACAACGGCGAACTCATTTTCTCCAATCTTGAGACGCAGCGGACCATCGAGGGTCCCAAGTTTCTCAAAAAGGACGGCTATTACTACATCCTCGCGCCGGCGGGCGGGGTTCCCACCGGCTGGCAAACCGTCCTGCGCTCCCGCTCGATCCGGGGCCCCTACGAAGAGCGCATCGTGCTCCACCAGGGATCGACCGGGATCAATGGGCCGCACCAAGGGGGGCTGGTGGACACCCCGGGCGGGGAATGGTGGTTCATGCATTTTCAGAGCAGGGGGGCCTGGGGAAGGGTCGTTCACCTTCAGCCTGTCCGGTGGAAGGATGGATGGCCGCTCATGGGCGGGGAAACCGACGGGATTGGCGAACCGGTCCTGGAATGGACGAAGCCGGATGTCGGGCACGGGAGTGCGCGGCGGACCCCGCAGACCTCCGATGACTTCAACGGCGAGTCGCTCGGTCCGCAGTGGCAGTGGCCCGCCAATCCTGAACCGGAATGGTATTCGCTCACGGAGCGTCCGGGCCATCTCCGGCTCTACGCCGTCAAGAACTTCAGCCAGGAGGGGAACCTGTGGTTTGTCCCGAATCTGCTCCTGCAAAAATTCCCCGCGCCGGTTTTCATGGCCACCACGGAAGTCACCCCCCGCCTCCAGTTGAAGGGTGAGCGTTGTGGACTGGTCATCATGGGCGAGAAATGGTCCTACCTTGCCGTCGTGCGGCGGGAAACGGGTCTGGAGTTGGCTCAATTCAACGGGGGCTATGCCGTCCCCGGGGACGCGACCGCATGTGTGCATACGATTCCCGCTCCGGAAGGCGCCCTCCATTTGCGGGTGCGTGTCGGGGCGGATGCCGTTTGCCGTTTCTTCTGGAGCCGCGACGGACAAAACTTCGAGTCCTTCGGCCAGCCCTTCACCGCCGTTCCCGGCGTGTGGATCGGGGCGAAGGTCGGCCTCTTCTGCCTGAACCCGAACATTCATCCGGGCAGGAGCCACGCCGATTTCAGCCGTTTCACGGTCGAGTGAGGCCCTTCCCACATTCCCCATTCCCTCTGCTCTCTCCTGTTCAAAACCACCGGGGAGTTGGAACAGGAGTTTTCCGGGCTTTTCCGAGTCTCGGAAAAAGGGAAAACCCCGTTTCCGAACTTCGGAAACGGGGTCTGGCTTGAGAAATCGTGTATGCGATTATCCTAAAAACGGGGATGGAATGCGAGTGTAAGGGATCGGAGCTACCGTGGACGGAGCTCGCGCGCGGGGCAACAAACGTGTCAGAAGCCGGTACCCTCAGCCTGACAAGAGGGGGGCGGCGTCGGGGGGCACCCCGCTGAGCCACTTTCCACCGAGCATGGGACGAAAAATGAGGGTCAGAAGGGTATGCCACTTCTGGCCAATGGTCCATCGCTCCGTGATGCGCATGAACTCCTGCATCTGCTTGCTGTTGAACGTCACCAGCCGCGCGATGAGTTCGGCTTTTTCATGCACCAGCGTGATGAGCACCTTGCGTTGTCCCCCGCTGGTGGTCTGACGGCCCACTCCCTGCATCAGTGCCGGACGACTGGTGATCGCCTCGCGGTGGTGTTCCGCATCATACAGCCTCACATACAGATGCCACCAGTTGTAGAACAGGGCCACCAAGTTGGCCATCAGGCGCGTGGGGGCGAGTTTCCGGGTCGTGAACCCATTCCAGCCCCACTGATTCTTGAGCTCGTCGTAGATGTTTTCCGCATCGGCGCGCTCCCGATACAATTGAGGGATGGCCACCAGGGGAAGCTGCGTGGCGTCCAACGAGGTGACCACCACACTGATTTTCCCGCTCCAAGGGGCGATGCCGGCCTGAAAGCCCTCGGCCCATTCGAGTTCCTGCTCGCAGTTCACCATGTTCTCTTCATTCCCGTACCCGCAGTCTCCCCGG
>CAZCFM010000199.1:0-4745 GCA_964497855.1 uncultured Verrucomicrobiota bacterium | reverse complement strand
TCCATCAATCCCTTCAGAAAGTCATCGCCGCCCAATCCGACTCCCCGCGTGAATAAACTCCCGCGCTTCATTGGACACTCCGTAAAACTTTATTGCTGTTGAAATAACTGCGTTTCCCGTCCGGGACGTACGGGACTACGGCTGCATCTTTCCTGTTGCGCCGAGGGGGGCTTGGCGGTAGGATGGTCCCATGCACTACACCTACCGGCTGCAAAGCATCAACAATCCGAAAAAAATCCACATTGGCGTCACCAGCCATCTCAAACGCAAAGTGCTGATGCACAACAAAGGGGAAGTCGCCCACACCGCACAGGATGCCCCGTACCGTTTAACGTTTTATGCCGCATTCACCCGCGAAAGCCGTGCAGAGGCTTTTGCGACCTGGCTGAAAACACCCGAGGGCCATGCGTTCGGCGGGGAACACCTCTGGCATGGCTCCGTTCGTAAAAAAACTGAAACTGAAGAAGAATGATCCTTACCCAAAACATCAACCTGATCTGGGCCTCCCTGCTGGTGGAGGAATGCATCCGCAATGGGGCGGACACCTTCTTCCTGGCTCCCGGTGCCCGCTGCACCCCCCTCACCCTGGCCGTGGCCCATCACAGCGAGGCCCGGGTCGTCCAGCATTTTGACGAACGCGGCCTCGCCTTTGCCGCCCTCGGCTACGCCCGCGCCACCGGCCGTCCCGGCGTGCTCATCTGCACCTCCGGCACCGCCGTCATCAACCTCGGCCCCGCCCTGGTCGAGGCCAGCATGGACGCCCAACCCCTTCTCCTGCTCACCGCAGACCGCCCACCCGAACTCCGCGAATGCGGCGCCAACCAGTCCATCCCCCAGGCCGAAGCCTTCGCCGCCTACACGACCTGGCACCAGGACCTCCCCTGCCCCGACATCGCCATCACCCCCGCCTACGTCCTCAGCACCCTCGCCCAGGCCCTCCTCCGCGCCCGCTCCGGCCCCGTTCACCTCAACTGCCCCTTCCGCGAACCCCTGGGCCCCATGCCCGACCGCACCGACGCGGAACGGTATCTCATCCCGCTCAGCACCTGGCGGCGCAGCCACGATCCCTACAGCGTCGTGATCCCCGGAACCCGCCGCATGGACGAACTGAGCGCCTCCGGACTCGACGACCTTCTTCCCGCCCACACCCGCGTCCTCGTCATCGCCGGCGGAGGCCTGAGCGAAGCCGACGCCCTCGCCGTCAACCAGCTCGCCGGACAGCGCGGATGGCCCATCGTCAGCGACATCAGCTCCGGCCTCCATTTTGGTCCGCAGCGAAAAGGTATCGTGCGCCACGTCGATGCCCTGGTGAACCGCGACGGGTTTCCCGACGAGTTGCGCCCCGAACGCATCTTGCAGGTGGGCTCTCGATTCCTCTCCAAACGCCTCCTCCAAGCCCTCGAAGCCACCGCGCTGCAGGCCTGGGTGCAGGTGACCTCGCGCGAAGTGCGCTTCGACCCCCTGCACCGGGTCAGCCACCGCTTTGTGGTGGACATCGACCGCTTCTGCCTGGAGTTTGGCCACCCGACCGAAGCTCCGGTCCTCCCAGTCTGGAGCATGGCCTGGTTGCGCGCGGATCTGCGGGTGGAACGGCTCTACCGGGAGCACCTTGACGAGGCGCACACGCTCACCGAGCCCGGCGTCGCCCGTGCCATCACCCGCCTTCTGCCCAATCTCCATGGCCTGGTGCTCGGTGCCTCCATGCCCATCCGCGACGTCAACCAATTCGCGGCCCGCAACCCGAACCGCGTCCACGTCGCCTGCAACCGCGGGGCCAGCGGGATCGACGGCACACTCGCCACGGCCACGGGTTTCGCCCGCGGACACAACCGTCCGGTCACCGTGCTACTGGGCGACCTCACCGCCCTGCACGACCTCAACAGCCTCGCCCTGCTTGCCCGCGAACGCGTCCAGGTCATCGTCGTGATCATCAACAACCACGGCGGCGGCATTTTTCATTTCCTGCCCATGGCCGACACCTCGCCCGAGTTTGAAACCTATTTTGCCACCCCGCACGAGTGGCGCTTCAAAGACATCGCCCGACAGTTTGGACTGCCCTACGCGCATCCCAAAGACCTGAGCGAATTCGTCGACGCCTACACCGAGGCCCTGGCCGAAACCCAGAGTTGCATCATCGAAGTGGAAACCCACCGCGACCAGAATGTGGAACAGCACCTCGCCCTCGCCGAAATGCTGAAATTGCCCGTGGGCTGAACTCATGCCCCCATCGCTCCCCCTCCACCGTTTCGGAACCCCCGGCGCCCCACGCGTGCTCTGGCTGCACGGCTGGCTCGGTTCCGGACGCGAAGGGGCCGACCTCTTCGCCCCCTGGCTCGCTGACTACGAATTCCTCTGCCCCGATCTGCCCGGACACGGCGAAGCCCCCCCACTCGATTTTGACCTGTCCCGCTGCCTCGACGCCATCGCCGAACTCGCCGCGTCGTGTTCCTGCGCCATCGGCTACTCCCTCGGCGGACGTCTGCTGATGAGGGCCGCCCTCCAGCATCCCGGAGCTTTCCGCCGCCTCGTCCTCGAATCCGCTTTTCTTGGCTACACGCGGCCCGCCGACCGCGCCGCCCGCCGCGACCTCGACGCCCAGCGCGCCGCCGACCTGCGCCGCGACGGACTGGAGGCCTTCTGCGAGCACTGGTACGCGCAGCCGATGTGGGCCGGGTTCCGCGCCCCACGCATTGGCAACGCCGACGCCCTCGCCCAGGCCCTCGAAGCGTTCAGCAGCGGACTCCAGCCCAACCTCCGCCCCTGGCTGCGCTACACAACCTGCCCCATCCTCTGGCTTGCGGGAACACGGGATACAGCGTATGTACAACAGGCGCAAGGTGTGCGCATTTTTTCCACTGCGGAAGTCGCCCTCCTCGACGCAGGCCACAACATCCACGCGCAAAATCCACAGGCCTGGCGCGACGCCGTCCTCCCCTTCATCTCCCAACAGGAACCCACGACCCCATGAACACCCTTCCCGACTGGCAACCCGCCGGAACCTTCGACGACATCCTCTACCACAAGGCCGAAGGCATGGCCAAAATCACCATCAACCGCCCCGAAGTCCGCAACGCCTTCCGCCCCAAAACCGTTCACGAAATGCGCCAGGCTTTGCAGGAGGCGCGCGACGATCTTTCCATCGGCGTCATCATCCTCACCGGGGCCGGCGACCTCGCGTTCTGCTCCGGCGGCGACCAGAAAATCCGCGGCGACAAGGGCTACAAAGACGCCGGCGGCATGGAACGCCTCAACGTCCTCGACTTCCAGCGCGACATCCGCACCTGCCCCAAACCCGTCGTCGCCATGGTCGCCGGCTACGCCATCGGCGGCGGACACGTCCTCCATATGCTCTGCGACCTCACGATCGCCGCCGACAACGCCCGCTTCGGCCAGACCGGCCCCCGCGTCGGCTCCTTCGACGGCGGCTACGGCGCCTCCTACATGGCCCGCATCGTCGGCCAGAAAAAGGCCCGCGAAATCTGGTTCCTCTGCCGCCAGTACGACGCGAAACAGGCCCTCGACATGGGCCTCGTCAACACCGTCGTTCCGCTGGCCGAGCTCGAGTCCGAAACCGTCAAATGGTGCCGCGAAATGCTCGCCAACAGTCCCATGGCCCTCCGCTGCCTCAAAGCCGCCCTCAACGCCGACTGCGACGGACAGGCCGGACTTCAGGAACTCGCCGGCAACGCCACCCTGCTGTTCTACATGAGCGAAGAGGGCCAGGAGGGCCGCAACGCCTACGTCGAAAAACGCAAACCCGACTTCTCCTCCTTCCCCAAACTCCCCTGATGCGCCGCCTCGCCTCCCTGGTCCTCCTGCTCCTGCTTCCCCGCCTCCCGGCGGAGGACCGCGCCTGGCTGCGCACGGTGGACACCCCCGGCGAGGGACGAGAACTCCAGACCGCCCTCCGCCGCTACGACCTGCCCAAACATCCCGGACGCTCCGTCACCCTCCTCGGGGTCTCCCACATCGGCAGCCGCGCCTACTACGAAGGCATCCAGGAACGCCTCGACGCCGCCGGCCTCGTGCTCTACGAAGGCATCGGCGGCGACCGCCCCGAGTTCCGCAACGCCACAGCCGCCGACTACAAAGACGCCGGACTTCAAGCCGACCTTGCCGCCGCCCTCGGCCTCCAGTTCCAGCTCGCCGCCATCCGCTACAACCGCCCCCACTTCCGCAACAGCGACGTCGGTCCCGTCGAACTGCTCGCCCTCTTCCAGGGGGACGACCCCGACGCGCTCGACGCCGAAAGTCTGGAAAAACTCCAAGCCCTGCTTGCCGCGATGCAAAACGAGGGCCCCCTCAGCCAGGCCCTATCCGCCCTGCTCGACCAGATCGGCGAACACCCCGGCCGGGCCCGCAGTCTCCGCTGGTCCCTCGCCGAAATCCTCGGCGCGTTGGACGGCGACCTCAGCCGTTCCGCCGCCGTGCCGCCCGACATGCGCCGCCTCATGGAAGGACTTCTGCAAGGCCGAAACAACGTGGTCCTCCGCGATCTCCGCGCTCTGCTCGCCAACGAAAACGGCCCCAAGGACATAGTCATTTTCTACGGCGCCGCCCACATGCACGACCTCGAAGTCCGCCTCGTGGAGGAATTTGAGGCGGAGCCACAACCCACCGAATGGCTTCCCGCCTTCCGCGGCAGCCTGCGCGGCAGCGGACTCAGCGCCGTCGAAACCACCGCCCTCCGCTGGTTCACCCAGGAACAAGTCCGCGTCATGAAACTCCTCAAAGCCACCCAGCCC
>CAZCFM010000198.1:0-4785 GCA_964497855.1 uncultured Verrucomicrobiota bacterium | reverse complement strand
CCCCGTTTGGTCGCAACGCGACAGCGGCGGGAACCTTCGGATGTGCGAATGAAATTACAGCAGTCCCCTCCTGAAACACGGGGGATTTACTCTTGCCGGAGCGGGAATGTCCACATATAAAGCCCCTTCCTTTTCAAAAACCCCCGGAGCAATCAGATCATGTCCCAAGCAGATATTGGCGTTGTCGGTCTCGCCGTCATGGGCGAAAACCTCATTCTCAACATGGAGAGCAAGGGCTTTACCGTTGCCTGTTTCAATCGAACCGTCGCAAAAGTGGACGAATTCGTGTCGGGGCGCGCCGCCGGGAAAAACATCATCGGCGCCCGCTCCGTCGAGGAACTGGTTTCCTCCCTCAAACGCCCCCGCAAAGTGATGATGATGGTCAAGGCCGGTTCCGCCGTGGATGCCTTCATCGATCAGATTCTGCCCCTGCTGCAGCCCGGCGACATTCTGATCGACGGCGGCAACACCCATTTTCCCGACACCAACCGCCGCATCGCCAAGGTGGAAGCCGCCGGTCTGCTGTACATCGGCACCGGGGTTTCCGGCGGCGAAGAAGGCGCGCTCAAAGGCCCCTCCATCATGCCCGGCGGTTCCCCGGCGGCATGGAATGCGGTGAAACCCATCTTCCAGGCCATTTGCGCCAAAACCAGCGCCGGCGAGCCCTGCTGCGACTGGGTGGGCGACGGCGGGGCCGGACATTTCGTTAAAATGGTCCACAACGGCATCGAATACGGCGACATGCAGATGATCTGCGAAACCTACCACATGATGCGCCAGGGCCTCGGCCTCTCCAACGAGGAGATGCACGCCGTGTTCAGCGACTGGAACCAGGGCGAACTCGATTCCTACCTCATCGAAATCACCCGCGACATTCTCGGCTACCGCGACGAGAACGGCCAGGCCACCCTGGACCTGATCCTCGATTCCGCCGGACAAAAAGGCACCGGCAAATGGACCGCCGTCAGCGCCCTCGACCTCGGCCAGCCCCTGACCCTCATCGGCGAAGCCGTTTTTGCCCGCTGCCTCTCCTCCATGAAAGACGAACGTGTGGCCGCCTCCAAAGTCATCGAAGGTCCCCAGGCCTCCTTCGACGGCGACAAAAAAGCCATGATCGAGGCCCTCCGCCAGGCGCTCTACGCCTCCAAGATTGTCTCCTACGCCCAGGGCTACCAACTCATGCGCGCCGCCGCCGAAGAGTACAAATGGTCCCTCAATTACGGCGGCATCGCCCTCATGTGGCGCGGCGGCTGCATCATCCGCTCCGCCTTCCTCGGCAAGATCAAAGAGGCGTTCGACAAAAATCCGCAGCTCTCCAACCTGCTGGTCGATCCCTTCTTCATCGACGCGCTGCAAGCGGCGCAGGCTGGCTGGCGCCGCGTGGTTGCGGCCTCCGCCACCCTCGGCATTCCCATGCCCGCCATCTCCTCGGCCCTCGCCTATTTCGACGGCTTCCGCTCCTCGCGCTTGCCCGCCAACCTCCTGCAGGCCCAGCGCGATTACTTCGGGGCTCACACCTACGAACGCGTCGACAAAGCCCGCGGCGAATTTTTCCACACCAACTGGACCGGCCGCGGCGGCAACACCTCCGCCTCCACCTACATTGTTTAAAGGAACATCCCCATGTCTGACCCTCTTTTCGATCTGTCCGGCCAAACGGCCATTGTCACCGGTGCCAACGGCATCCTCATCAGCGCCATGGCCAAGGAACTGGCCCGACGCGGCGTGAAGGTCGCCCTGCTCAGCCGCAATGCCGATAAACTCAAGGCCCTCACGGAGGACATTCGCGCCGCCGGGGGCATTGCCGAAGCCATTGCCGGCGATGTGACCAGCGCGGAATCCCTGGAATCCGCCGCCGCCAACGTCAAAAGCACGTTCGGACGCGTGGACATCCTCATCAACGGCGCCGGCGGCAACCATCCCGACGCCACGGCGATGCCGGGCCAGAAAAGCTTCTTCGATCTGCCCATCGAAGGCCTCCGGTATGTGACCGAACTGAACCTCATCGGCACGGTGTTGCCCTGCCAGATTTTCGGAAAGATCATGCGCGAACAGAAAGACGGCTGCATCATCAACCTGTCGTCCATGACCGCGTTCAAGCCGATGACCCGCGTGGTGGGCTACGCCGCCGCGAAAGCCGCGATCAACAACTTCACCTACTGGCTGTCGGTATACATGGCCCGCGAAGTCTCTCCCGCCGTGCGCGTCAACGCCATCGCGCCGGGCTTTTTCCTGACTGAACAGAACCGCTTCCTGCTCACCACGGCCGAAGGCGGCATGACGGCGCGCGGCCAGACGATTCTCGACCACACGCCGCAGGCCCGCTTCGGCGAGCCGGGCGATCTGCTCAGCACGCTGGTCTGGCTCTGCTCGCCGGGTGCCCGCTTCGTCACCGGCGTGGTGGTGCCCGTCGATGGCGGTTTCCAGGCCTTCAGCGGAGTCTGATTCGGATGCTCTTCACCCCACGGCATGACTTTCTCGTCGGCGTCGATTCCGACGGCTGCGTGTTCGACAGCATGGAGGTGAAGCAGATCCTGCATTTTCATCCGCTGATCCTCCGGCACTGGGAACTCGAACGCATCGAGCCCCAGCTGCGCGCGGTGGCGGAATACGTGAACCTGCGTTCCCGCTGGCGCGGCAGCAATCGTTTCGTCGCGCTGCTCAAGACCTTCGAACTGCTCGAAAAGATGCCCTCCGTCCGTCAGGCGGATGTGATCCTGCCCGATCTCACGGCCCTGCGGGAATGGGTGGAGTCCGGGGAGAGTCTTGACAACACGCATCTGGCCTCCGTGAGCAAGGAGTGTCCCAGCCTCCAGAAGATGTTGGAGTGGAGTCTTGCGGTCAACAAGGATATCGCCACGCGGATGATGCCGATTCCGCCCTTTGACGGTGCCGCCGATGCGCTGACGCTGCTCCACGCCCGCGCGGATGTGGTGGTGGTCTCGCTCACGCCGTTGGAGGCGCTCGAACACGAATGGAGCACGCACGGACTCCGCTGCGACGTCGATGCGATTGCCGGCCAGGAATGGGGAACAAAACCGGAACAGATCCGCCTCGCCATGAGCCAGAGCGACTATGACCCCGCGCGTGTTCTGCTCATTGGCGATGCGCCCGGCGACCTTGCCGCCGCCCGCCAGAGCGGCGTGTTGTTCTATCCGATTGTGCCCGGACGCGAAGTGAGTTGCTGGCGCCGTTTTCTGGCCGAAGACATGGACGCCTTTTTCCGAGGCAGCTACGCCGGAAAGATTCAGGACACCCGAATCGCCGAATTCGAAACCGCCCTGGGCGAAGAAGCCCCGGACGACAGCCTTTTTCAGTGAACGCAATCCCTGATGAAAACCAGCTCATTCCTTTCTGCATATTCACGGCTCCTCATTCTCGTTCTGTTGAGTCTTCGTTTGTCGGCGGAAACGACAGCCCCTCGTCCCCGTGAGGCTGACATTGTGTTGAATGTGGAGGGCTCTGGCCCCCGCCCCTATGTGGCCCTGTGGATCGAAAACAAGGACGCGAAGCTTGTGCGCACCTTGAAGGTCTGGGGAAATAAACCCAAATACCAGCGCGAACTCCGCGCCTGGAAAACCGCAGGCGGTGTCAGCGCCGACGGCCTCAGCGGGGCCACACGTCCCAACGGCGCGTACCGTGTGCACTGGGATGGGCTCGGAGAGGATGGCCAACCCCTGCCTCCCGGGGAATACATCCTCCACGCGGAAAGTGTCCGGGAAGAGGGAGAACGCAGTCACGTGCGCGTGTCGATCCCCAAGGATAGGGGTCCTGTTGCGGCCACCAGCCCCGGCGACGGCGACATCGCCTCTCTGGAGCTGAAAATGCTGCCTCCTGATACACGCCAGCCATGAAACCCTGGCAGCGCTCCGCACTGGTCTGGATTCGAACGCTGCACGTCTATGCAAGTCTGCTCGCGTTTTTACTCCTGCTTTTTTTCACCGTCACCGGCTGGCTGATGGTGCATCAGGAGGCCTTGGGCCTGGACAAGACCCGGACGCGGCTCTCCACCCACCCGCTTCCCGCTGCCATTACGGACGAAGCCCTCAAGGCCTACCTGCATGACAGCCTCGGAGTGAAGGGAACCCTCGTCGAAGAGGAGTCCGACCTGCTTCACTACCGCCGCCCGGGCGGGGCAACGCTGGTGGAAATCGACCGGGGCCAAAACGAACTGCGCCTGACCGATGAGTCCCAGGGCCTGAGCGGACGGCTGTTCGATATGCACCGCGATCGTGGAGGCGGAGCCCTCGCCACATGGATACAAAACCTGACCGCATTCCTGTTTGTGATGGTTTCCCTCAGCGGTCTTCTCCTCTGGCTGCCCCTTCCCAAACGGCGCAGCGCCGGACTGCTGACCCTCCTCGCCGGACTCATCCTGCTGCTCGTCTGGTGGGGAGTGGCCTAAGCGAAAAACGGGGAAAGTTTTCGACCCGCGAGAGTATAGTTACGGTTGTAACAGCATCGTAAAAACACCACATACCGCGGGCTTCTCTGACCCCTTTCCCCGCTCTGCTTTTGATGGACGAATTGACCCGGGGCGGGGACGGGAGCGCCGACCGTGTGCGCCGTAGCCGACAGGCGAAGGTGTATCTCCGCATCGGCGGGGCGAAGGGGGCTGTTGGATTGGGGCTGAGACCGCCGGGAAGACTCGGGGTTCAGAGCAGAGCCTTTAGGGCTGGACGTGGTTGGTGTTCTGTATGATGCTATCAGTAAATTGTTTAAGGCAATGTCAAAAAGTGTGGGCTTCTCTGAAAGAAAAGAGCAAGCCCCTTTTTGAAGCATTTA
>CAZCFM010000197.1:0-4913 GCA_964497855.1 uncultured Verrucomicrobiota bacterium | reverse complement strand
TCCTCAAACGCCCCGGCCCACACCGAGGGGATCACCGACACACCATCAAAACATTTTGTGCTCATGTTGGCATCCTACCCGATCAGGAGATGGGCGTCAATTAAAATTTATAATGCAACTGTTGAAATATAACCATTCTTTTACCCTTTCCTCCTTCATCTCGCAGAATCCTTCATCTTGCGCTTGCTCTTTGACCATCGGGAGGCCTAGACCCAACCAATGGATGCCCCCGATTCCGCCCCCGCGGCCGCTTTGCTCTCCCGCCTTCAGGCGCTGTGCCCCATGCGCTGCCAGGAGCTGTCCTTTCCCGGACAGACACTTAAGCTGTGGACGGCCTGCGACGTGGACCCGCTGCTCGAGGCCCTCGCCGCCAAACCCGCCGACGATCCCGACGTACTCGACGAACGCATGCCCTACTGGGCCGAACTCTGGCCCTCCTCCCTCCTGCTCGCCCGCCATCTGTTCCGCTCCGAGTCCCTGCCCTCCGGCCCCTGGATCGAACTCGGCTGCGGCCCCGGCCTGGCCGGTCTCGCCGCCTCCCTGCGCGGCATCCCCGGCCTCTGGACTGACTACATGCCCGAAGCTCTCCTGCTCGCCGAACTCAACGCCCGCCACAACCACTGCCCCTCTCCCGCCACCCGCCTTCTCGACTGGCGCGCGCCCCCCGCCGACCTCTCCGTCCCCTGGATTCTCGCCGCGGATGTCGCCTACGAAACCCGGCTCTTTGAGCCCCTGTTGCACTGCTTTAATCGTTTGCTGGCCCCAGGCGGCGAAATCTGGTTCGGCGAACCGGGACGTCCCATCGCCCGACCCTTTTTTGACCAACTGAGCGCCGCTGGCTGGCAGCGCGAGACCCTCTGCATTGAAGACGGTCGCCATTTGTACCGTCTGCGCCGTCCGAGTTCCTAACGCACTTTTCCTTGTATTTATCCGCTTATCCGGATATAGACATAAAGAATGCAGATTCTCCAACAACTCCAGCAATCCCTTTCCGAACGTATCCTTCTTCTCGACGGGGCGATGGGCACGATGGTCCAGCGCTATCGGCTGGACGAAGCCGCGTTCCGGGGAGAACGTTTCCGCGACTGGACGGGCAAAGATCTCAAGGGAAACAACGAGCTGCTGCTGCTGACGCGTCCGGAGGTGATCGCGGACATCCACCGCGCCTATTTCGAGGCCGGTTCGGACATTGTGGAAACCAACACCTTCGGCGCCACAGCCATCGGGCAACACGATTTTCTGTTTCAGGGCCACCCGGAAGGCCGAAAAGATCAGGCATTTTTTGAGCGGATCATTCACGACCCTTTTGTCTGCGGCATCGCGCGGGACATGAACCTCGCCGCCGCCCGCATCGCCCGTGCAGAGGCCGACGCTGCCGCCGCGCACCGGGGTTATCCCGCTTACGTCGCCGGCGCGATTGGCCCCATGCCCGTCACCGCGTCCCTCTCGCCCGACGTCAACGATCCCGGCTTCCGCTCCGTGAATTTCGACCAGCTCCGTTTCGACTATCGCCAGCAAATCGATGCCCTGATCGAGGGCGGCGTCGATCTCCTCCTCCTGGAAACGATTTTCGACACCCTCAACGCCAAAGCCTCCCTCGCCGCGATGGAGGACGCCTTCGAGGCCATCGGCCATCGCCTGCCGATCATGATTTCGGGCACCATCACCGACCGCTCCGGTCGCACCCTCACCGGGCAGACGGTCGAGGCCTTCTGGACGTCGGTCAGCCATGTTCAGCCCCTGTCGATAGGACTGAACTGCGCGCTGGGGCCGAAGGAGATGCGGCCCTTCGTCGAGGAACTGGTGCACCTCGCGCCCACCTACACTTGTTTTTACCCCAACGCCGGTCTGCCGGACCCCCTTTCCGAAACGGGCTTTCCCGAAACGCCGGAAACGCTCGCCCCGCAGCTCCGCGAATGGGCGGAAGCCGGTTTTCTCAACATCGTGGGCGGCTGCTGCGGCACCACGCCGGCGCACATCCGCGCGATGGCCGAACAGGTGCGCGGCCTCGCCCCCCGCAAGGTGCCGCGTCAGCCCGAACGACTGCGGCTGAGCGGCAACGAGGCCTTCGTGCTGCGTCCCGAGACCAATTTTGTCAACGTCGGCGAACGCGCCAACGTCACCGGATCCCGCGCCTTTTTGCGTTTGATCAAGGAGGGCCGCTACGAGGACGCGGTGGCCATTGCGCGCCAGCAGGTGGAAAACGGGGCGCAGATTCTCGATGTGAACATGGACGAGGGCCTGATCGACGCGGAGGCCGCGATGAGCCGCTACCTGCGCCTGCTTATGGCCGAGCCGGACATCTGCAAGGTGCCGGTGATGATCGATTCCTCCAAGTTCGCGGTGATCGAAGCCGGGTTGAAGTGCGTGCAGGGCAAATGCGTCGTCAATTCGATCAGCCTCAAGGAAGGCGAAGCCTCCTTTTTGTCTCAGGCCCGCCGCGCCCGCCGCTACGGTGCCGCGATGGTGGTCATGGCCTTCGACGAACAGGGCCAGGCCGACACCCTGCAGCGCCGCGTCGACATCTGCCACCGCGCCTACCGCATCCTCACCGAACAGGCGCGGGTCCCCGGCACGGACATCATTTTCGACCCCAACATCTTCCCCGTCGGGACCGGCATGGCCGAACACGCCAACTACGGCGTGGACTTCATCGAGGCCATTCGCCGCATCAAGGCCCTCTGCCCCGGCGCCTCCATCAGCGGCGGCGTCAGCAACCTCTCCTTCTCCTTCCGCGGGCGCGACCACATCCGCGAGGCGATCCACTCCGTGTTCCTCTACCACGCCATCCGCGCGGGCATGGACATGGGCATCGTCAATGCCGGACAGCTCGCCGTCTATGACCAGCTCGACCCGGAACTGCGCGGCCTCGTGGAGGACCTCGTTCTCAACCGCCATCCCGACGCCACCGAACGCCTGCTGACCTACGCCGAAACCAGCAGCGGTAGCGCGATGAAAACGGATGACAGCGCCCGCCTCGCCTGGCGCAATCAAGCCGCCGAAGCCCGCCTCGCCCACGCCCTCATCCACGGCATCACCGACTTCATCGACATCGATGTGGAGGAGGTGCGCGCACAGGTCGCCCGCCCGCTCGACGTCATCGAAGGCCCGCTCATGCGCGGCATGAACATCGTCGGCGACCTCTTTGGCGAAGGCAAAATGTTCCTGCCCCAGGTCGTCAAGAGCGCCCGCGTCATGAAGAAGGCGGTGGCGTATCTGGAGCCGTATTTCGAGGCCGAGCGCGCCGCCGGTGGTGGCGTATCCAGCAGCAAAGGCCGCGTGCTCATGGCCACGGTCAAGGGCGACGTGCACGACATCGGCAAGAACATCGTCGGCGTCGTGCTCCAGTGCAACGGCTACGAGGTCCTGGACCTCGGCGTGATGGTGCCCTGCGCCCGCATTCTCGACGAGGCGCGCAAACACAACGTGGACATCATCGGACTGAGCGGACTGATCACGCCCTCGCTGGAGGAGATGACCCACGTCGCCTCCGAAATGAAACGCGAAGGCCTGAGCCTGCCCCTGCTCATCGGCGGCGCCACGACGTCGCGGCTGCACACCGCCGTCAAAATCGCGCCCTCGTATGACCATTCCGTGATCTACGTTCCCGACGCCTCCCGCGTGGTCAACGTGGTCAGCAAACTCCTCTCCCCCGACCAGAAGGCGGACTACGTGGAGGAAATCCAGACCGAGTACGCCGGATTCCGGGCGCGCCACGCGGGGTCGCGTCCCGATCTCGTCTCCCTCGAAAAAGCCCGCGCCAACCGCGTGCCCATCGACTGGAGCGGCTATTGTCCGCCCGAACCCCGCCTCCTCGGCACCCGCGTCTTTGCGCCCGTGCCCCTCGCCGACCTGCTGCCCTACATCGACTGGGGGCCCTTCTTCGCCGGCTGGGACCTGCACGGACCCTATCCCGCGATCCTCGACGATCCCCTCGTCGGCGCCTCCGCCCGCGACCTCCTCGCCAACGCCCGGCAGATGCTCGACAGCCTGCTCGCCGGCGGACGCCTCGAGGCCCGCGCCGTCATTGGCTTCTGGCCCGCCAACCGCGTGGACGACGACGACATCGCCGTGTACGCCGACGAAACCCGCTCGGTCGAAATCGCCCGCCTCCACCACCTGCGCCGCCAGATGGGCTCCGGCGAAAACATGCCCCACGCCTGCCTCGCCGACTTCATTGCCCCCCGCGAAAGCGGAGTGCGCGACTACATCGGCGGCTTTGTCGTCACCGGCGGCATTGGCGCCGAGGACATTGCCCGCGAGTTTGAGGCCGCGAACGACGACTATTCCGCGATCATGGCCAAGATTCTCGCCGACCGTTTCGCCGAAGCGCTGGCCGAAGTCATGCACCTCCGCGTGCGCCGCGAGTTCTGGGGCTATGTGCCCGACGAGGCCCTGAGCCCCGAAGACCTCATCCGCGAGAAATACCGCGGCATCCGCCCCGCGCCCGGATATCCCGCCTGCCCCGACCACACGGAAAAGGAAACGCTCTTCGCCCTGCTCGGCGCCACCGAATCCATCGGCGTTTCCCTCACCGAAAGTTTTGCCATGTTCCCCGGCGCGGCGGTCAGCGGCTGGTACTTCAGCCATCCCGACTCCTTCTACCTCAGCGTGGGCAGCATCGGCGACGACCAGTTCCGCTCCTACATCGAGCGCAAAAACTGGACCGCCCGCGAAGGCCGCGGCTGGCTCGCCCCGCTGCTGTGAGGGACCGGGGTTTTTTGCCTGCGAACTACGGCGGCCCCTGCCGTCGGACGGAGATTAAAATCCCTCTTCGAATCATCGCTGAAAGAGATCGCGTGGCAGCGGCGTGCCGCAGAACATGCAGACGGGTTTCGAGGCGGAATTGTTCCGTCCGCAGCTCCTGCAAACCAGAGGCCCCTGCCGCGACACCTGGCCGTCCAGCCGACCAT
>CAZCFM010000196.1:0-5005 GCA_964497855.1 uncultured Verrucomicrobiota bacterium | reverse complement strand
CGTTGTGAAATCCTGGACAAAGATGCGGTGGTGAAAAAAACCGACAACTTGCTAGGCCGGTTGTCCAGAGACACCCAGACCAAGGCAAAGGCCCTGCGCCAAGCCATTCAGGGATTGGACCTGGAAGCCAGGAGAACGCTTTTCCCGAAAGTGGATCTGGGCAAGGCCTTCAATTTGCTCTATCCGGAATATGTCGCGGGCGTGTTGCATGCGGAAGAGTCGCTTAAAAAAATCAGTAAAGACCCCAGCGGATCCAATCCAGAGGGCGGTCCGGTCTGGATGTTTCTGACCAAAATCTTGGAGGCTCTTGATGCTGCGGCGACCGAGGTGCTTCCGCAGAATCAGGACGGCTCGGAGAAAGCCCCTTTGGGTCGCCCCAAAGAAAGCAAGGGGCTTCGGGCAGAGCGAAACGCTCATCTCATCAAAAGGGCCATCCAGTTGTTCGTCCTCCTTGGACAGGAAAAGGTCACCTGCGCCCCAAGCGCTCCCTTCATGAAATGGCTGGACCTGCTGACCGAAATCCTGGGCGTGGAAAGAGGAATCGCGTATCCCAAAGCCGTCATTGAGCGCGTGGCCGGAAACACGCAGGCGGAACGGGATGCCTTCGTACAAAAGCTCAAGGAACCACCCAGTCAACCGCCTGCAATCGCCCAAGAGCAAACAGCGGAGGCGGCACCGCAAAACACAGGCGGGGACAAGGAGCCGGGAACAGGAAACCCTGCCACCCCTGTCAGCGAGTGCTCTCCCCCGCCGGAAACGGAGCAAGGCATTTCCGAAAAGCAGTAGGCTTCCACTCATCGCGTATCTGCATGTATGGTTTTCCAGGGAAGTTTCCGCATTCCACTTGCAGCCCCAGCGGAGGATGCACCTGTCCAGGGGATTGTCGGCGCCGTACTCGTTGCGGTAGCGAGCCAGTTCGGCATCGGGAGGACCGTCTCGAAGTCCAGCGCACCCTTCGCCCCACGCAAGGAGGCGATGACCATCTGTACGTCGGCCATCAGCACGCCCCGACGCGGGAGTAGGATACGTTGGAAAATAAACGAGACCTTTTATTCAGCTTGTAAGTCAAAGAACGCTTGCGTACCTTTGCCCCATGGATTTACTTCAGAGGACAACGGAATCCGTCCGGGCGGTGCGCGGCGGCGTGAATGTGCAACTGGAACGCATTGCGCCAGGGGCACGGGTGGAAGTACGGGACGCCGAATGGCGGGTCCGCCGGGTTGATCGCACCTCCAACGGCAAGCTCGCGGTGAGCTGCGTGGGATTGTCCGAGCCCGTGCAGGAAAAAAACGCCACTTTTCTCTCTGACTTGGACACTATCCGCGTGTTGGCCCCCGAGGACACGGAGCTGGTGTCCGATCCATCCCCCGCCTACCGCGACGGCATCCTCCATCTGGAGAGCCTGCTGCGCCAGTCCCCGCCCACCGATGCCCGCATCTATGTTGGCCACCGCGCCGCCATGGACCTGGTGCCCTTCCAGCTCGACCCCGCCATCCAGGCCCTTCGCGAACCCCGCCGCCGCATCCTCATCGCCGACGCCGTCGGCCTCGGCAAAACCATCGAATGCGGCATCCTCCTTTCCGAACTGATCCGCCGTGGCCAGGGGCAGCGCATCCTCGTGCTCGCCGTCAAATCCATGCTCACCCAGTTCCAGAAAGAACTCTGGGCCCGCTTCACCATTCCCCTGGTCCGCCTCGACTCCACCGGTATCCGCCGCATTCGACGCGAAATCCCCACCAACCAGAATCCCTTCCACTACTACGACAAAGCGATTATCTCCATCGACACCCTCAAACAGGAGTCCGAGTACCGCACCTACGTCGAAAACGCCCGCTGGGACATCATCGTCATCGACGAAGCCCACAACGTCGCCGAACGCGGCGCCCCCTCCATGCGCGCCAAGCTCGCCCGCCTCCTCTCCGACCGCTCCGACACCCTCATCATGCTCTCGGCCACGCCCCACGACGGACGCCGCCGTTCCTTCGCGAGCATCATGAACATGCTCAACCCCACCGCCATCGCCGATCCCGACAACTACGGACCCGAGGACATCCGCGGCCTCTTTATCCGCCGCTTCAAAAAAGACATCCGCGCCCAGGTCACCTCCGCCTTCCCCGAACGCGTCATCGAACGCCGTCCCTGCCCCGCAACCCCCGACGAAGAAGCCCTGCACCGCCGCTTTGCCACCCTTCGCTTCAGCAGCATCGACCAGCACCGCAGCGGAGCCATGCTGTTCCGCACCACCCTCGAAAAAGCCCTCTTCTCCTCCCCCGCCGCCTGCCTTGAAACCGTCGGCAACCGCATCAACCGCCTTCGCAAGCAGGACGACCCCGCCTTCGCCGCCGACCTGGCCACCCTTGTCGACCTGCAACGCGACCTCCAGGGCTTCTCCACCGCCGACACCGCCAAGTACCGCGAACTCGTCGCCCTTCTCCGCGACTGGGATCCCCGCCCACCCGAAAACCGCCTCGTCATTTTCACCGAGCGCATCGAAACGCTCCGCTTTCTCGCCAAACACCTTCCCACCGACCTCAAACTCAAGGCCGATGCCGTCGCAACCCTCATTGGCAGCGATCCCGACGTGGATCAGCAGTCCATTGTCGAACGCTTCGGACGCGACAACGACCCCATCCGCCTCCTCATCGCCACCGACGTTGCCTCCGAGGGCATCAACCTCCACTACCTCTGCCACCGCCTCGTCCACTACGACATCCCCTGGTCCCTCCTCACCTTCCAGCAGCGTAACGGACGCATCGACCGCTACGGCCAGACTCGCCAGCCCCTCATCACCTACCTTGTCACCCGCTCCGAGGTGGACGGCATTCGCGGCGACCTCCGCATCCTCGAACTCCTCACCGAAAAAGACGAACAGGTCACCCGCAACATCGGCGACCCCTCCGAATTCACGGGCATCTACGACAGCGAGGAGGAAATCCTCCACACCGCCCGCGCCATCGAAGAGGGCCTGGAAGACATCCCCTACAAAGAGGAGCGCGGCCCCGACGACGACGTGGACGCCCTCGCCATCCTCCTCGGCGAGATCGAACAGCCCACCGGTGCCGAATCCCTGCACCAGACCGCCGCCCTCCCCAGCCTCTTCGAAAGCGACTTCGCCTACGCCGCCCGCGCCATCGACCTCCTCCGCCGCGAGGAAAACCTCAGCGCCGAGATCCGCCAGGACGAACAATCCATCACCCTCACTGTCCCCCCCGACCTCGACTTCCGCCTCGCCTACCTTCCCCCGGAAATCGAATTCCACAACGGCCAGCTCCACCTCACCGCCAACCGCAACAAGATCCAGGCCGAGATCGCCCGCTGCCGCAAGGAAGAGCGCGAATGGCCCCGCCTCCACCTCCTCTGGGACCAGCACCCCGTCCTCGAATGGCTCACCGACAAAATGACCACCCGCTTCCGGCGTCACGAGGCCCCCGTGCTCACCCTCGCCGAGGCGCTGAAACCCCAGGAACAAATCTACATCGTCTCCGGCGTCATTCCCAACTTCAAAGGACAGCCCCTCATCCACCAGTGGCTCGGCCTCCGCTTTCATCGCGGCCAGTGGCAGGAGACCCTCGATTTCGAAGAGATCCTCCGCATCACCGAACTCGGTGCCCGCGCCCATCCCAATCCTGGGGACGGGTTCGATACCGCCGCCCTGCGCGCCCACCTCCCCACCGTCTGCACCCTTGCCCGCCGCGCCCTCAGCAAAGCCCGCACCGAACACGACCAGCGCGTCCGCCCCCAGCTCGATGCCCAGCTCGCCCGCCTCCGCGAACTGCGTGGCAAACAACTCGAACAGCTCGAATTCACTTTCGCCGAAAAACCCCATCGCCGCGACCAGGAGCGCCGCCGCATCGAAACCCTCTTCAACGACTACCAGACCTGGATCCGTGAAACCCTCACCACCGAAGACAAACCTTACATCCGCATCGCCGCCGTGCTGCGAGGGGGAGGGGAATGACCAATCAAACTCCATTCGGTGCACATGAAGGGCTCAATCTGGAGTTCAAACGAGCCCGCGACCGGCTGCCGGGGAATTTCTTTGAAACCGTGTGCGCCTTTCTAAACATGGATGGTGGCACCATCGTCCTCGGGGTCGAGGATGATGGCAGCCTATCCGGCGTCGATCCCGCCGCCATTCCACGCATCAAGACAGATATTGCCAATCTCTCCAACAATCCGCAGAAGCTCGACCCGCCCCACTTGCTCTTCCCCCACGAAAAGCAAATCGGCGAACATTGGGTCATCACCGTCCTGGTGCCCGCCAGCTCCCAGGTCCATCAAACGGGTGGAGCCGTCTTCCTCCGCAGCGAGGATGGCGATTACCGCATTCAGGGGGTGAACCGGCTCGCCGGGCTCATGAACCGCAAGCTCAGCTTCTACACCGAACAGCGTGTGTATCCCTATCTGGGCATGAAAGACCTGGATCCCGCCCTCTTCGAAAAAGCCCGCAAACTCATGCTGGCCAGGCAACCCCAGCACCCCTGGGCCACGCTCCCGCCGGAGGAACTCCTCAAGGTCGCCGGTTTCGTCCGCCAGGACTACAACACCGGACTCCCCGGCTATACCCTCGCCGCTGCCCTCATGTTCGGCCAGGACACCACCATCCAGAGCATCGTTCCCGGCTACAAGTTTGACGCACTCCTGCGCCGCCGCGACACTGAACGTTTCGACGACCGCCTCACCGTCCGCGGCAACCTGATCGATGCCTTCGACCTCCTCATGGGATTTGTGGAGAAGCACCTCGACGATCCCTTCTATCTGGAGGGCACCAGCAGCCTCAGCCTGCGCAGCATTATTTTCCGGGAACTGGTCGCCAACATCATCGCCCACCGCGAATACACCAGCGCCGCCCCCGCCACCCTCGTGATCTACCGCGACCGGGTCGAACTCCAAAACCCCAACGTTCCCCACGTTCACGGACGCATCGATCCAGGCAACTTCACGCCCTTCCCCAAAAACCCGACTCTCTGCAAATTCATGATCCAACTGGGCCGCTACGAGGAAC
>CAZCFM010000195.1:0-5099 GCA_964497855.1 uncultured Verrucomicrobiota bacterium | reverse complement strand
CGCCCCCGCTCCCGATTTCTGCGATTTTTCACGCATTCAACATCATCGTCTCATCGATGCGGACTAGTGTGAAGGGACATTTCCACATTGTGAAATGCAAACAACCGACACCCTTCCAACTCAGTTTGCTCATGAAACGCTTCCTCCCATTCTGTTGCGCCCCCGCGGCGCCGGAGACGCGGTCCCGGACCCCGTTTACCTCCAGACTCTCGTCTCTTTCCCGAATCCTTCCCCCCGGCCTGCGGCTTGCCCTTGTCCTCACCGGCCTCCCTACGGCGGCGCGGGCGCAATACAGCGTCACGTTTGACGACGCAAGCAAAGTATCCTACGCGTCGGACGCGATCACGCTGGGAGGCCTGAACTGGAACATGACAGATGCCCTGATCGGCGCGGAAGGAAATGATTTCAAAAACGGGGCGAAATCCGCGCGCCTCAGGGGCTACGACACATCGTCCATGACCATGCTGGAAGACAAAACCAACGGGCTGGGAACCCTGAGTTTCCAGTATCGGCAATACGGAAACGATCCCCAAATCGACTGGATTGTGGAATACAGTGCAAATGCGGGAGGGGTCTGGCATCCTGCGGGCAGATTCAGGGCAGGTGCCGAAGCGATGACCTTTTCCGCAGAGATCAACGTCAGCGGCGATGTCCGGATTCGCATCAGAACCAACGCATTCGGGACCTCGAACAAACGTGTGAACATCGATGACATCACGTTGACGGATTATGTGACCTGCGCAAAATCCGAGCCTCCCGCGCATGAGCCGCAATTTGGTCTGGCGGCGGGCACCTACCTGGACTCACAAACCCTTTTTTTCAGCAATTTCGACACCTTTGACGCCGGCGTGGTTGTCCGCTACACTCTGGACGGATCTCAACCCACGTCCAACAGCCTCCTGTACCCTCACAAAACGGGAATCTCCCTCGGCAGCGGATCGGGTTTGATCACCGTGACCGCCACAACCTTTCATGACGGCGAACCCCTGCATTCCGCCACCCGGAACTTCTTCTTCCCGCCGGGTGTGGCCGACATCGAAGCCCTCCCGTCTCCGCCCACAGGCGGGAACCTCAACACGGCCGGGACTTTCCACATTCGGGACCGGATCGCGATCCGAGCAGGGACTGCCGGAAACCCGGATCGGATCATCCGTTCCACGATAACAGGTTCCAAACGTTCCGAAATTTTCGTGGTAAATTCCAAAGCCTTGAATCAACAGGCCAAAACGGGACGCACCACCATTTCAAACCCCGAAAATGCATTTTCCGGCACCTGGCGGGTCCTCTCCTCCGAACTCGTTTTCTCCACCCCGGGCAGCGTGGGTCCCTCCGCAAAAGTCTGGATGGAAAAACCCGAAGCCGTTCTCCGGATTCAATACGATTGGAGGGATCTCGGCGGCACCCTCAAAGTGGAGGGCGGCACCATCCATGTGGACGATCATCACTGGACACTCTGTGATTTGATTCTCGGCGACATGTATATGGTGCCCGGAACCTACAGCGTTGCCGATCTGAATGAGCGTGGAGTTGCCAGATTCATGGGCACACGGGGAACCATCACCGTTCATCCCTGACACGGGTGGCTGCAATATATACTTTACGGCGGGACCACCCCCATTACACCCGTCCCGAAGACTTCCGCGGTCAACGCGTGCCCGATATTCTCCTCTCCGGATTAGGGCTGGGATTTCACTTCGATGCGTTTCGGCTGCGCCTCCACGCGGAAGGGCAGATGCAACGTCAGAACTCCCTGCGCGATTTTTGCCTCGATCTTATCCAGATCGATGCGGCGATCCACGCGGAAGGCGCGGGTGTAGACACGCGTCTGATGTTCCGCGCGATCCACGCGGGCCTTCAGGCTGAGTACGCCATCATGCACCTGCAGGTCCAGGTCTTTCTCCGTCGCGCCGGGAAGATCCACCAACAGGCGGACGCCGTTGTCGTTGCGGTACACATCCGCGAGGGGCTCGATCTGCACGTCTCGGGTGGGAACGGCTTCGCCTTCCGTGGCGGGAGTCCGGCGTTTTTCTTTCATTTCTTTCATTTCTTTCATTTCGGTTGTCATATTGAGTTCTCCTTTGTCCAGTGTCGCGACATCGTTTTCCAAACGCAATCCGGTTTCCGGTCCTTCCATCAGGCAACCCGGAACATCGAACACCCGGCTGAAATCGCGGGTCATCCGATCCATTTCCAACATCCAATCCTGGAACATCCAGGGGTTTCGACTGATTACCATATACATACCTCCATGGGTTAAGGGTTCGCATCTTCACAAAGCAACGGCCATGCCAACTGAATAGATGACAGCTTATCCCATTTATTTTCAACATGTTAACGAAAACACGGCCAACGCACATATTGCGCCACAATGACACGTTTACACACCGGGCGAGGCTAATGTGTCATTTTGTCTCTATTCATCCTTGACGATCATAAAGGTTTCTAAAAAAGGTCATGGGGGTGCAGAATGACAGTGCAGCATTTTAGATATAGCGGAATTTAACTTTTAACAATTTCATCTTGAATCCCGAACAAATTGGAATAGAGATGGTACAAGTAGTGACACAACCGCAGAGTATTACTTGCGCCACAAACAGATGGCACTACACGTTACAAACCCAGTCCAACAAGGAATACACGATGCAATTCAAACCCGTCAAGAACGTCAACCGCCCCGGCCGCCCCCCCAGCATGAGCAAATGGGCCAAAGACGGCGAAGGCAACTTCATTCGCAACGATGCGGGTGAATTCGGTTACGAACCCCTGACCGACGCCGACAAAGCCGCCAAAAAGTCCCGCGCCCCCAAAAAAGTCCGGGTCAAAAAAGATGGCACTCCCCGCGCTGCAAAAAAAGCCGTGGTTGTGGATGACAGCCTGAAAGCCATCTTGCTCAACAAGAAGACCTACAAACAACTCGCCGCAACCGAACTGGAAAAAATTGTTTCCATCATCAATGGCCTGATGGCATCCGCCAAGGCCTCCGAAAAGAAAGAAATCGAAGCCGCGTTGGCCAAACTCCAGGCCAAATTGCAGAAACTGGGCTGAACCCTCTCTCAGGTTTTTGTCTCTACAGCCGCCTGCAACAGGCGGCTGTTTTTATTTGCTCCGTTCCAGCAGCTCCCACACAAGCGAGGCCGGGGCCATTCCCTGTTCGTCCGATACCAGTTTGCTGCGAACGTCCAGCATACCCTCCAACATTTTTGCACGCACGGGGGTTTCGGTCAGCAAAGGACGCAGCGCGTCGGCCATGGCGTTGGGCTCGGCGTTTTCCTGAATCAGCTCTGGGCAAATTTCGCGTCCGGCGATGATATTCACCATGCCGATCCAGGGAATACGAATGAGGCGTTTGCCGATGGCGTAGGTCATGGGGGATGTTTTGTATACAATCACCATGGGCGTTCCCAGCAGCGCGGCTTCAAACGTGGCGGTGCCGGAGGTGACAAGGGCCGCATCCGCGCCTTTGACAAGTTCCCGCATATGGCCGTCCACAATATCGGGTGGATGCAGGTCCGGACGTGTGGCGAGGAGTTCGCGCATGCGCTGGGCCAGTCCGGCATCGGCGGCGGGGACGCGCAGCGCGAGCGTGGGAAATTCGCCTCGCAACACGTGCGCCGCTTCCATCATGGGTATAAAAAGACGTTCAATTTCCTGACGTCGGCTTCCGGGTACCAGTGCGAGACGCGGGGAACCTTGCCAATGGGGTTCTGCCACAACCTCGGCGGTTTCATCCACGAGCGGATGACCGCTGTAGCGTGCGTCGAGTCCGGTATGGGCAAACAAGGGAGGTTCAAAAGGGAAAATACAAATCAACCTGTCGAGACAGCGTGCCATGCGGGGGATGCGTCCGGCTTTCCAGGCCCAGACTTGCGGGCAGACATATTGGACAACGGGAATTCCGGATCCGCGCAGCGCTTCGGCGAGGCGCAGATTAAAACCGGGATAATCCACCAGCAAAATCAAGTCGGGTTTGCGACTGCGGATTTCGTTCAGGAGTTGATGAAATATGCGCCGGAAATAGCCGTAGCGTTTGAGAACTTCGACAAAGCCCATCACGGACAAATCGCGGATGTGTTCGCGGATCTGCATCCCCTCCCCGGCCAAATGATCGCCACCGAAGCCCCAGGCCTGAATTTCAGGATGTTGTTGGCGCAGCGCGCGCAATATCCGGGACGCATGGATGTCGCCCGAAAGTTCCCCGGCGACAATGACAATGTGAGCGGGACCGCTCATGCCGTCACCACGATCGAAATGCCAGCCTGATCGGCCCCGGACAAAAAGCGTTCGCGTTCCAGAAGAATGGCTTTGCCGACTTCCAGTGCCAAACAGCGGCAGCGGGCTTTGCGGAGACTGTGGAGGGTGCGAAGTCCGACCACGGGAATATCCCAGCGCATATCGTGGTTTTCCTGGGCGACCTTGACGATGACACAGCCGGGACCGCCACAGATCCCGGCGCGGCGGATCATGCGGTCGGTGCCCTCGAAACCCTCCACGGCGATGACAGTGCCTCGTTTGATGGCCACGGACTGTCCGGCCTGGAGTTTGGCGCAGGTTTTGGCGAGAACGAAGCCCTGTTGAATGTCGGCCAGGTCCTGGGCTTCGGGCTGGGTCCGGGTCAAAACCCCAGTCTGCTGCGGAATGCGGGATTCCATAAACTGCGACGCGGGAAGAAGTTCGATGCCGAGGACGGCGAGTTCGGCCCCGATGGCGGCGAAAATCGTGTCCGCATTGCGGCGGGGCAGGCGGGCGAGCAAGTCGCGCATGGGTTTGTCGAGGCGGGTGAGAAACAGATTGGAGGGCCGGATTTGTCCGGCCATGACGGCACGATCGATGTGGAAAGCGCGGAAGGCCTCCAGGAAGGCGGCGAGGGCACCGACATGAACCCAGCGGACCTCATCGGCGACGTTCCGGATGTGGCGCGAGGTTTCGCCGTGGAACGCGAGGGCGCAAATGCGCTGCACGCCTTGGGCGCGGGCGCTTTCGGCGAGTTCGAGGGGATAGGTTCCCCTTCCGGCAATGATTCCCAACGAGGACGTCATGCAGCTTCCTTTGTCACAGTCCGGGGCGGGGGAAAAGCAGAAAGTCATGTCTCAGGCGGCCAG
>CAZCFM010000194.1:0-5208 GCA_964497855.1 uncultured Verrucomicrobiota bacterium | reverse complement strand
TGGAAAACTGCATTTCCACCAAAAGGTCGTCCACGGCCAAATCCCCTGATGGCATCAGTCGGGTTCCTACTTCTAAGCCATTTTATAAACGCGTCGACGAGATCACTTCTTTCATTTGGCCTAGGCATGATGTCACCTTTGGTTTGGACGGGTTTCGTTGAGGTATTCGCTACAGAACTAGGGTGAAGGGGATGCCGACCCATCCAGCCCCTGCACATGCAAAAGACGGCAGCCTCGACATCCGCGGGCCACCATGTTGTCGCGGTGCCACGGGGATTGGTCCTCCCCATTCCCCTGAGAATGGCGTCGATGGGGTTGGTCAGGGGCAATCCCGTAGCCATCGATGCCAACTTCGAAAAATCAGTGCAAACATCCCCGTAGCGGCGTTGGTTGGGAAGTTTTCCAGCAGCCCACCTGCACGCCTCCTCAAGGACACGGTCATAAACGCAGCAGTCCCTCGGCCGGAGCATACGGACAAGTTTGCTGCCGAAAGACACCCCCAATCCCCGAATCGCGCGTATTTCATTCAGTGAAGCCGCTGGACTTGCAGCAGCACATGCCAATGCAATTTGCCTGGATAACAAAGCGGGATTGCGCCGGATTCGGGCGGCAATCGGGGCACCTCGCCTGCCTCCCCAGCGGCAGACATCCTCGGCGAATGCCATGGGTGCATGCACTGGCCGTGCACCCCCACGCGCCTCCAGCGGAAGCGTAGCGGGATTTTGCCTCAAAAACTCGCTCAACGCAGCCGGAAAATCCTCCCATGCCATCGAGAAAACCCCGTTGATGGTGAATCCCTTGGCGGAAGTTGTAACACTCATAAGACATCCCTCGTTTTCTTCAGTCGTTGCATTTAGGATGACGCTGAAATGAATACATTTTTCGCACTTTGTCAATATCGTCTTTCACCAGATGCACCAGTTCCGGCGGGGAGAGCACCTTGCAGTCGCAGCCCCAGCTTAAAATCCAGGAGCGCAGGTGGTACATGGTCCAATCACGGTCCTTGTTTGCCGCGGCGGACGTGGAGATCGGGAAGGTTACGGTCCATCCCTTTTCCTCTTCGTCAGGGCAATAGCGGGTTTGCAGGGGATGGAAACGGTGATTGACCACTAACGGCCATACATCCTTTGCGAACCACAAAGTGACCTCCACGGTCGGATCCCTCTCCGTTCCCATGAATTTTTTGAAGGTGCGTTTCAATATATCCCCAGGTTGGAAATCCGGCGGAGGGGAAAAATGGCGTTGAGTCACAACCACTTTTTCAATCCGGGAAAGGTTGAATTGCACGAATTCCCCGCTGACCACTGGAAGTACTTTCTGAGGGTGCAGACTTCCATCCCCCGGGCGTTCGCGATCTTCTGGGCATTTACAAGCGAGGAGATACCACTCGCTTTCCAGACTGATCAGCGCCAAAGGGAAAACTTTATACCGTTTGCGTTCGGGAACGTCAGGCTCTTTCGACCACCCTTTGTGGTAGATCATGCGGATTTGACACCGGTTTCTGCACGCCTTCAGAAGCGGATTCCACACATCAGAACTGATTGCTTTGACTGGGTTCTCCCCGAAAAATATCACTTCTGAAACGTCCAAGGCGGTTGTGGGTGTCTGTTGGGTTGGCAAGAGCCCGGTTGCCGTCCTCAAGGCTTCCCGGAGAGGCTCGCTTTCGGGAATTTTGTGAACCGACTCCATCGCCATGCATGCAATTTCAAGAGCCCGAACCTGCTCGGGGCCGAATTGTGCCTCCTGAGGCTTCCATCGGGGTATGGGTTCTTCATACCAGTAAACTGCCGGTTTTCCCCGGGTTTGATAGGGCGTCCCGACAGATGGATGTCCTCTCACCGCCTTCAAGTCGTTGCGCAAGGTCCGTACACTTAAACGTGTCCCCGATGCAGCGGTGAATTCCTCCGCAATCCTTCTGTGCAAGGACTCAAACGTATGTGCTCCTTCGCAGATCAGTTGAAAAATCCTGTACTGTCGTTGTTCAGCGTTCGTCACGGGTACCACTCCTGTGCACTATTTTTTGCACAGGTTCTTGTGGTAAAACAAACTTAATCTTCCCCAAACTGTGACCTGTCGCCGTGACGGGTGCTGCGGGGGAGTCCCTTCCCTCAGGAGAAAACCATGCAAAACAAACAGGAGTCACAACCATGAACGGTCCCCTCGTCCTCAAAATCGAGAACGGAAAAGCCAAGCTGTACGGCCCCCAGGGTCAGTACATCCTCCAGATCTGCGACAACGCGGTGTCCGGCGTGGTGGCCGGAGACCAGGTGCACGTCACCGTGCGCGACGGCAAGGTCAAGGTCTACGGCACCAACGGTGCCTACATCCGCAGCATCTGACGCGGATCCCGGCCCCTCTCCCCGGCACCGTGGGGGAGGGGCTTTTCCCCGAAAGAAACCCGCCCTTCCGAACGGCTTGTCTTTTCCAACACACCCGAAGGAGTCCCCCCTATGGCACCCCGCCGCCCCCGACACATCATGGGCAAACGAAGTTTCCCCTGCCCCGATGCGGAAACCCTTCCCGTCAGCGCCCTTCGTCTGCGCTACGCCCACAACCTGTCTTCTGTCTCCCCGCTTACCTCCAATTTCCTTGAGTTGGCCGCCGTAGGAGCCACTCCCGCCTGGCTGGAAGGCTTGCCCACCGAGCTGGGGGTTGCCGACGAAATCCCGGACAAGGATTACGACCTGGACGCGGTGTTGGCCTTCGCGCTCGAAAACGGCACGCCCCATGCGACCGCCCAACGCCGGGAGAAACTCTTCCGCAAGTCGCTCCAGCGCCACCTGGGGCGTCTCCTGGCCGCCCACAAACCGCCCGCACCCTATCTTCGCCGCCGCGGGGAACTGGGGCGAGCCCTGGGACTCGACGAGGAGGAGCTGGACATCCTCGAGTGCGTCTGCCTCTACAAGGGCGACCTGCTCTTCGAAACCTACTGCGATGATTTCATCCACTACGACTGGCCCGTGCTCATTGCCGCCGCCATCGGCCACCCCCACGCGGCGGTGCGTTTGCGGCTGACCGGCACCAAAGGCATGTTCCAACGCGATTTGGTGCGCTTCGAAAACTGCGAAATGCAAGTCGTGCGAATGGCCTCCCACTATCTCTGCGGGCTCTGCGACACGCTGGTCTCCGAGGAGATCCTTTCCCCGCAGCCGGAATCTCCCCATCCCCTGGAGAGCTTTCCCCTGAATCGCACGCAGCGCCGCATTCTCGTCGATCTGATCCGGAAACCCGGACCCTGCAACATTCTCCTCCATGGACAGCCCGGCACGGGCAAGACCGAACTGGCGCGGGCCCTCGGGCGCGTCTGCGGCCGGCAGTCCCTGCTGGTGCGCTTCGGCGCCGATGGCACAACGATGGACCGGCGCGCCGCCCTGACCGGTGCCTTCAGCCTCGCCTCCACCGACGCGCTCCTGATGGTGGACGAGGCCGACGGCATCCTCAACACCGACATTCCCATCGCGAAACCCACCGTCGACAAGGGCTGGATCAACAACATGCTCGACGAAGGCCGCCACAAGGTCATCTGGATCGCCAACCACATCGACGCGGTGGAAGACTCCGTCCTGCGCCGTTTCGCCTACAGCGTGGAGTTCAAGGCCTTCACCGAGCCGCAGCGCCGCTCCGTCTGGGAAGACCGCCTGCGCGGCCACCCGCTCGCCTCCGTGATTGGCCCCGACCTTGTGCGCCACCTCGCCGGATCCTACGAAGTCGACGCCGGTGGCATTGCCTCCTCCCTCAAGGCCCTCGAAACCCTGCTCCACGACGCGCCCGCCGGGGAAGACGCCGTGCGCGAACTGCTCGACAGCATGCTGCGCCACCATGAGAAACTCTCGGGCAAGGGCCGGAACCGCGACCGCCTCCACGCCATCGGCCACGCTTATACGCCCGAGGCCCTGCACACCGACATCCCGGTCGAAGGCATCCTCCGCGCCCTCGCCTGCCGCGAAAAACGCGGCGCGGCCGCCTCCGGCAAACTGCCCGCCAATCTTCTGTTCTGGGGCATGAGTGGCACCGGCAAAACCGAGTTCGCCAAACATCTGGCCCAACACCTCGGCAAGCCCCTTCTCGTCAAGCGCATGTCCGACCTCCAGGGCATGTTCGTCGGCCAGACGGAAAAACGCATCGCCGAGGTTTTCCGGGAGGCCGCAGGCCGCAATGCCATCCTCTTTCTCGACGAGGCCGACTCTCTGATCCTCGACCGCCAGACTGCCGTCCGCTCTTGGGAAAGCTCCCAAACCAACGAAGTGCTCACGCAAATGGAGAACTTCAGCGGCATCTGCATCTGCTGCACCAACCTGATCGAACACCTCGACGAGGCGGTCCTCCGGCGCTTCACCTGGAAGGTCAAGTTTCTACCACTATCCACCGACGGGAAGAGGCTGCTGTTCCGCCGCTACTTCCTCGACGGCGCCACGCTCGACCCGGTGCTCGAGAGAACCCTGGTCAGCGTGCCCAACCTGACCCCCGGCGACTTCAAGACCGTTTGGCAGCGACACCAGTACCTTGAAAACCCGCCGCCGCCTGCCGACATCATCGGCGAACTCGCTCAGGAGGCCTCCTACAAACGCCTTCCTGGAGGCATGTCCATCGGTTTCGCCACGGTCTGAATTCCCCATTAACCCCCAATCCCACCCGTAACGATGTCCCTCCCTCAAGAGATTCGCCCCATCCTTCCCCGCAGCTCACGCTACCGGTTAAAACGCCTCGTCGCCACCATCTCCCTCCTGCTCCTTGCCGCGCTGGCGCTTTTGGCCTTTGCCCTGCGCCGGTCCGTCCCTCCCGAAGACCGGGACCTGTTGTACAATGCTACGTGGGCTGAAAACACCTTGGAGATGAACGACGAACTTCGTGAAGCGATCGAACTTCTGGAGTTACGGATGGAGGAGGCCCTGGAAGGGGCCCTCCGCGAAGCCGACGAACAAGAACGCGCTCTCATGCTCCAAAATCAGGAAGCCTGGCGTCACTACGCTGATTCCCGCGCCGCCTATCTTGCCGACGCGTACCGCGGCGGCTCTCTCGCGTCGGTCCGCTTTGGCCGCGAAAAAGTGATGGGGATGCAAAGGCGCATTCACGAAATCCGCGAGATGCATCTCGACCGCAACACTCCCTGATTACCCTCACACGCTTCCCAGCCGCATGTTTTCCATAAACCACCCAACAACAGGAGCCTCGACGATGCCAAATCCCACCCTTAGACCTTGGAAAAAC
>CAZCFM010000193.1:0-5259 GCA_964497855.1 uncultured Verrucomicrobiota bacterium | reverse complement strand
TCCTCCAAGTCCCGCAAAATGGAGGGAAGACTGACCCAGCGGCTGTGGCCGTTTTCGCCGAGATTCACCTGCACTTCGCCCTTTTCAGAAACCGAGTAATAGGGCGTGCCCCAGTTGCGGATGCCGTAGAGTTCTTCGGACTGGGCGATATCCCAGACGGGAGCGGAGGAGGAGGTGTTTTTCAATGCGGGATTCCTTGGGTAGAACGTGGGAGCCCGTACGTACCCCCCCCCCGGAAGAATGCAAGATTTTCCTAAGCCCTCATCGAAAATTCATGAACGGTCAGGGCTCCTTTTTTTCCGGGAGGATTTCCCGGACTTCAATGTCATCGATTAAAAATTCCCCCTCGCCGGCGGAGGCGGAAATCACGAACGCGGACATAAGGGGATACGCCTTCAGGGTCCGGGAGTAGGTCTGCCACTCCAGACTGGGAGGCGGATGGAGGCTGAAATCCACCCGCTGGCGGTGTTTGGCCTGTTCCGCCAGGGGCATGGCGTTAAAAATGGAGTTCGGAATCAGGAAGCTCATGGCGTAACTTCCTTTTCCGCGGGTTTCGATGCCGGGTCGCCAGGCGCGGATCAGACGGGCACGCCAGGTGATCTGGTAGGTCTTGCCGGCCTCGAGGCGGATTCCCTGCAAGGCGTGGAAGGGCGATTGGCTGTGCTGGTGGATGCGCAGGGCCTTGTTGCGGTTGCTGTTGGGTTCGCTGTAGATTTCGCTGCGGTTGCGTTCGCCCCCGGGGACGTGCAGGCGCCAGGCCGGAGTGTCGTCGCTGAAGGAGCCTCCACCCAGAAGGTTGGGGCCGAGTTTGACTTCTTTTTGTTCGGCCTCGGGGGTGGGTTGGGGGACTGTGGGAGCGGAGGCAGTCAGTCGTTCATCGACGCTGCGTTTCTCGTCGGCCATGCGCTTGGCGGCTTCGATGTCGCCCTCGCGGGTCAATTCCTGGATGCGCTGGTCCAGGGCCTGGGCGTACTGGGTGTCGATGCGCCGGAGGTCCTCCCGCAGGGCGCGTTCCAGTTCTGCGGTCTGCTGCAGGAACATGTCGCGGCCCTGGCGGATGCTGTCGGGCGGCTCGGCGTCGGAGGGTTGCTGGCGGGATCGGGCGCTTTTCACCTCGTCGATGAGGGCGAGGGTCAGGTCGAGTTCGCCCTCCTCCTGCGCCTGGGCGCGAAGACGGTCAACGTATTCGGCGTAGCGGTTGGCGAGGTCGACGCGGCGTTCCTGGTGGGCGGCCTCTGCGGCCTGCACGGCGGCGAGGCGGCGGGCCACGAGGGGATCGGGCTTCTCCTGAGCGCGGAGGGGGACAATGGTGGATGCGAGGAGAAGTCCTAGGGCAATATGAAATCTAGTGCGAGGGTTCATCCGGGGATGATGAAACAGCTTTTTTCCGGAAGCAACCGTTTTTTGCGACAAAAAGCGCTTTTGTAAACCACGGTCGCACCATTGGTGCAGAAGTCAGTAGACTCCTTCAGAAACCGAGAGTCAGGGTCACGCGGTCGTTGCCGCGAACGATGGTGAGTTCGGTGCTGTCGCCGGGCATTTCGTTGATGAATTTCGAAATGTCTTCGGTGGAGCGGATTTCAATTCCGCCGATGGTGGCGAGAATGTCGCGGGGCTGGACGCCGGCTTTGGCGGCTGCGGATTCTGGCTGCACCTGGCGGACAATCAGGCCACTGCCGACCGGGAGGCCGAAATGTTCGGCCACGGCGGGGGCGAGGACTTCGACGCCCACGCCGAAACGGCGGGGAGGGCGCGGGGTGGCGGCGGGGGCCGGGGGCTCAGCGGCGGGCTGACCCGCAACGGCGGCGGGCGCGGTGCCTGCGGCGCCGAGTTTGACCATCACCAACACCGGGGTTCCGCCGCGGACGAGGCGGAGTTCGACCGTGCGGCCGGCCGGGGTTTCGGCCACAAAACGCTGCATCGTGCGGGCGCTTTCCACGCGCTGTCCGTTGTAGGCGAGAATGACATCGTCGACACTGATCCCGGCAACGGCGGCGGGGCTTCCGGGAGCCACCTCGACCACCCAAGCACCGTATTCGCCGGGGAGATTGAAGCGGGCGGCTTCTTCTGTCAAGATTTCGTGAAGGGCGACGCCCAACATTCCGGGCGCGTGGGAGTGATTGGGGGAAACCGCCGACAGACGGGCGGAGGCGACGAGACAGAAAAGGGCGATGAACAGACGTTGCATAAAAGGGCTCCAAGGGGGGTGCGTGAAAAATCTAACGATTTCCCGGCAGAGGGCAAGGGAAAGTTTCGGAAAACTCATCCAAACATCGCGGCGGCCTCCTCGACGGCGGCGGGGAAGAGTTCCTGCACGTCGCCTTCGAGGCGGAGGGCGACGTGGGGGAGGCCGTCGTGCGCGGTGGGGCCGCGGTTGAGGATGATGTAGGGAATGCCGGAACGGGCGGCCATGAGGGGGAAGGTGGCGGCGGGATGGACTTGCAGGGTGCTGCCGATGGCGATCACGAGGTCGGGGTTCTGCATCGCGGCCTGGGCGCGGAGAGTGTCTTCTTCGCGCAGGTTCTGTCCGAACATGATGACGCCGGGTTTGAGGAACTGGTCGCAGCGGGGGCAGTAGGGAACGCGTCCGGAGTCGGTGGGCAGGGGATACCAGTCGTCGGCGGGCGCGCGGAAGCCGCAGGCGGAGCACTCGACTTCATCGATGCGTCCGTGGAGTTCGATGCGTTTGTCGTCGGGGATGCCCGCGCGGCGGTCGAGTCCGTCGATGTTTTGCGTGAGGAGGGCGTGGAGTTTGCCGAGCTGGTGGAGGCGGAAGAGGGCGTGATGGGCGGGGGTGGGCGAGACATCGCGCCAGCGGGCCCAGTCCTCGGCTTTCCAGCGCCAGTAGTCGAGGCGGATTTTCGGATCGTCCATGTAGTCGTCGATGTAGACTTCGGGGCGTGTTTTCCAGACGCCGTTGGGGCCGCGGTAGTCGGGGATGCCCGCGCCGGTGCTGATGCCGGCGCCGGTGAAAACGACGATGCGTTCGGCGGCGACGAGGTATTCGAGGAGGGTGCTGGGTGCATTCATGGCGTGGGGCGTTTGCGGAGGAGGGAGGGGAAGGGGATGAAGGTGGCGAGGGCGATGAGCCAGCCGATTCCTTGCAGGCGGCGTCCGAGGGAGGGAGTGCGGAAGGAGAGTTCGACGCGATGTTCGCCCCGGGGGAGGACGAGGCCGGCGAAGAGGATGTCGGTCTGGAGCAGGGGCGTTTCGGGACCGCCGTCGATGCGGGCGAAAAGGGCCGGGTCCCACTTGTCGGAGAGGCGGAGGAAGGCTTCGGGGCTGTCGACGCGGATGTGGAGATCGAAACCGGTGGAGTGGGCGCTGGCAGAGAGGATTTCGCCGGGAGGGCCGGGATGGGCGGCGGCGGGAATGACGGCGTGAATGTGCGGAGGGGTTGCAAGGCCCTTGCGAAGGGCTTGCAGGGCCTCTGCGGGTTTGGCCGGAATCCAGGCACTGTGTAGGCTGAAGCGTTCGGCGGGCGGTAGAAATTCGAGCACGACGTGGGCGTCGGGGCCGATCTGGTAGGCCATGACTTCCCGCAGGATGCGGTCTATGCCGGGCGTGGCGCGGATCTGCTGCCAGAGGGGGCGGGACATGAGCACATATTTGACGGCGAAGTCGCGCCAGCGGAGAATGTCGCGTCCGTCGAGGGCTTCGTTGTAGCGCTGGTAGTCCTCCTGAAGGCGGGGCGCGGCGGCGATGTTGGCGAAGGGGATGTTGTGGGCCGGGAAGACATGGGTGAGGTAGAAACCGTAGATGCCGCTTTGGTCGACGACGGCGACGCGCCGGTGGCCCAGGTCTTTTTTCAGGAAATCGGCTACAGGATTGTTGCGGATGAAGGAGGTGTCCATCGGCTGGAGGTAGTGCGCACCGAGCAGGAGGCCGTCGAGCGCGAGCAGGGCGGCGAGCAGGGGCGGCGCGAGGGCGGCTTTGCGGGTGTTGGCGAGGCTGAACAGCGCGGCCCCGGCGCCGGCGAAGAGGGCGGCGTGGACGAGGGCGACGCGGCGGTTCTGGAGGATGTCGGCGGCGGAGGCGGCCCAGGGACCGTTGGCGAAGCGGCGCAGTTGCAGGGGGTCGGCGGGGTCGGTGACGAGGGAGGTGAGGCCGAAGGCGATGGCGCAGAGGGCGAGGCCGAGGGCGAAGGCCTTGCGGCGGCGGACGGAGCTGTGCAGCAGTTCGTCGGCACCGAACGCGGCGAGCAGTCCGAGGCAGAGCTGGAAAACTTGTAGGAATTTGTTGGGGTTGCGGATGGCGTTGACGAGCGGCAGTTTGTAGAAGAGGGCGTAGAGGGGCGTGTATTTGCCGCAGGCGAGAAGAAACGTGATGGCTGCGGCGGCGCTCCAGAAAAAGACTTCGCGGCGGCGGGGAGCGGGCGCGGCGACGAGGGCGAGCAGGGCGAGGGCGAAGGGGAGGATGCCGATGTATTGGCTTTCATTTTTGAGATTGGGCCAGTCCTCCGATCCGCCCATTTCGCCGTGGTAGGGGGCGTCGGGATGTCCGGAGAGCCAGCCCCAGAATCCGGGGGCGATCAGATCGAGGGATTCGCCCGGCGGCCAGCTCCATTGCGTGGCGAAGGCCCATTTTTGTTCAGGGCTGCCGCGTTCGAGGACTTCGACGCCGCGCACCTGGGTTTGCATGGCGAAGCCGTAGGCCTCCCAAACGAGGAGGGCGGCGGGCAGGGCCATCCAGACCACGAGGGACCAGCCGCGGGCGGGGCGGCGGGTGAGGAGTCCGAAGAGCAGATAGGCCCCGAGCGGCAGCGCGAAAAACAGGGCGAGGTCGGCCTGGTGCAGGAACATGAGGCCGACGGAGGCCCCGGCAAACAGGGCGCGGCGGAGGCCGGGGTGTTGCAGGTAGCGTTCCAGGGCCCAGAGGGAGGCGGAGGCGAAGAGCAGGACGGCGTATTTTTCCAGGTGGCCGGGGAGGACGAGGGTCAGGTTGCTGCCCAGCCAGAAAGAGACCAGGGCCCCGATGGCGCAGGAGAAGGGGGCTAGACCGCGCAGGCGGAGGAAAGCGAAGAGGAAGAGGGAGGCGAGGGCGAGGTTGATGCCGTAGATCCAGTCCATGTAGAGATCGACGGGCAGGAGGGAGAGGGACAGCAGAGTCCAGGTGGGCGGCATGTGTCCGACGCGACCAAGCAGGGGGAAGCTGCGCCAGAAGCCGTCGATCATGGAGCCGGGCAGTTCCGATTTGTAGAAGGCCATGAGTCCGTAGTTGTGGTCGCCCGCCTGAATCACCGCATCCGCGGGCAAGACC
>CAZCFM010000192.1:1430-5286 GCA_964497855.1 uncultured Verrucomicrobiota bacterium | reverse complement strand
TACGCATGGGGACCTCTGTGTAGGGGGGTTGGGTTGGATGAAGTGAAAATCGGGTCAGGCGGGATTCAGGGAGGACATGATGTAAAACCGGGAGCCGGGGGCCTCGCAGGAAAGCAGGGCCGCGGGATGTCCATCGGCCTCCTCCAGGCGGAGGGGAGAGGGTTCGCCCCGTTCCCGGAGGGCGGTGAGCGTCAGCCCCGGGGGGACGGGGATGCGGATCTCGAGCGGGCGGTCCACGGTGACATGGAGCTCGACCCGCCGCTCGCCTGCGCGGCGGTAGCCCACCTCACCGCCCCGGACCGGCACCCGGGCGATCCCGCCGCCGACCGGGCAGCGCCACGGATCCACGATCACGCCGCCGGGCAGGGGCCGCACGCCGTACTGACCCTCGACGAGCGCCTCGAGCGGGGTCGCCGCTCCCCAGTTGTAATAGAACCCCTCGGTGTCCATGGGGTCCCCCGACTCGTGGCGGGCGAGGCCGCTGGCGTGCGCGTCCTCGATGACCCGGGCCGGACTGTGGGCGACGGCCATGGAGCGGTAGAGATTCTCCTTGGCCTCCATGGCGAGGGCCTCCCCGGCGCGGCCGGAGGAGGCGGACACCCGGGACGCGGCCCAGAGACCGCGGATCACGGCCCCCCCCACGAAATACCAGCGCCCGCCGGCGTTGTGGTTGCCAGGAAGCGCTTTCCAGCGGTCCGCAAATTCAGTTTCCTCGTACTCGCCGGCGACCCCGGCCTCGGTCATGTAGTCGTTCCAGGGGTACCCGGAGAGCGCGGGGAAGGGGCGGATGAGGTCGGCGCTGTCGGCCAGCCCGATGACACGGTCGATCACGGCGGGGTCGGTGATGACACTGTCGGCGATGCCGATGAAATGCGGGAGGGAGCGGAAGCCGGTGAAGACGGTGACGCGGTCCAAGTCGTTGGGGTAGTTCCACCCGTTGGGGTGGACGTCGGTCACGGTCATCACGGTGTCGGCGAGGTAGCCCTCGGAGGGCATCAGGAGTCCGCCGTCGCGGATGGGGAGGCAAAGGCGCCCGCGGCCGGAGCGCGCGCGTTCCCGCCAGATCCGGGCGTGTTCGGCGTCGCCCATGGCCCCGGCCATCCTGGCGGCGACCTCGAGGGCGCGCAGGTAGATCACGGCCACGAAGCCGGAGGACCCCTCGCGTTCGTAGCGCTTGTGGTATTTGTAGTCCCACCAGTCGCCGTCGGAGGCGCGGATGATGCCGTCGGGCGTGTTGCCGAAGCGGCGCTCCACCTCGTCCATATGGCGCATGTAGGCGAGCACGGTGGGGTAGTAGTCCCGCAGCCAGTCGTCGCCCTCCAGACACCAGACGCGGTAGATGGCGTAGACCGCGAGGGGCGGGCCGTCGCTGGCGACCTGTCCGCCGGTCCAGGAGCCGTCGGGGTTGAGGCGGGTGGTGTCGATCCGCTCGGTGGCGCGGGAGAACACGGCGCCCGCGGTGGCGACCGCGCCCGCGCGGGCGACATGGCCGGCGTAGAGGGCGCCGGGGATGCTGACCGCGGCGTCGCGCAACCAGAAAATCGGGTACTTGATGAGGTCGCAGAAGAGTCCCGGCACCTCGGAGGGAAGGTTTTTCGCAACCAGGGTGAGCGACTGTTTGAAACTCCGGACCGCCGCGCCTTCGGCTGCGGACATTGCCAGGGGGCGGCAGCAATTGTAGACGGTCTGCTCCCATTGTTCGAGCATCGCCGGCACACCGCCGCGGCGAACGGCGCGAATCGCGGCGGCGCGGGCGGCGCTGGGGCTCGAGGAGGTGTCCGCATGGGCGCAGGCCAGGGTGAAACCGCCGTCCGGGGCGGGCTGGATCGGAAGGGCCATCCAGTGGAAGGCGGGGTCGAGGGCCGGGGACTCGGCGGGGAGGAGTCTTGGCGCGGCGCTTTCGTTTGTCCGGAACACAAGGCTTGCGGCGGGATAGGCGAAGACTCCCGGCCGCAGTCCGATGTACGCCCAGACCCGCGGCTGGGAGCGGCCCGGGGGGAGATGGCCCTGGAAGACCGCCAGTTGGTCGGAGGGGGCGGCGAGGGCGCGGAGGTCGAGGGATACGCCCGCTCCGCTCAACCCGCGGTAGTCGAGCAGGGGCGGGCGGTAGCGGAATTCCGAGTGTTCACCGAAGGTGACCGCTCCGGAGCCCGGATCGGGCGGGGTAAGCGTCGCGGAGCCGGAGGGGTCGACCGCAAAGAGTATGCGGATGGAGCCCTCGGGATGGGGATGGAAACGGGGCTCGAAGAGCACCGCGCCCCGGTGTTCGAGGAGAGCGAGTTCGGCGACCGGACCAAAGATGCCGCCGAGGGTTTCGGTTTTTTTCGGGTAGCGGGTGAGGGCGTACTCGGCGACGAAGGTGTAGGTGATGCCGCCGTCGTGCCAGATGCCGTGCGGTTTGCGGATCCGGAGGCGGATCGCAATCAGGTTGTCTCCGCCCGGCTCCAGGTGCGCGCCGACATCGAACTGAAAGGGGCGGTGCCAGCCGCAGTGGTAGCCGGCCTGGCAGCCGTTCACGTACACGAGAGGCTGGTCATCTATGCCGGAGAACCGCAGCCAGACCCGTTCTCCGCTCCAGGTGCCCGGCACCCGCACGCGTTTGCGGAGCCAAATGAAGCCGGGGGTGTCCAGCGCGCCGCCCTCCAAACGCCGGGGCACCTCCACGCGTTCCCAGTCGCTGTCATCCAGCCAGGGCACCGAATGGTCCGTGATGTCCCGGGGATGGGCCGCGCGCGCCGCCCAGGGACCGCTCAGGTCGATCCGCTCCCGGACGCGGGAGCTGTGGAAGTCCTGGGGGAGGGTTTTCAGCCAGGCCTCGAAGCGGCCGACCCGCTGGGCGTTCCGGTCGTCCTCCAGGAGGTGTCCCTGTGAATAGCCCATCATCGGGGCATCCACGATGTAGGCCTCGTCCCCGGTGCGGACGAAAGGCTTGCGAACTGTTAGGCGAAGGGTGGCTCGGTATCCCTCCGGAACAGTCGGGGAGAGGGGCAGGACGGAGAGCGTGTGCCGCCCCGGCGCGATCAGGTCGGTCACGTCGATCCGGGCGCGGGGGCCGTCGACGCGGAAGGATTTGCGGGCACGCGGGAATTCAAGGAGCAGCTCCGCGGGCGGGTTTTCGACCTCGAGCACGGCTTCGAGCACGCGAAGAAAATCGGGAAGATGTGTCCGCCTCCGGGTGACCCCGCCCGTGAACTCGAGGCTTGCCTTCCATTCGTCCACGGCGGCGTGGTGCGCCCCGGCGCCAAGCGTCCCCCGGGTGGTGGTTGGAAACGTCCTCAACCGGGCCTCCGCCGACGTGCGAGCTGGTGGAGTTTCATCCGCATGAAAAATTCAGGAACGTTCATAAGAGCGCACGCTGGCAAAAAACCGGGAGGGGATCAAGCAGAAAGTGGATACAACGTTATAATATTAAGAAAAATATTAAAAATGGAGCTAAGCGTACCCGTGGACCCTTGCGGACCCGCCCTTGTACCGGAAGGATTCCGTGGGGGAACCCCCGATCCACCCCGGCGACAGGCGGCTGCGTCTTAGTCCTCGTGCTCAACGCTGAGTCGGAAAAACAGGGTGGGGCCTTCCGGTTCGGTGTGCTCCATGTCGTGCCATTCGGGGATGCCTCGCAAGTCGTTGGTCCACCAGACCCGGTAGCGGCGGCCTGCCTGTTCCTGGAAGTTCAGGGCGTGGGCTCCGTTGGCTTCCGGGATGATCGACTCGATCCGCAGCAGCCCCTGCCAGGGTCCGTCCGGCGAGGTGCGGTGGGCGCCCATGATGAAAAGGTGTTCTGCGGGATAGGTTTGGTTGTGAATGACCACGGTGTCCTCCGCCACCCCGTTGTCCATGCGCCACTGCTCAAAGGGGG
>CAZCFM010000192.1:0-1330 GCA_964497855.1 uncultured Verrucomicrobiota bacterium | reverse complement strand
GGGCGGCGAGGGCACAAACACGGCCTGCACGGTTTTTTCCGCGTCCATCAGCAGGGTCGCCGGGTTTTCGGACCCGGTCAGGTCTCCGGTCCAGTGGGAAAAGAGGTGTCCGTTGTCCGCCACTGCGGAAAGGGTTACCATGGTTCCCTGTGGGTAACTTTCCGAGGAGGGGAGTCGGGCGACCGTTCCGTTCTCAGCCTCCACCGTCAGGGTCATCTGGGGGCCGTCCAGAGAGCGGACATGGATGTCGAACCATTCCGTGGTCGCCCGGGAGTGGAACAGGCTGAAAATGCCGGTGTCGAAGCGGTTTGTCTTGGTGACGGTTGCGTCATTGACCTCCGAATTCCAAAACGCCGGCTCGGACTGGCCGTCCTCCCAAATTTTGAAGCGGGTGGAGTTGACCCCGTCCTCAAAGAGCATCTGGTGGCGCACGCGGTAGACCCGTCCGTCATGGAGATTGGCGGCGTTGGGCACGGGGATGCCTGTGTGGATGCGCACCCACTTGTCGGGGTGGTCGTTCATCAGGTCGCCCCAGGCGAGCCAGGTTTCGGCGGCGCCGTTTCCCCGCACGGTGGCCAGTCCGGCTGTGGAATACCCGGGTTTGATGCCGATGGGAACGACCCGGTCCTCGTGGCCCGCGAAAAAATCACTCAGGCCCACAAAGGAGTTGTTGCCACTGAAGCGGACCGCGTAGGTGGCCTCCTGGGAGCCGTGCGGGGACCCCAGGAGCAAAAGGGCATCCCGGTATTGGCCGCCGGTGCTGCGGATGACATTCGCGGCCGTGTCGAGTTCCCAAACCCCGTTCACGGGCTGGGCGATTTCCTGGAGGGAGGTGAATCCGGACAGGTCGGTCAGCGTGATGGGCAGCGGCACCGGCGTGGGATCCCAGTCAAAGGTGAGGGTGAAGGCGTGGTCGGCGTTGTTCGCGTCGCGGATGTGCAGGACAACCGTGTTGGCTCCCGGAACCAAAGAGGGCGAGGAGACGGGAATCTCCAGGGTGAAATGGCGGTTGAGGAGGCGGTATCCGGTGAGACCGTCGGTGTGGCTGTGGGTGCCCTGGATGTAAAAAGACACCGCCGGCGCGCCGTTGAGGGAGTATCGGGAGTGTTGGACCGGCACGGGGCCGGTGAAGCGTCCGGGAACGGTGATGTCGCGGTAGCGGTAACGGAACTGCTGGGGATTGCCGTAGAGGAGGAGGATGTCCGCGCTGTTTTGGGGAAAGGCCTGCGGCAGGTGGCAGAGGCAGAGGATGAAACACCAAAAGAGAGCAGGGCGGCGGGTCATGGAGAGCCTCTTTTTATGGGATGGGGTCAAAGGACACGGGACCGAA
>CAZCFM010000191.1:0-5328 GCA_964497855.1 uncultured Verrucomicrobiota bacterium | reverse complement strand
TCCACTTCCTGGACGCTTGGCGGTCCTGTACACGAATTGAATGGGGTCTTGTCCGGTGCCAACATCGAAATCGTTCCCCTGTCGAATTCTTCCAGCACAAACCGGGGTATTGTCCGGATCACCAATGCCTCCAACAGCCTCACCGGTGCTTCTGTGTGGGTTTTGGGTTCCACCCGATCCACCTGGACCACTCCCGGCGGCATCTCCATCGCAGGCAGCAATCCCGATGACCTGTCGGGTGCCGTCGCCATCTTCACCAACGATGGGGCTTTTGGCGGCTCGAATGTGGAGGTGGTTGTTTCCGCCTTGGGCTCCTCCGGAACCGCCACCAACTCCCTGCTTCTGTTTCAGGATGTTCCCGGTACGGGCACAACGTTTGACAAGAACTTCTCCATCCTGAACAATACCGCCACGTATTCCGCCGGTTTTGGCAGTTGGTCGGGTGCTGTCACCTATACGGGTGACATCAGCATGCCCGCCACCTTGGGAACCAAAGGTGCCGTGGCCATCCATGTCCGTCAGGACACGATGACGCTCGGGACAGGTGGCAATCAGGCCACGCTCGCCAACAACCGCTCGGCAGCCACCACCTATTACAAGGAAGGCGCCGGCACGCTGGATGTCCGCAACTTTGCGTTCAGTGGCACCCAGGCCACTAACAACTGGAACGTGCGCGGCGGCACCCTTCTGGTGAACCAGGCTCTTCCCACCGGCAACGTCACAGTGGCCAACGGCGGAACCTTGGGCGGTGCTGGCACCATCGCGGGCAACGTCACGGTGCAGAGCGGAGGCACCTACGCCCCCGGCAACAGCCCCGGCCTTCTGAGCATCACAGGGAACCTGGTGCTGCAAAACGGTTCGCAGAGCGTGTTCGAAATCGACAGCGATGTCCGCGGCACAGGATATGATGCCACGGACGTCACCGGAAACCTGACCTATGATGGAACCTTGACGCTCGATTTCGGCAGTGTTTTCGCGAACGACACCTACTCCTTCAACCTGTTTGATTGGACCGGTACCCTCAGCGGAAGTTTCGATGCCGTCAACCTGGCGGGAAGTTACAGCGGCATCCTTGTCAACACCGCCGGTGTTTGGACACACTCCGATCTGGACGGCAACGAGTGGACCTTCACGCAAGCCGATGGTGTTTTGGCCTTCACCGCCATCCCCGAGCCCGGCACGCTGGCCTTGGTCGGACTCTCCGCCCTTGCGCTGGTGGCGGGTCTTCGCCGCCGCCGCTGAGGTTTCCCCGATCCGAAACATCCCAAAACAGGGGGCTCCCGCAGCCCCCTGTTTTTTCTGTTGTTAAATGTCCCAGGGGAGATCGACGGCGTGGTCGGGGGCGATGCGTTCCGAGGGTCGGAAGGTTTCGCCGGCGCGACTTCCGGAGCCCGGAGGAGCGGCTTCGGTGGCGGCGGGCGTTTCGGTGGCGGCGGGGGCTTTGGTCCCGGCGGGAGCCGAGGCGGGAGCTGGGGTGGGACTGGGGGTGGCGGCGGGGGCTGCCGGAGCCCCTGCGTTCGGCGCTTCGCCTGTTTCGGCGGGAGGGGTCAGGGGAGCCTCCGGCAGGGCGGGTTCGCCTTCGCTTTCTTCTCCCGAAGCGGCGGGGTTGCCTGGCGGCGGGGATTCGGGTGCTTGCGTTTCCCCCTTGGCGGGAATGTTGCTGCCATCAAACACGGAGGGGTCCAGCTCCTCTTCCTGCGCGGAAACAAGGGCGGCCATCGCGAAGAGAAGGCGAAGGGTTTTCATGGGACGAGGGTTTTGAGTTTTTGATGCAGGGCGTCGGCGATATATTCCAAGCCCGGCTGGGAGTCGGGTTTCTGGACGTGCTCGGTGGCGTAGGAGTCGAAATGCACGCCATCGTCGGCGAAAAACGAATCGAATTCAGGTCCTTCGAGGCTGAGCGCGAGGTCCAGAAGTGGGGCATTCAATTCGGCGGCGACTTCCCTCACGATCTGGTTGTACTCGTCGTGGCGTTTTGTCACGGCCTCCATCGACTCGGCGTAGCCGCGGCTGATCAGCCCCGGACTCAATTCGCGGCGGGGAGCGGTCATCAAAACGGCCTCCGCGCCGATTTCGCGTGCTTCGAGCACAAAACGACGCATCACGTAGCGATAATCGTCGGGCGGAACACGAGGCACTTTGGTGACGTCCTGCGACACCTTCGCCCGCGCCATCGCCCGTTTGCGCGTGAAATGGATGACGGCCTGGCCGATGCGTTTCTCCTGGAAATTCTGGGTCAGCAACGCGCGGAAGGGGCTGATGACCTTCGCCATGCGCAGTTTGTCCGGAACGTCGTAGAGGTTGCGGTCGTTGGGGCCAAAATAGACAGTGATGTAATCCGGTTTCAGGGCTTTTGCCTGTTCTCGGAACACGGCGAGTCCCTGCCGCGAGCTGTAGCCATAGACAGCCATGTTGAAAGCCTCCCATTCGCCGCCGCCGGGAGGGTCGGCCTTCAAGCGTTCATGCAGAATTCCCGAATAATTGGGGCGTCCCTGCGCGGTGATGCTGTCGCCGAGGCAGATCACCCGCTTCACGCCGGGTTTTTTCACGGGGTCGATTTCGCGTTCGCGGTATCCCATGCGGTTGATGGTTTCGGCGTTGTAGACGGTTCCCGGATTAAAGGTGAAGAGCAACACGGGATGGGTTAAAACGCGTTCCCCGCTTTTGTCAGCGGTGATTTCCGGACTTTCGAAGAGGATGGGGGCGACGCTGTAGGATTTTTTGGCCAGAATGAGGGCGTTTTCCACGGCAAATAAAAAGAGGAAGGGCACAAACCAGGCGAGCAGGGCCTGCTGCAGCCCGCGGAAAACACGCCCGGGCTCCTGAGGTGGAAGTCCTTTTTCTTTTCGTTGCTCGCGGCGGACAAAACGAAAAAATGCGATCAGAAAAAGGCCGAGAAACCACCAGGCGGTCCAGGTGAAATGAAAGCCTTCTTTGCGGTCGGGAATGCGGTGGAAAAACCACAAGAGCGGCATAAAGGCCAGGACCGCGAGAAGAAGGGCGTCGAGGAGACGGGAGACGGACAAAGAGGGGGTTTTCGACTGCATCCTCCCTCTATACTCTGCTGGCGGCATTGCGGCAAGGGCGCAAACGTCTTGACGAAGGGGGATTTACCGGGCAAGGTTGCCCCTCCACCCTCTGCCCTCTTCCTGCATGAACCCATTTTTACCTTTTTTCCGTTTTTCCCTGCTGGCATGCCTGCTGTTGCTCCTGGGTGCCTGTGCGACTCCGCCCGATGCCAAAGTCGTGACGATGCCCCCGGTGCCGGAAGGCGGCGCTGAAAATCCTGAGAGTCGGCCTGGCCTGCCGCCTGGACTTGTCCTCTCCCACAACGGACAGGCGCTCTCGTTGGAGGACATCGAAAACAAGAGCCTTCCTCCGGACGCCACCATCACGGTCACTGCGGCGCGGAATGTGACGTATCCTGCGATCAACGATATTCTTAAAAAAATCCACGAGCAGGGGTATCTCCTCGAATTCCGCGTGGCGGAGTAAGGAAGCACATGGAACCCCCTGTCAGACCCCAAGACCTTGAAATCAAGGATGCCCAGATCATTTTCCGCGCGGTCTGGGAATCCATGCTCGCAGAGATTGGCAAGGAATCGCTGCGTTTCCCCAAGGAATTGATTCTCCTGGGCGGTGCGCCGGGTTCCGGAAAAGGCACGCAGACGCAATTTATCTGCAACCTGCGAGGCCTGACCTGTCCGCCCATTGTCATCAGTTCGCTGCTGAACACGCCCCAGGCCGAAGCCATCAAGGCCCAGGGCGGCATGGTCGGCGACCGCGAAGTGATCGGCATCGTGTTCCGCGAAATGCTCAAACCGGAATACCGGGACGGGGCCCTGCTGGACGGTTTTCCCCGCACCACCGTGCAGGTGGAGTGCCTCAAGCTGCTCATCCAGAAAATGAATGACCTCTGGCGCGAGTTTCACGGGACGCCGAACGCGCTGCACTTCCGCAAACCCGCGATTCATGTGGTGATACTCTTTGTGGAGGAAAAAACCTCGATTGAGCGGCAGCTCAAACGCGGTCTGGATATCCAGAAACACAACGAGGAAGTGGCGGCCACCGGCATTGGCGAGCAGCTGGAGCTGCGTCCCACCGACCTGGATGTCAAAGCCGCGCGCCGCCGCTACCAGGTGTTCAAGGAGCAGACCTGGGAGGCGCTGACCTCCCTCAAAGAGCAGTTTTTCTATCATTTCATCAACGCGCAGGGGCCGATTCGGGAAGTGGAGCGCAACATTGAGCGCGAACTCCAGTACCAGAGTTCGCTCGAACTCGATCCCGCCACCTACGACCTCCTGCGGCACATTCCGGTCGCGCAGGAAATCGTCATTCATGCCCGGCAGGAATTGGTACACCGCCTCGACGCTTACGCGGTGGAGCAGCGCGAAAAATTCCAGAAGGTGCTGCACTTCGTCGAAAGCAAACTCATGCCCATCGTCAAGCGCCACGCCATCACCGGCATGGCCATGATCAACTCCGAAACGAATCTCCTGGACGACATCGACGCGATGGCGATGCTGATTGATGTTTTTTCCGAGCGTGGCTTCCGGGCGGTGGTGGACCTGCACCGCATTGAAATTCCGGAGAAATTCGATCTCGAAACCGGCGCCATCCGCTGCCGCATGAAAAAAGTTTACCGCATCCAGATTCGTTTTCCCGGCTCCGAAATCCGCCGCGGCTGAGCGTAGCCGTTCTCTACGTGGGCGACCACAGCGCGGCCAAAGCCAAATTCGACGGCAAATTTCTGGCCTACGACGCCCGCAAAGGAGCCTGGACGCTGGACCCCCGTTTTCCCGACGTGCGGGCCTACCTGCTTGGGCTTTACCTCGACGCTCTGCGGGACTGGGATCTGAGGGTTTGCAGCCGCGGAATGTCTCTTGCACCTGCCGCAGGACTGCCGCTGCGAAACGTTCAACTGCCTTGGGCAATCCGTGGGGCAGTATTCCCTTAATGCCGGCCTCGTTCAATTTCCAGTTCCTCCATCAGGGTTGGCAAGATTCTCCTGCGGCGAAGCCGCCCTGGAGTGCTGAAGCGACGGGAGGAACGACAGGAAGAAGTGCGGAGTGCGGAATGCGGAATGCGGAATGAATGTGGCGAAGCCGCCGTGGAGTGCTGAAGCGCCGGGAGGAACGACCAGAGCTTCAGCCTTTCGAGCCTCGATGCGGTGTCCCGGTGGCTGTGGCTGGTGGATACGAAAGGCGCAAGGTCCGCTCGTACCTCGCTCCCCTTGCGCAGTCCAGGGACGCTTCGCGTCGGAATTGCGGCGAAGCCGCCATGGAGTGCTGAAGCGTCGGGAGGAACGACCAGAGCTTCAGCCTTTCG
>CAZCFM010000190.1:0-5453 GCA_964497855.1 uncultured Verrucomicrobiota bacterium | reverse complement strand
GGGAAAGCGGTCCAGCGGGTCGGCGAGTCCAACGCGCATGGCTTTGGGCTAAGCTGGGGACAGAGGCGATTACGGCGCAACCCCGAAGCCCAAGCACAACCGTCCGCCCCTGCTGGAAGGGGAATTGCGGATTGCGGATTGTGACGTCAGCGCCGGACGCACGGTGTGCTGCGCGGGATCGTGATCAGGCCAGCGACGCCTCCTCCGGGCTCCGCAGGGCGAGGGTGTCGTGCAGGGCGACCACGCGCTGGATTTCCCCGATCGCGGAGTCTGGGCCGACCACGTCGAGCAGGAGGCAGACACTGCGTCCCGTGCAGGCCTGTTCGTAGCTGTCCAGCCAGAGGGAAAACGCGGTCTCCTGTTCGGGCGTTTCGCGGGGGAAACGGCATGGCGGGTCTGCGAGTCCGACGCGCCAGGGTTTGGGACTGAGCCGGGCCCGGAAGCAGCCCTGGCGGCGGGTGAGCTGCACGTAGAGCCGGTCCGCCTCCATCTCCTTCATCAGGGCCAGGGTCGCTTCGTCCTCCGGGTCGAGCAGGCTGTGGGTGAGGACCACCCGGAGTCCGGCGTGGGTGCGGTAGATCCGTCCGGCCGTCCCAGGATGGGTCTGGAACCAGACCCGTACGCGTTCCCGCAGTTCCTCGCGCTGCTGGCGTTTCCGTTCGGCCTTGGCCCCGGAGACGAAGGCGAGGCGCAGGGCGTCGAGAAGGCCCCGGCTTTTCGGCGGCGGAAAATCGATGTCCACAAAACCCACGCGGGCGCTGTTCAGCACCCAGGCGCCGTAGTGGTTGCGGGTCACGACCGCCTCGGGCTCGCCGCCGGGGGCATCCATGGCGCGGATGATCTCCTCCCGCAGGGGCTGTTCGCCATAGCCATAGGGGTCGGGGAAGATCTGCTTGGCCAGGAACTCCCGGATTCGGCGGATCTTGTCGCGGGCCCGGCTCTCGGCCTCGGCCACGCTGCTGTTGGACCAGCCCCAGGCCGAAATCCCCTTGCCCTCCCGGTCTCCGGAGGGCGGTTCGGTGACACGTCGCCAAATGCTGGGTATGTTCATGGGAAAGTCTCCTGCGCTGTACCGTGGGATATGACACGAGGCACCTGACCCCTGCCCTGATTCACAGGAAAGATCAACCTAAATCCCCAGCGGGTAGAGATCGAGAAACGTCTGCCTCTGGGGACCGTACCAGCGCCTGTCCCCAGGCGCGTCCCAGCAGCCCAAGCACAAGCGTCCGCCTCTTCGACCGCTCCAGCGGGAAGCGTTTTGAAATCCAGTCGACCAGCCCTGTCGCGACTTCTGGGCACATCGCTCAACCTACCACATCGACCCCCATCCCCAGTTTTCCCCCAAGGACACCTGGGTCGTCTACACCGCAACGCCCGAAGGCCGCCCCACCGTCGCCCTCTGCCCTCTCGATCAGCAGGCCATTACCGAATTCGATACGGAAACCCGTTTCCACTTGCACGCATTTCAGGGAAAACCGCAAAGGGATTAGACGTGCTGCACACATTGGATGTAGTGCGCGTTTGCGGGGGTCTGCCGACGCGAAGCGTCCATGGAGTGCTGAAGCGCCGGGAGGAACGACCAGAGCTTCAGCCTTGGGGCCTGGGTGCATGGGCACCGCAAAGGCGCAAGGTCCGTTCGTTCCTCACTCCCCTTGCGCACTCCAGGGCCGCTATCGCGGCAGTCCTCACTCTCCGTCGGAGGCCTCCTCCCCGGCATCGTCGGCGGGCGGCGTTTCGGCATTCATCGCATCGAGCAGCGGGGTGTCTTCGGCTTCGGAGGCCTTGGCTCGGGCCTCTTGTTCAAGTTTGATTTCCTGCTGACGCAGGTTGCGCCGCATTTCGGCCATGCCGGGAAGCTCGTCGAGATTTTTGAGTCCAAAATGTTCCAGAAAGGCCTGGGTCGTGCCGTAGAGCCAGGGTTTGCCCGGCAGGTCGCTGCGGCCCACCACCTTGATCAATCCCATTTCAAGCAGACTGCGCACAATGGTGTCCACCGCCACGCCGCGGATCGATTCGATTTCCGAACGCTGCAAGGGCTGTCGGTAGGCGATAATGGAAAGCGTTTCCAGCGCGGGTTTGCTGAGCTTGTTCGCCTTGCCCTTCTCCAGCAGTTCCCGCAGCCAGGGGCCCACGGTCTTGTTGTTGCGCAAACGGTAGCCCTCGGCGATCTCCACCACTTCGAGTCCCAAGTGACTCTCCTGCAGCTCGTGCCGCAACTCCTCCAGCGCCTCCCCCAGTTCTTTGGCCGATATTTCCATAAATTGTGCGGCCACACCTTCATAGTTTTCCGCCGTGCGCCGGAACACATTGACCATTTGACGCAGGCTGAGCGGCTCTTTGGTCGCGAACAGCAGCGCGCAAAGAATCTCTTTGATTTCAGGAATCCGATCCGCTTCGATCATGAACCGCCCTCCCGCGCGAACAGTTCCGCAGAGGTCATCTCATCCATGGGCGGGGGTGCTTCCTCGTCCTCGGTCTTGAGAATCACGATGTCGGTGAAATCCCCCGGCTCCTGCGCCGCACGGATCTGTTTCAGGCGTATCAATTCGAGAATCGCCAGGAAGGTGCAGACCATCTCACTGCGCGAACGCATGCCGCGAAACAGACCGTGCAGGGTCATCTTTTTCCCTTTGCGCACAATCTCGGTCATCAGGAAGTCCACCTTGTCGGCCACCGTGTAGCGCTCGGTGAAAATCTCGCGCAGCTCCTCTTTCTGCGCCCGCTTGAGCATTTCGCTGAAGCTGCTGAGCAAATCGAAAATGCTCACGTCGCGCAGGGCCAGGCCGGAATCCTTGCCGAGGGCCACGTGGTCGCCCTCCGGGAAAAACACGTTGTATTGCGACTCCTCCAGCTCCTCCAAATGCGACGCGGCGTCCTTGAAGCGTTTGTATTCGACGAGTTGCCGCACCAAATCCAGACGCGGGTCTTCTTCGTCCTCCTCCAGCGCCGGGCGCTCCTCCTCCGGCAGCAACATCCGGCTCTTGATCAACATCAGCGTGGCCGACATGACGAGAAACTCCCCGGCGATACTCAAATCGAGCATGCGCATCACCGTCATGTATTCGTTGTACTGCACGCAAATGCGCTCGATCGGAATGTCGTAGATGTCCAGTTCTTCTTTTTTGATGAGATACAGAAGCAGGTCGAGGGGACCCTCAAACACTTCCAGTTTCACGCTGTAATCGTTTTCGTCACGTTGCATGGCGTATTACTCCAGGCCGACAGCGAGGCGGGCGGCAGACAGGATGGGTTGGATGGTGGCGCGGGCGCGGGCGGCCCCGGCGCGGAGAACGTCCTCCACCTCGTCGGGTTTGGACTCCAGGTAGGCCCGGCGTTCGCGGAAAGGGGCAAACCAGGTTTCAAACTTTTCGGCCAACGCTTTTTTGGCCTCGCCGTAGCCCATTCCACCCGCGCGGTAGCGGGCGGCCAGGGCGGCGGCCTCCGCCTCGTCGGCGAAGAGTTTGTAGAGGGCGAAGACATTGCAGGTGTCCGGATTCTTGGGCTCCTCCAGAGGCGTGCTGTCGGTCTTGACCTTCATGATGGTTTTGCGGGCCTCGTTCGCCGGTGAAAAAATGTCGATGGTGTTGCCGTAGGATTTCGACATTTTCTGCCCGTCGATCCCTGGCACCACGGCGACTTCCTCGCGGATCATCGGGTCGGGCAGCTTGAAGACTTCGCAGCCGTATTCGCGGTTGAATTTGCCCGCCAGATCGCGGGCGATTTCGAGGTGCTGCTTCTGGTCGCGGCCCACCGGAACGATATCGGCGTTCACGCAGAGGATGTCGGCGGCCATCAGCACCGGATACGCAAAGAGGGCGTGGTTGGCGTCGACTCCGCGGGAGGTTTTGTCCTTGTAGCTGTGGGCGCGCTCCAGCAGGCCCATCGGGCAGACCACGCTCAGGAGCCAGGCCAGTTCGTGGACCTCGGGGACGTCGTTCTGGCGGTAAAAGGTGGTCCGGGAAGGGTCCAGACCGCAGGCGAGGAAATCGAGGGCGACGCCGCGGGTGTAGTCCCGCAGGCGCGACGGGTCACGGACCGTGGTTTGCGCGTGGTATGACGCGATGAAGAGGAAAACCTCGTGGCCGGCATCCTGCAAGGCCAGCGCGGGCTTCATCATGCCGAAATAGTTGCCGATATGCAGTTTGCCGGAAGGCTGAACGCCCGATAAAACTCTCATGGACCGTGGTTCTCGCAAGGGGGTGGAAAGGAAAGAGGGTCCTTTTACGAAGCCCGCCCGTGAATTTCAACCCCGAATGCCATTCCGCAGGGACCTAATGTGCATCGCGGCAGCGGAGATAGACACCAGCGCTCCAGCCCATCATGGGCGGGGGAACGTAGTCGGCAACGGACAGTTCCCCGGTTTCGGCATCGGTTTTTTCGAAGATCTTGCCGTACTTCTCGAAAAGCCAGTCCGTGGTGGCGATGAATTTCCCCGCGATGCGGCGGGCATCCTCGCGGTAGCCGTAGCGGTCCAGACCCTCGACGGTCATCCAGACCATGGGCGGCCAGACGGCGGGGAAGGCCCATTGGTAGTCGCGGCAGCCGGGACATTCCTCGGTGTAGGCAATGCCGTGTTCGCGTTCGAAAAGGGGAAGATTGGCGACGATGCGGGCGGCCTGTTCGGGAGTGGGAATGCCATGGGCGAGCAGTTGCAGGCCGGTGAGGGCGGCAACGGGGGAATGACGGTGGTTGACGTGGTCGTAGTCGAGATAGAGCCCGCGCTCTTCTGACCAGAGGAGCTGCTGAATGCGGGTCCGGCGGGCCTCGGCGAGGCTCTGCCAGTCGCGGTAGGTATTCCAGCCCAACCGTTCGGCGTGTTCGGCGAATAGGCACTCGTATTCGTAGAGGAGTCCGTTGAGATCGGGCTGGATAAAGTCGATGCAGCGTTTCTGGAAACGCGGGGTGAAGTCGCAGGTGGCTTCGGCTTCGGCGAGGTAGTGCGCCCCGATGCGGCGGCGTTCGGCGAGGGGAAGATGTTGATTGGGACAGATGGCGGTGACGCGTTTATTGGCGGCGAAGGCCTCCTCATCCTCCCAGGTGCCGGAGTGTCCGTGGTGGCTGAGACCGGTGGGATGAAGGCGCGCGAGGGTCCAGAACTGGTATTCGCGGCGAAGGCCTTCGAGGCAGGCGCGGAAGAAATCCGGATCGGCGTCGGGACCGCCCAGATGCTCGAAATAGTCCCGAACCATGCGGCAGAGATAGGGCGACTGGGATCGGTTGAAGAGTGCGCTGTGGTTGGGCATATAGCCCTGGCGTTCGATGAGCCAGAGCATGTTGCGGAGGTTGTCGCGGGCCACATCGGCATGGCCGCAGCGCAGCAGGCCGAGGTGGGTGAAGTAGGTGTCCCAATAGAAGAAGAAGGAGAATTTCCCTTCGCCCTGAATGCAGGGGGAGGTGTAGCGGAAAGGCAGGTCGTCGCCTTTGAAGCCGCTGCCGTTGGCGTCCTGATAAAA
>CAZCFM010000189.1:0-5473 GCA_964497855.1 uncultured Verrucomicrobiota bacterium | reverse complement strand
GTAGCCCAGCTGTGACCCACTGCCAGCGTCTATTTGTATCAGGAAAAGGGGTCAGCCCGCGATATTTTGTGTTTTTCATGCATCAATCAACGCTCCATGGAGTTTCTTGCGGATGCGGGTGGCGGCCCGGCTGTTGTCCCGGGCGAAACGGTTGATCGCCAAGGATGCCGTTAATGAATGCCCTATTTGCGCTCCTTCCGCAATCCATTTCCCCGTCACCGAGGTGTTATTCTTGACCACCCACGCCAGTGCCGGCTTCTCGATGCGTGTGCTCTTGGCATTCAGCAGCCCCTCCTCCACTCCCTGCAGTTTCCGGCCCTCACTCCACAGCCGAACCGCCTCGAACAGGAAGCCCTCAGCGCGGTGTTGTTTGAGGAAACCGTCGAAAAGGAGAGCAAAACGCCATGAAAACCCTCTTCGCATGTGTTGTGGCGCTATCCGCCATGGTTTTCGAAACAGGATTTGCGGAAGGAAAAGAACGTCCCGCGCTGTTGGTGTCGTATGAACAGCGCGCGGAGGCCTTGACGGCGGGGGCCTTGAATCGCCTGGAGGTCCTGGCGGCGGATAACGAGCGGGAGTTGATTCGTCTGGCGGCGCGGGGCGAGATGTTGCCCGATCCGGCGCTGCGGCTCTGGGCGGAACGGGAGCTGCGCCTGTTGCCGGAACAGCCTTTCGGCAATCTGTACCGTCCGGAGGGGCTGACGGGGTATCCGGCGGAACTGGAGACCTGGAGTTTGAAGTTGCGGGAAGACCTGCAAAGCCTGTTGACGCAAATGAAGGAGGAGAAGAAAAAGGTGGAGGAAGACGCGGCGAAGGCTTTTGAGGAACGGGTGCGCTCCCTGGTGCGGGCCAATGACGCCGAGACCGCACACCGGGAACGGGAACAGTTCCGGACCTTCGGCACATCGAAGGCGATCAAAGGGTTTGGCCAGGAAATCCAGCGGGTGGAAAAACTGCTGTCCGGCAAAGGAAAAAAATCCAAGCCCGCAACGCCAGCCGACGAGGATATCCCGGCCCCGCCCGACGCGCTGTTTCTGTTCGAGCCGGACAACCCGGCGTTCCAGGTCTTTCTGGGTCAGGTGAAGGCCGTGTCCGCTGGCTCGCCGGAGCGCGGTGCCTCGGGTGTGCAGGTAGGGCAGCAGATTCGCATGACGGGTCAGCGCGGGCTGTCGATGCTGGCCCTGGTCGGCAAGGATGTCGTGGTGAGGGAAACCTACGACACCTACGAGAGCAAGGAGGAGTCGCTTCGTTTTTCCGAGGCCGTGCAGGCGCTTCCCTACGGCGCATTTGTCGTGTTGTTTGCGCACGACGATGCCACGCGTCGGTTTTCGGGGGAGGCTCAGAGCAGTCTGTTTCGTCTTGGCGCCTCGCGGGGGATAGACAAGCTGCCCTACCGCAGCGCCTACCTGCTGATCGGCGTCAAGGGAATGCGCGTCGGCGGGGCCGTCGAGGCCAGTGACGCCAAAGAGGTCACGTATCCCTAGAGGCCGATAGGACTGCCCTGTCGGGATTGAGCCCGTCAGGGCCCCAGACCCCGGCGATTTATTGGAAAAGATGAATTTTTCAACCACGGCCCGAACAGAGTCAAGTCCGCCGATAAAAACAATGGGAATGGAGTTGCCGCGATTCCGCATCCCGCGTTAAGAACACATTCAAACCCCGACCCGGAAACGTTCATGCCCTACCGAATCCTTTCTCTCGACGGCGGAGGCCTGCGCGGACTGATCAGCGCCGTTCTCCTCTCGCGACTTGAAGCAGCCCGCCCTGGTTTCATCGCCTCCATCGACCTCTTCGCCGGCACCTCGACCGGCGGCATCCTCGCCCTCGCCCTCGCCGCCGGACTTCCCCCTGATGAAATCGCCCGTCTCTACGAACAACACGGCGCCGACATCTTCGACGACTCCCTCTGGGACAACCTCCGCGACTTCGGAAAATCCATAGGCGCCGACTACGACAACCGTCAACTCGCCAAACACCTTACGGATATTTTCGGCACCCGCACCCTCAAGGACCTTCCCAAACGCGTCGTCCTCTGCGCTTTCGACCTCGACAACCAGGCCAAGCCTCCCGACACCCGCCGCTGGTCCCCCAAAATCTTCCACAACTTCCCTGGCAGCGACAGCGATGGATTGGTTCCCATCGTCAACGCGGCCCTCTACACCAGCGCCGCCCCCACCTATTTTCCGTCCGTGGACGGCTACATCGACGGCGGTGTTTTCGCCAACAACCCCTCCATGGTGGCCATTGCGCAGGCCCTCGACGCCCGGAACCGTCCCCACGCCGCCCGCAGCCTTGATGACATCCAGCTTCTCTCCCTCGGCACCGGCGAAGCTCCCGCCTACATCCAGGGACAGCGCCTCAACTGGGGCACGGCCCAGTGGATCAAACCCCTGCTGCAAATCCTCATGGACGGCGTGTCCGGCATCGCCCACTTCCAGTGCGCCCAGATTCTCGGCGACAACTACCACCGCCTCCAGGTTCCCTTCGCCCCACGCGAGGTCATTGAAATGGACGACGTCAAAAAACTGCCCCGCATGAGGGCCCTGGCCGAATCTCAAGACCTGACCCCCACGCTGCACTGGATACAAACCTGCGCTACGGAAAGGTGACGCCAGAACACCCTTTGAATGTGTCTTTTTAAAACGAAGTAAAGGGAGGACACGAGCATCGGTCCCCACACCTCAGTTTGAACACTTCCAAAGGCGGATTTATCGCGAGTACAAATGCTGACTGTAACGGAATTTCCATATCTAAAGGACGAGCCTCGCGTCTTCGTCGCGTAGCGACGGTCCAGGAGTAGCCGTGGATTTTATTCCTGACGAGTATACACAAGTTGGAAATGTTGATCCGTTGTGTTCGGGCCGAAGGTCCGAGGCGATACCAGCCCAGTCCGCAGACGGACTGAAGGTCCGTTTGCGGGCTGGGAATGAGTTTCATCCGATGGAACGCGGGCTGAAAGTCCGCGCAAATCACGGCCGCACCCAGGCCCCGGTAATCTGTGCGGACCTACGGCCCGCGACCCTGTGTTGCTCCCCCGAAACCCAGCCCGGGCGCAGGTTCCGCTTGCGCGGCTCCTGCGTCCGGACTGGGCTGGTATTGGCTCGGACCTTCGGCCCGAAATGGCTCAGAAAGATGTGTATACTCGTCAGGATTGAAATCCACGGCTAATTCTGGGCCTGTCGCTACGCGACAAAAAGACATTTGAGTCTGCGATCCATTTTTTGGAATCGGATCATCAAACTGAGGTCTGGCTCCCTGCATGAAAACAGGGCTGCATGCGTGCTTTCGTTCAGACGTAGTAGGTTTCCGAAGATCGGAAGGCTGAATCGTGCGGGTTTCCGATGATCGGAAACGGGAGTTGAGAAATGTCCACAAACCGTTAGGTTTAGAACGTTAAGTTTAGTGTTTATATAAAAATGTACCCTGGTCATCAATTTCATACAAAAGCGAGCCATGTTCATTTATATAAGATTTGTATTTCACATCGCTTAAACCTTTGTATACCACAAGAGCCCATTCGAAAACCGGTATTTTCGTCGATCCGTAGGGTTTAAAACCATTCTTATTCAAAAATATATCGACATAAGCCGAATCAATTTTAAAAGTGAAAATAAAGGAGGGGCTTGATAAAAAACTATGAAAGCTGGCGCCGTTTACCGAAGAAAAACGGGAGGTATCTATTTCATCAAATAATTTAGGCAAAAAAGTGACAGCCTTTTCTATTTCAAAAGCACGGGTGGTAAGAGCCATGCGTCTTAATGCAACAATACCCGCAATTACGGCAAATACTGCGATGATCGTTAAGAGACAACAAGAGGTTTTCTTTTTCATAAAATTAGAGGTTGGAATTTGAATTTTTATTCAAACCGAGGCAAGGGGGCAGTTACTATGAAGTGCGTATTCATTGTAAAACAGATCCTTCCTTGTTTGGTGAAAAGGACTCTCCTGGGGCGGGGGTTGTGATCTGGGGGGGCTGCCATTCGATGATGATCCATCCGTCCCGGGCTTGGGCCTGAAGGGTGGGGTCGAGGTGTTGGCGGATGCGGGGGATGACGGAGAGGAAATGGGCGCGGTGTTTCTCGATGGAGCTGGCGTTGGCGGGAAGGACCGAGGGTTCCGCATCCAGGAGGAAGAGGTGAGTGCCAGAGTCGGGGAGATGGAAGTCGTCTTCGGGGAGAACACGACGGAGGCTGAGGTTGGGAAGGTCTTCGAGCAGGGCGGGCACGGGGTCACCCTGTGCGCCTGGAAAATTGTTGAAGGCGCGGGTCCAGAGGGTGAGAGGCGGGGGATTGCGGCGGAGTTGCCGGGCGTGGCGCAGGTCGCGGAGGTGTCGGACGAGGGCGTTTTCGTTCGCGCTGAGGTGGGGCTGGTGGCGGGGATAGAGCCACAGGGACACAAGGCAGGCGAGAGCCGTGGCGAAGAGGGCCTCGCGCCGGTAGCGGAGCCGTTTGGAGAGGCTTCCGAGTATCCAGCCTCCTGTGATGCAGGCGGCGATGAGGAAAAACCATCCGGCGCGCTGGTAACTGCTGAATTGCAGAATGCCGGTGACGGATTGGAAACCGCTGACGCTGCCGAGAACAAAGACCGGGCGGAGGGTCGGGGCGTGGCGGAGACTCCAGAGGCAGAGACCAGCTTGAAACAGGGCAAAGATGGCGCTGCCGATGAGCAGGGGAAGGGAGAGTCCGCTGGATTTGGGGCTCAGGTAATCTGTCAACAGGCGCAACAGGGCGTCGACGGGGCCTTGCAGGGGACCTTCGGAGGCGGTGATGAGACCGACGGTGGCGTTAAGAGAGTCCGCAGGCAGATGGAAGAGCAGTCCGATGCCGAGGACGACGAGGGCCGTTCCGCCGAGGAAGATGGGGAGCAGGGGCGTTCGTTCGCGGCTGGGGGAAAAGCGGGAAAGGAGGGCGTTGAGGGCCAGAACGACGCAGAGGTCGAGGGACATCATGGGAACGGCGATGGCGAGCGCGAGGAAGGGCAGGAGAAAACGCAGGGCGCTTGTGGGACGTCGCAAAAGTCCGGTGGAAGTCGGGATCGTGTAGAGAATCAGGGGCAGAAGAAGGAGTCCGAGCTGATTGGCGAAGAGGCCGATGCCGGTGCGGAGGAGGGGCTGGATGAGGGGGAATCCGGCGGCGAGCAGGGCGGCGTGTCGGGCGGTGGTACTGCCGGAGATGCGACGACTGAGGAAATAGATGCCGCTGACGAGGCCTACTCCGTAGGCGGCACCGCCGTGGCGGGCAAGGGTGTAGAGGTCGATGCGGGAGAGGAGTGCGGGCAGGGCGGAGACCCATGCGTGGGCGGGAGGATAGAAGGCGTGGCGGAGTTGGCCGCGGGTGACGATGTCGCGCAGGAACTGGAGGTGTCCGTAGGCGTCGGACTGTCCGAGGGCGGGATGAAGGATGGGGTCGATGGCGCGGACGGCTATGGCGAGCAGGAGGATGGCGGGCAGGAGCGGGTCGCGGGGGAAGGGCTG
>CAZCFM010000188.1:4416-5528 GCA_964497855.1 uncultured Verrucomicrobiota bacterium | reverse complement strand
AAAAATATCCTTCGCGTTTCCGGTCTTCCATGGAGGATTCGGAGACTTTGTCGTCGGCGCGGGAGCCGCGTTCGGTGACGCGGGCGGTGGAGATTTCGGCGATGATTTCGTCGATGGTGGAGGCCTCGGACTCAATGCAGCCGGTGGTCATGATGTCGCCGATGGTGCGGACGCGGACGCGGAGGCGTTTGACGGTTTCGCTGGGTTTGGGGGGCAGGAGGTCGTTGACCGGGAGCCACTGGCCGCCGCGGCGGACGACCTCGCGTTCGTGGGTGAAGTAGATGCTGGGAAGTTCGAGCTGCTCCTGGCGGATGTATTCCCAGACGTCCATTTCGGTCCAGTTGGAGAGGGGAAAGGCGCGCATGTGCTGGCCGGGATGGACCCGTCCGTTGTAGAGGTTCCAGAGTTCGGGGCGCTGGCGTTTGGGGTCCCACTGGCCGAACTCGTCGCGGAAGGAGAAGAAACGCTCCTTGGCGCGGGCCTTTTCCTCGTCGCGGCGGGCGCCGCCGAGGGCGGCGTCGAACTGGAACTCCTCGATCGCGCCCAGGAGCACGGGGATTTGCAGGCGGTTGCGGCTGATTTCGCCGGGGATCGGCGTGACGATGCCCTTGGCGATGCCTTCGTCGACCGTGCGGACGATAAGTTTGGCCCCGAGCTGTGCGGCACGGCGGTCGCGGAAGTCGTTCAATTCGACGAAATTGTGGCCGGTGTCAACGTTGAGCAGCGGGAAGGGGATGCGCGCCGGATGGAAGGCCTTTTCGGCGAGGCGCAGCATGACGATGGAGTCCTTGCCGCCGGAAAACATCAGGGTTGGGCGCTGGAACTGGGCCGCCACCTCGCGGATGAGGTGCATCGACTCGGACTCCAGATACTGAAGATGGGTGAGTTTGTAGGTTTTCATGAAAGGGGTCCGTTTATAGCCGGGCGGAATCCAGGTGCAAGCCACATTCCCGTTTCTCGAGGACCTTGGTGGGGTCGTAATAGTTGAATTCGTTGGGCAGCGCGTGCCGGTCGATGTAGGCCTGCATGTCGGCGTCGCTCCAGTCGAGCACGGGGCTGAGTTTGATCAGGCCTTCGGATGTGCGGCCCACGATGTCCATTTTTTCGCGGTT
>CAZCFM010000188.1:0-4316 GCA_964497855.1 uncultured Verrucomicrobiota bacterium | reverse complement strand
ACGGCCTCGTAGGGACGGAAATTGGTGGAAATGATCATCCGCCCGGAGGAGGCTTCGAGGCCCCAGCGGAGGATGTCGAGGGGGGGAGCGCCGCTGAGACGGCTGTTGGCATCGGAAAGGTCAGGGTGTTGGCTCATAGGGGGATACGCTGTGGTTAGATGGAGTAATCGGGCACCTGTGATTGGCGCGACAGGGCGTCGCGGTCCGCCAAGGTTTGAAAATCGCTGCCGTTGACCACCGCCGTGAGGGCGTCGGTGGCTTCGGACCATACGCTGGAGAAAATGTCGTCTTCGGCGTCCGCCGGGGGGGCCATCCAGCCGCTTTCCACGGCCCGGATCACGTCGCCCACCGTCAACTCACGGGGCGGACGCGACAGCCGGTACCCGCCGTCTTTGCCTCGCACCGATTCGGTGAGTCCGTTCTGTTTCAGGTCCCGGAGAATGGCTTCCAAAAAACGCGCCGGAATGTTTTCTTTTTCGGCAATCTCCTGAATAGTCATGGGACGCCCTACCCGGTCACGGGAGAGCGCCAACACGGCCTTCAAGGCATACATGCACTTCTTGGATATCATAGTGCAGTATCTCTATTGGCTTAGTAGAGATTGTCAAGAATGCCCTGAAAAGATTTTTGAAATCTATTCTTTTTCTTCGCTGAAGCTGTAGGTTCCGTCCGCGTCGACGGTGGCGCGGAAGACCCAGCCGCCGGCGCGAACGGTCAGTTTTCCGTCTTTCCATCCGGATTCGATGGGGCCGTTGGGCTCGGAGGGTTTCCATTGGTCGAAGACGTTGTAGTCGCGCAAAACGCCGTCGCGCAGAACGACGGGGAGGTCGTTTTCGCGGTTGTAGGTCATCGCCAGGGTGCGGCCGCCGGGGCCTTTCAGGGTCCACTGATCTTTGGCGGAGGCGGTCAGGGAGGCCTCGCGAAGGATGGCGGCCTTGAAGGCGTTGAAATCGGCGAAGTCCTTGGTGTCGGCGGCGATCAGGGCGAAGCCGGTCAGGTCGTTGCCGGGGGCGGCCTTGGCGACGAGGATGTCGTCCTTGGCTTTGTCGGTCGTGCGGGTGGGCGAGCTTCCGGGTGCCCAGTCCTGGAGGCCGATGGGCCAGAAAGCGAGCCAGGTGGAGTGCAGGCGGACGAACCAGACGCCGCCTTCGGAAACGCGTTCGGCGGATTTGGGGAGCTGCCAGGAGAATTCTTTGCCGCCGCGGGCCAGATAGATGACCTGGTTGTGGTGCTGGCCGATCTGGCTGCCGGCGACTTTGAGGTTGTGGTGCAGGCCGGGCATGGCCAGGACGACATCGACGCCGCGGGCCGGATTTTCGGCGAGCAGAGAAAAGGGCGACATGTCGCCGTCGCCACCCAGGCAGACCGTGGAACCGAGGTAGAAGTGATTTCCGTAATAGACGGTTTCCCAGTAGGCCGGTTTGTCATCCCCGCCGGGCAGGAAGACCTGATAGGCGGGTTTGGTGGCCAGGACTTCCACGGGGCGGCGGAAATTTTTGTTGGCGAGATGCCAGACGGCGAGGGGCGGACGGTAGGAGGAGGTGATCGCGTGCACATCGTCCACGTGCGGGGAGGGATGCGGGCGCGAGCTGCCGAACCACAAGGCGGGCAGACTGGTGGCGCCGGGGCCCCAGACCTTGGCCGTCCCGGCATAATCGCGTTTGCAGGGCGGGGCAAAGCCGCCGTCGTAAAATTTCCAAGCCTGGGAAGCCGCCAGCCAATCCAGCGCGGCTTTGGCGAGGGCGGTCACTTCGGGGTCCTTGCTGAAATCGTACAGAGTGATGTAGGGAACGGTGGTGTGGCCGATGTAGGTTTCGCTGTCCCATTCGCCCATGCCCACGCGGTAGAGGTCGGTGACAAAACGGCGGATTTTCTGTTTGTAGAGTTTGCGGACTTCTTCATTTCCTGTCGCTTCCGCCATCAAATAGACGGAGGTCTCGCGCATGGCGCGGAGGTTGTCGGTGTTGCGGGCATCGACCCATCCGCCGCGGGTTTCGGGGTTCCAGGTGGCACCCACGGGTCCTTTGCCCACGCCAAAGGTCGGGTGCGGACGCGGGTTGGAGACGCGTTCGACCTCTTCGAACACTTTCCAGTCCTTCCCACTGAAAAAGCTCCACCAGGCTTTCCATTTTTCCGGTTCTTCGCCTGGAATTTCCTTGGCCATGTCCGTTTCGGCAAAGGCCAGCAGGGCGGCCTTGGCCTCGGGATTGGTCACGGTTTCGGCCAGTTTTTCCGGCGGCGTGGCGCGCATCGCCTGCAAGAGCCGCAGGGCATGGGCGCGCACGGAGGCATCGGGATCGGAGAGGGCGTTGACCAGTTCCATGGTCGGACGCGGATCCTCGGAGGACCAGAGTTTGGCCGCGCGGAAAAAACGGTCTTGATACTCCTGGGGCAGTTCCGGACCCCAGAGCAGATATTTGCGGACCTGGCCTTTGAGCGTGAAGCACCAGTACAAATCGATGCCGTCGGTCCAGCCCTGTTCGCCGTCGAGACCCGCCATTTCGCGGAGGGCGTGTTCCTTGTGTCCGGCCAGATAGTTGAACATGACGGCGGGCAGCGTTCCTTTTTCGGTTTCCAGGGTGTGGTTGACGGAACTGGGTTTGCTGAAGGCCTGAATGGCGTGGTGCGCGCGCTCGAGATAGGCGTTTTCCAGGGCCTGAGGCCAGGGGGCGTTGCGCAGGGAGGGGGCGCGAACCGGCGGGGGCGGGGCCGGGATCGGCTCGGCGGCGAACAGGGAGACGCGCAGGAGACATGCGGAAATACAGAGGAGGCTTGTTTTCATCTAATCCGGGGCATAGGGGTTGTGGAATGACAGGACGGGTACGCTACGTCCATTCCCCCCGGAGGTCAAGCTTCGGCTGCGCGGAAAAACAACAATCCATGCGAAACATGCAAACCAAAACCCCCAATCTCCTGATCGTCCATGCGCACGACATGGGCCGCTACAACAGCGCATATGGTTTTGCCCTGCCCACACCGAACATGGCCCGTCTGGCCTCGCAGGGCCTCACCCTCCGCAACGCGCACTGCGCGGCCCCCACCTGTTCGCCCAGCCGCGCCGCGATGTTCACCGGACTCACCGCGCACCAGATGGGCATGCTCGGCCTCACCCACCGCGGCTTCACCCTCAACGACTACTCGCTTCACCTCGCCCGCCGCCTCTCCGCCCAGGGCTATCTGACCGTGCAGACGGGTCTGCAACACGAATACCACCCGCGCGAGGACGACCCCATCTACGTACGGGTCATTGAAAACACCACGGGCAAACTGGAAGAGCGCGACCTCAATTCCGCCGACAACGCCGCCGCGTTTCTGCGCGAAGGCTCCGAGCGCCCCTGGTTCCTCTGGATGGGCCTCTTTCTGCCCCACCGTCCCTTCGTGGCCGCCGATCCCGACCGCTTTCCGGAACACGCCGTCAAAGTGCCCGATCCGCTTCCCGACAGCGCCCGCAACCGCGCCGACATGGCCGCCTACATGGCCAGCGTCCACATCGCCGACCAGGCCCTCGGGCGGGTGCTCGACGCGCTGGAGGCCTCCGGCCAGGCCGACAACACACTGGTCATTCTCACCACCGACCACGGGATCGCCTTCCCCGACATGAAGTGCAACCTGACCGCCCACGGCACCGGCGTCACCTGGCTGCTGCGTCTGCCCGGCGTCATTCCGGCGGGCCGCGCCAGCGACGCCCTTGTCAGCCATCTCGATCTCGTACCCACGGTTTTCGATGTGCTGGGACTTCCCCTGCCCTCCAGCCTGCCGGGACGCAGCCTGCGCCCCGTGTTTGCCGATCCCGCGGGGGCCCGGATTCGCGAGGATCTCTTCGCCGAAGTCAATGTCCATGCCGCCGTCGGCCCCGCCCGCGCCCTGCGGACCGCCACCGCCTCCTACATCCGGATTTTCGAAAAAGACCTCTCGCAAAATCTCGCCAACTGCGACGAAAGTCCCTCGCGCGACGAATGGCTCGACGCCGGCTGGGCCACACGTCCCCGCGAAGCCGTCCAGCTCTACGATCTCGTGTTCGATCCCCAGGAACGCCGAAACCTCGCCGACGATCCCCGCTACGCCGCCCTGCGCACGGAGATGGAAGCCCGGCTCCAGGACTGGATGGAAAACACCCACGACCCCCTGCTCCAGGGCCCCCTGCGCGTTCCCGCCGGCAGCCTCATCAACCGCCGCGACGCCTTCAGCCCCTCCCCGGATGTGCTGAAACTCAGCGAGGATCTGCTGGTGCCCGGTTGATCCTTACGATCAGGATGAAGGCGGATACGTGACCTCTTTGGCGTCACTGGCCTCGACGGCCCCGCCGACGCGCATTC
>CAZCFM010000187.1:0-5548 GCA_964497855.1 uncultured Verrucomicrobiota bacterium | reverse complement strand
GGGTGGGCAGTGGCGAGTTCCTGCAGGGACTGATGGAGGAACACAAGAGCTGTTTTGGGCCGAAACGCACGAAAGCGGGCAAAACAATCAAAGGCGGTTGGCTGGGCATGAAGTCGTTGCGGCAGGTGAAGTAAGTTCCGCAGGTCGGAAAGGGCTTCGCAACCCGGTTCCGAGATTCGGAATGGATTTAGGCGGGGCTGTTTTCCTGGCTGTCCAACATGCGGAGCAGAAATGAAGCCTTTTGCCAGTCTTTGGATTTACGCAATTCCTCGATACGCCGCGCGTGCAGGGTCAGTTGCCAAATGAGGGGTTCCTGTTCCATGCGACGGTCAGGTGGCAGCAGACGGCACTGGTCCTCCAGGGCCTGTTTGCGGCGGATCACCTCGGCGCGGCGGATGTGCAGCAGCAGGTCCCGCAAGGCCTCCTCGGGCGAACCGCCTTCTCCGCTGAGACGCAGGGTGCTGCGGGAAAGAATTTCGTAGATGCGCGGGGCTCCGGGCAGACCGCGAATGGCATCCTTGACGCCGTCGAGGGTAGGGGTTTGTGTCTGATACAGAGCCTCCAGCGCCGCGCGGGTCTCTTCATTGTGGAAGTGGGAGGGGCGCAGGAATTCGCGGCAGAGCTCGAGGCCGCGTGGATGGTGCAGGAGAATTTCGATGACCATGCGCTCGGGAATCGGCAGGTCGTCGTGGGAGGCAAGGGTAGGTCGGGGCGCGGGCGCGGGGCCGGGCGGTTGCGGACGGAAGGGCAGGTTCGCGGGAAGGGCCGTCTGCATGTCGGAGCGCAGGGCCTGCTCGCTCATGCCCAGCGCCGCCGCCGCCTGATGAATCAACTCGTCGCGGTGTACGGCCTCGGTGGCGTGGGCAATGGTTTGCATGACGCTGCGGGCGACGCGCAGGCGGGTGGTTTCGGTAATTTCGCCCTCCATGCGCACGAGGGTGCGGACCTGAAACGCGACAAAACTTTCCGCGTCGGCCAGAACCTCCTGCAGTGCGGCGGGGCCCTGGCGCGTGACCAAACTGTCGGGGTCCTCGCCCGGCGGCAGGGAGGCCACGCGCAGGGTGAGTCCGGCGCTCAGGAGCACTTCGGCACTGCGCAGCGCGGCTTTGACACCCGCCGTGTCGGCATCGAGCATCAGCGTCACTTCATCCGCGTAGCGCTTGAGGATGCGGGCGTGTTCCTCGGTGATGGCGGTGCCCTGCGCGGCCACAGCTTGCAGGACTCCGGCCTCGTGACAGCGGATCACGTCGAGCTGTCCTTCGCAAAGAACGACTTTTCGCGTGCTGGCAATGCTTTGGCGGGCGCGGTGAATCGCGTAGAGGACGCGGGACTTTTTGAAGAGCAGGGTTTCGGGACTGTTGACATATTTGGCTTTGCTGTCGCCGCTCTGCAGGATGCGGCCGCTGAATCCGATGATGCGTCCCTGTTCGTCGGCGATGGGAAACATCAGACGGTCGCGGAAACGGTCGTAGAATTTTTCACCGCTGCTGTTTTCGCGGATGCCGAAGAGGCCGCTGGCTTCGATTTCCTCGGACGTAAAGCCCCAGTCACGGGCACTGCGCAGGAGGGTATCGAAACTGTTGGGGGCGTAACCGATGCGGAAGTCCGCGAGGGTGGCGTCGCTCAGTGCGCGCTTGCGGGTGTAGGCGAGCGCGTCGGGGGTGGCGGGGTCGTGGAGGCGTTCCTGGAAAAAGGCCGTGGCGCGTTCGTGCAGTGAAAACAGGCGGTCTTTTTTGGGCCCGCCCCCGGCACCGCGCGCGCCGTCGAACTCAAAGGGAACACCCACCTGCGTGGCGAGGCGTTCCATCGCGCCCATGAAGTCCACGTGTTCGTGTTCCATGACAAAGGTGAACACGTCGCCGCCCGCCCCGCAGCCGAAACAGTGGTAACTTTGTTTCTTGGGATCGACGTTGAAAGACGGCGTTTTTTCCGTGTGAAAGGGGCAGAGGCCTTTGTAGGTCCCGCCGGCTTTCTGCAAGCGGACGACCCGGCCGATCACATCGACCACATCCGCACGGGCGCGGATTTCCTCCTTAAGTGTTTCCAGATCCATGGGACGTGGCCGGGGGCGTGGGGGCAGGGGCAGGAACGGGGGGGGCGGAGAACGCGCGCGGCATCCAGCGATTCAGCAGCGTCGGAATCGCGACCTGTGTCAGTCGGCCAAAGGCGGAGCGCTCGATGAACAGGGTGCGCAGGAAAACCGATCCGCTGAAATTGATCAGCACGAGCAGTACGCAGAGGAGCACTGTGCTCTTCACCAGACCCAGAAGCGCGCCGAGGGGGCGTTCGATGTGGTCGGGCACGGCGCGCTGGAAGAGAGTCCGCAGCAGCCAGGTGATGGCTTTCCAGGAAGCGAAAAAAATCAGGATCAGCAGCAGGTAGGCCAGTCCCTGGGCCGCGGTTTCGTTTTCCATGCGAGTTTTTTCCAGCAGAAACGACGAGACCGGACGGTAGAAGCGCCCGGATCCGATGAAGGTGATGACCGTGCCGAGGGTGGCGGCGATTTCGCCGGAGACGCCCCGGAACATGCCGCGCAGAAGCCCCCCGAGCAGCAGCAGGGCATACAACAGATCCACCGCAGAGATGACGGCATCCGGACGTTTAAGATAGTCCCAAATCTCGGCCACAGGATCAGGTGAGTTTGATTTTGACCCGGCCTGGAGAGGGCGGGACGGGTTGATCGGCGGCCGGGGCGGCTGCGGGGGCCGGGCTTTGACGGTGCAGGGGGCCGCGCTCGGGCTCCGCAATCTGGCTGCGCAGGCGCACCATTTTGTCGTTGAGATTGCGGTAGGAACGCGTCAAATCGCCGTGGGCCTGTTCGAGGCGGCTGAGGTGGCGGAGGGTTTCCTCCTGCGAGGCAAGCTCCCGTTCCCGCTGGAGGGCAACCTCTTCGCGCTCTTTGCGGAGACGCAGATCGAGGTCGTGCGACTGGGCGCGGGCCTCTTCGCACTGGCGGGTGCGCAGATCGAGGGATTCGAGCAGACGGTCCATCTGGACTTTGAGTTCCCCATAGGCGTTTTTCAGATCGGGGTCGCCCGACAGCGCGGCGGCATCCTTGCGCGGGCTGAGCACGATTTCCTCGAGCTGGGTGCGGCGACGTTCGAGCGCCTTGATACGTTCGGTGGCTTTGCGCTGCCAGCCCCGCAGTTCTTCGATCTGCTGTTGCAGTTCGATTTCACGGGACTGGTTGCGCTCCACTTCGCCGTCGTACAGACGTTTCCATTTGGTGGCATCGCGCTCGAAAAGGTCGTGCTCGCGCAGCAACTGGATGGCCGGGGTTTCTTCGCCGGGGACGATGGGACTTTCCCCGCTGCGGAGGGCCGCCAGTTTTTCTTCGAGCAGTCGGGTTTGAATCAGCAGGGCGGAACAAAGCGCATCGACGACCTGGTAGGTTTCGTCGGTGGCCAGATTGCGGACCTGCCAGAAGGGGTCCACGCTGCCGTCCTCCACTTCGCCGCGCAGGGCGAGAATGTGGCAGGGATAATAGGTGTTGCCGGAGGCGTCAATGACTTGCCAATCGAGTTCCAGTTCGGGAAGCGACGAAGCGGAGCGCCAGGGACCTTCCGGCGTCTCGCTGACGTCAGCTTCGCCGTTGAGGGCACCTGTGGCGGCCCAGGATTGCAGGACATGCAGGGAGAGGGGCCCGTGGCGTTCCCCATCGATTAGAACAAACCAGGCGTGCGAGGTTTCCATGTCGATGTCCTAGCGGGGGATGACCAGACGTTGCCCGACGCGGATGCTGTTGGGATTGCTGAGATTGTTGGCTTGAATCAGGGCGCGGGAGGTGGTGCCGTAGGCGGCGGCGATACTCCCGATGTTTTCCCCGGCGGCAACGACATGGCTGCCGCCGCTTTGGACCGCCGTGGTGCGCGACTGTTGTTGCTGGGAGAAAACCTCCGCCATGCGTTTGCTCAGGATGTCGATGATTTCCTCCCGATCCTTCTGCCGGCGTTGGTCCAGCTCGCGGATCGAACCCTCCAGACGGGTGATGCGTTGTTCGAGCTGCTGGATATCGCGGGCCTGAGCACGGGCCATTTCTTCGCTGATCGTGCGGACTTCGCGCTGGATTTGCAGAAGCTGGGCTTCGGAATCCTGCAGGCTCATCTGGGTGCGCTGCTGGTACTCTTCGATCATGCGGCGCTGCTCCCGTTCGCGGAGGGCTTTTTCCTGGGCCTGACGGTCCAGTTCTTCCTGACGCGGCACGAGGCAGCCCGACAGGACGAGCAGGGCACAAAGGGATAAAAAGGCTTTAAACATAGGGAAATCTCCGAAAAGGGGGAAAGTGGCGCCCCGGGCAGGGTTCGAACCTGCGACCTGCGGATTAGAAGTCCGCTGCTCTGTCCAGCTGAGCTACCGGGGCGGGAGCCTCTTGTATGAACAGAAACGCAACCTTCCGCAATCCAAAAGACGCGGGGAGTTGCACCATGAGAATTTCCCACCCGCCACCCTCATTCCGGTTGACATTGTAGCGGGTCCTGATTGTTTTCTCCCAGCGCCAAACTCCCAGCGCCCAGCTCCCTACGACCACCCATCAGCCGACAAGCCACCCGTTTCCAAGACCACTCGAAACCAGCCCCACTCACACAACCAGGACGATAAACAACATCATGACAGCAATTTTCCCTGCTTTACACGTTTTCCCTGTCATTTTCCGATCCCGTGATGCCGCGGGAGAAAAAGCGACGTGTAGCTTAATATGAATGTTAGGCAGAAAAGACATGCCAATTCAATACGAACACAGCCGCACAATAAGCCGAGATGAATTCACGGGTTTACTCAGACGGTCGACACTCGCGGAGAGACGACCAGTTGACGATACACCTTGTATCGAAGCGATGCTGACGCACGCGAATCTGCTTTGCACAGCGTGGGATGGTGAGACACTTGTTGGAGTAGCCAGATCGGTTACAGATTTTGAATACTGTTGTTACTTGTCTGATCTCGCCGTAGACCTTGCCTATCAGAAGCAGGGAATTGGCCGTGAGTTGATTCGTCTGACTCAGTCAAAGCTCGGCGAAAGAGCCAAGATCATTCTACTATCTGCCCCCAAAGCCACTGAATATTATCCAAAGATCGGATTTAAGCCCCCCGATTCCGCATGGATTATCCCGGCAAGAAAAAACCTAGAATGAAACCAAGAGACCTAACAAGACGCTACATCCAACGGCGGGTAACGCTCCATTTTGAATTCGGGCTTCCATCCCCGCCGTGGATGAGCTAGAAGTTGATCCAATTAATGAAGAAGCGAAAACTCATCATCGCCGGAATTTGCCTGGTCGTATATTCGGCTTTTTATCTGAATGTCCGTTCGAACCACTACTTGATTCACCGAAAAACATGGGCAGGTGGCTGGAATCGTCATTGGGTTCAGGCAGGAGAACTGATTGACGGCCCAATGGCATTTATGGCTATTGGCATGCTTGCTGAAGAGAAAGGACAAGATTTCGATTCCGCGGAGAAGCAGGTCACGAAAGCTATCCGAAAAGCCGAAAGGAAACAGGCCGCCTTAGGTGTACTCTTCTTTCCGTTGAGGGTTGCAGAGACAACT